>CAVJRU010000038.1:0-19699 GCA_963652025.1 bacterium
TAGAGTGTTTTAATTAAATCAGTACCGTTATGGAAAAGTTCGTAAAAGACTATGTCGAGAAGTTTATGGCTGAGCTCATTGAGCGCAACCCGGGTGAAAAAGAGTTTCATCAGGCTGTCGGCGAAGTGGTCGAGAGTGTCGCTCCCTACCTCTTTGAGTATCCGCATCTGCTTGACCAGAAGATTCTTGAGAGAATGGTAGAGCCTGAAAGGGTGATTATGTTCAGAGTTCCCTGGACCGACGACAAAGGTGAAATCCATATCAACAAGGGCTACAGAGTGCAGATGAACAGCGCCATCGGACCCTACAAAGGCGGTATCCGATTCCACTCCAGCGTAAACCTCAGCATTATGAAATTCCTCGCTTTTGAGCAGACTTTCAAAAATGCCCTCACAACCCTTCCTATGGGCGGTGCGAAGGGCGGCTCCAACTTCAGCCCGCGCGGCAAGTCCGACGCTGAAGTGATGCGATTCTGCCAGAGCTTTATGACTGAACTTCAAAGACATATAGGACCGGACACTGACGTTCCTGCAGGCGACATCGGAGTGGGCGGCCGTGAGGTCGGCTACCTCTTCGGACAGTACAAGAGGCTTCGTGACGAATTCACCGGCACACTCACAGGCAAAGGTCTCGGATGGGGAGGCAGCCTTCTTCGTCCGCAGGCAACCGGATACGGCGTCTGCTACTTCGCTCAGGATATGCTCGCAACCAGGGGCGAAACCTTTGAGGGCAAGACAGTCCTCGTTTCTGGCTCCGGAAATGTGGCGCAGTACGCCGCCGAGAAAGCTATGAAGCTCGGGGCTAAAGTGGTAACTCTTTCTGACTCAGACGGATTCGTTTACGACCCGGATGGACTCACAGAGGAAAAGATGCAGTATGTCTTCACCCTTAAGAATGTCCGCCGCGGAAGAATCCGTGAATATGCTGAGAAATACCCTTCAGCTACATATTACCCTGGCGAGAGGCCTTGGAAGAGGGTTAAAGGCGACATCGCCCTTCCTTGCGCAACCCAGAACGAGATTGACAAGGCCGATGCCGAGGCTCTTGTCGCCGGAGGCTGCTTCTGTGTTGTGGAGGGCGCGAATATGCCATCCACCCCTGAGGCAATTGCAGTTTTCCAGGGCGCACGACTTCTTTACTCTCCGGGCAAGGCATCGAACGCCGGCGGAGTGGCAACTTCAGGACTTGAGATGACCCAGAACTCCATCCGTTACGCCTGGACTGCCGAAAGGGTTGACGAGGAACTTCACAGGATTATGTCCGACATTCACTCAGCCTGCCTCAAGTATGGAACCGAGGCTGACGGATATGTCAATTATGTGAAGGGCGCAAACATAGCCGGCTTCATCAAAGTTGCCAACGCTATGGTAGATCAAGGCCTTGTGTAGATTGTCCCGGATGGCGAATTTCTGCGCTAACATTCTGCCTTAGGTGGAACATTAAGATTTAATTTTCTTATGACGACGGAATTGATGTCGCGGAGGATCCGGCGGATTCTCCTTGTCTGCAACAGCTACGACAGCTTCTCCCTTGAGGAGGACGGTCACATCGAACACAAGATTATGCGGGAATACTCGGAACTCAATCTGAGTAACCCCCCGGCCATTGAACGCTCCGAAACCACAGCCGAGGCTCTCGAAAGGCTTTCGAGCGAGGGGAGTTTCGACCTTGTAATCACGATGTACAACCTCGGCAAGACAGACGTCTCCGCCTTCTCCCGACAGGTGAAAGAAATCGCTCCGCAGACCCCTGTGGTGCTTCTGTGCTCGTTCTCAAAGGAGATTTACCGCCAGATTGCGGAGAGGGACACCTCCTGCATAGACTATGTCTTCTGCTGGGACAACAACACCGACGTCATTATAGCCATCATCAAACTTCTTGAGGACCGTCTGAACGCCGAAAACGACATTCTCGGAATGGGCGCTCGGGCGATTCTCCTCATTGAGGACTCTGTCCGCTACTACTCCACCTACCTCCCGCTGCTGTACAAGCTCGTTCTCCAGCAGAACAGCGCCTCCATTCGCGACACTCTCAACGAGGACCAGCAGATTCAGCGCAAGCGCTCGCGGCCGAAAATCCTGCTTGCAACTTGTTACGACGAGGCTGTGGAACTCTATCGCCGCTACTCGTCCCACCTTCTCGGAGTCATTTCCGACATCGGTTTCGTCATTCATAAGGCGGACCGTCCGGAAACGGAGAAAATCGATGCGGGAGTGGACCTTTGCCGACTTGTGCGGGAAGACGACCCGTCTATGCCGTTCCTGATGCAGTCTTCGCAGGAGAGTATGCGTCAGACTGCGGAGAGTCTTGGAGCGGGATTCATTCTCAAATCTTCCAAAACCCTCACTCACGAGCTCAGCGAGTACATCGGCCGTGAGTTCGGTTTCGGAGATTTCGTAGTGACCGACCCCGACACGGGTGAGGTGACAGCGAGGGGAAAGGACCTGCACGACTTCGAGGAAATTATGCGGACCATCTCGGACGGCGCTCTTCGCCGCCTTTCTTCCCGCAACTACATTTCGCGATGGCTCTATGCACGAGGATTCTTCACCCTTGCGAACCATTTCAGGGAAATCAGCATAGGGGAGGGCGACGACCTGGAGAAGGTGAAAGCAGCGAACGTCAAGATGGTGCACGACTTCAGAAAAAGCCAGGGTGTGGGCGTGATTGCCCGTTTTGACAGGGAAACCTACAACGACACCATCCGTTTTGCACGTCTAGGAGACGGTTCTCTCGGCGGAAAAGCCCGCGGCCTTGCCTTCCTTAACCACGTCCTGCACAAATACGATTTTTACGAGAAGTGGGAGGACGTCAGGGTGGCTGTGCCGAGAACTTTGGTCATCACTACCGATTGGTTCGACCGCTTCATTCTGGAGAACGGACTCCAATACGTAATCGGCGCGGACCTTACGGACGCTGAAATTCTCTCCGAATTCGTCGCATCGACCCTTCCGCAGGAGCTCACCGACTCCTTGAGAGTTTTCATCCGTACGGTCAAAAAACCTATTGCGGTGCGTTCTTCGTCGAAACTGGAAGATTCTTACTATCAGCCATTTGCCGGAGTGTATTCCACATATATGATTCCCTGCACAGACAACGAGGACCAGCAGCTCAGGTTGCTCTCCAAGGCGGTAAAATCTGTGTACGCCTCCATATATTTCGCTTCCTCAAGAGGATATATCCTTTCGACGGCGAACGTGATTTCGGAGGAAAAGATGGCTATCGTGATTCAGGAAATATGCGGAAGCGAAGACCAGGGCTATTGGTTTCCGACCCTTTCGGGTGTCGCACGCTCCGTGAATTTCTATCCGATAGGTAACGAAACCCCTGAAAACGGCATTGTAAAGGTTGCATACGGACTAGGAAAGGCCGTGGTGGACGGGGACACAGTGCTCCGTTTTTCTCCGAAATACCCGCGCAATGTACTTCAGACCTCCACTCCGGACCTTACGATGAAGGAAACTCAGACGGCTATGTTCGCACTGAACCTGAGTCCGGAGAAATTCAAAACTTCCGTGGACGATGCCGTGAACTTGGAGAGGATTCCGCTGGGGGATTGCGCAAAATTCCGTTCACTGAGCCGCGTTGTGTCCACTTGGGACTACGAAAATATGCGTATGGTGGACTCCGCTGCCCCCGAGGGCCCGAAATTCATCACATTTGCCCAGATTCTCAAATACCGCACATTCCCGCTTGCAGAGATTATCGACTCGCTTCTGGGGATTATGAAGCGCGAGGTGGGGTGTGACGTGGAGATTGAATTTGCTGCAGAGCTGCGCACAGGCAGACGATCCAGCTTCAAAGTTCTTCAGATTAGGCCAATATCTTCAGACGGGCTGAGCAACAAGGCCGTGGAGTGGTCTGCAATCGACAGCAGTGATGCCATCCTTCGGAGCGGTTGCGCGATTGGGCCTGGAGAAATCAGCGGCGTAAGGGATATAATCTACCTCAAAAAAGACAGTTTCGACAAGATGAAGACCGTTCAGATGGCTTCCTCCGTCACTGCGCTGAATGCAGCGATGAGGGCTGAGAAACGCAATTATGTGCTTCTGGGCTATGGCAGGTGGGGGTCAAGCATCCCGAGCCTCGGCGTTCCGGTCAAATGGAGCGACATTTCGGAGGCAAAGGTTATCGCGGAATGCTGTCTGGAGGATTTCCGGATAGAACCTAGCCAGGGAACGCACTTTTTCCAGAATATGACTTCAGCAAATGCCGGTTATGTGAATGTGAATCCGTTTTCACGGAGCGGGGAGTGCGTGGACACTGAACTTCTGGACGCAATGCCCTCTGTCTATGAAGACGAGTTCGTGCGGCAGGTCCGTTTCGACCGCGACCTGGAAATCTATGTTGACGGCAGGACCAACCGCGCACTAATCAAATAAACTGTTGAAATAACGTGGCGGATTTGCGGTGATTTTCAGGATTTTATGAGTCACCGGATGCACGATACCGAGGGTCTTTGCGTGCAGGCACAGACGCTTTGCAGACTTTGTCCCGTCACCATATTTGCTGTCACCGAGGATTGGGCAGCGAAGGTGTGTCGAGGACTGCACCCTGATTTGATTCTTGCGTCCTGTTTCAAGGGTAAATTCCACCAGGGAGGCCTTAGAGTCACTTTTCAAGACAGAATAGTTTGTCACTGCTTCCTCTCCGCCGTTGTCTTTAAGAGATGAATAGACCATATAGTTCGGCCCTTCTGTGAGAAAGCTTACAATCCGTCCCTGCTCAGGAGACGGAACTCCCTTTACCACAGCGACATATTTCCTTTCCACAACATTCTCGTTCCAGTTGTGCGTGAGGTCCTGTTTCACCTTGAAGTCCTTTGCGAAGATGAGTACCCCTGAGGTGTCTCGGTCCAGACGGTGAAGGACGTGGGCGTGCACACGGCCGTTATATTTGTGCATAAGGTAATCATTTACAAGCATATAGGCTGTAACTACATCACTGCGGTTACCGGCGACGCTCATAAGACCGGAGGGCTTGTTGATGGCAACGAGCCATTTATCTTCAAAGACTATGTCAAGTGTTTTTTTCATACTGGGCGCAAATTTACGATAAATTTGGTTATTTAGGTTTGGAGACCGAAACTTGATTTTCTTATTGGCTTCACAGCGAAATAATCTATTGCACCCGACGAGATATTTACCTAAATTTGTAAGATTTTATGGACTCGAACCAAAGCATATTTGACCCGCTGAGGAAGAAATTTGTCGCCCTTACCCCCGAGGAAAGGGTGCGGCAGTGGTTTATAGGTGTGCTTCGAGACTCTATGGGAGTACCGGAACACCTTATGATGTCCGAAGTGTCTATGAATCTTCTTGGGAAACCTCTTCGGGCAGACATTGTCGTTTTCGGACGGGATGCACGCCCGGTCGCTGTTGTTGAATGCAAGAGGCCCGATGTCGCTCTGACTGAGGCGGTGCTTCTTCAAGTCGTCGGGTACAATTTCAAGTTGGACGTGAAATATGTTTTCATCACAAACGGCAAACGTACCATAGGCTTCCGGAAAGGGGAGGGCGGGACAATGGAGCCGCTGGGGGAGTTCCCGAAATATGTTGATATGGTAAAGTAATTTTTTATGGCGGAATATAAGGACTTTTTGAACCACAAGATATTCAAAATCGTCTCTGACGCAGCCTCCGCGATGGGCGTCAGGGCGTTTGTCATAGGCGGATATGTTCGGGACTGCTTTCTTTGCAGACCCAATAACGACATTGACATCGTTGTGGAAGGTAGCGGGATAGAACTTGCGCAAGCCGTTGCAGCAGAGATAGAAAAACAAGATTGTTATCGACCAAAACAAAATTGTTACACGGAAAATTCATCCGAAAAACCACGTCCGCACAAGGTGAATGTCTCGATTTTCAAGAATTTCGGAACGGCTATGCTCCGTTACCGCGGTGTGGAAGTGGAATTCGTGGGGGCGAGAAAAGAAAGCTACAGACGTGACTCCAGAAAACCCATCGTTGAAGACGGTACTTTGAGGGAGGACCAGCTTAGGAGGGACTTCACGATAAACGCGATGGCCTTCAGCCTTCAAAAGGAAGATTACGGCGCTCTGGTGGACCCGTTCGGAGGCATCCGCGACCTTGCCCAAGGGCTTATCCGTACTCCGCTTGACCCTGACACGACCTACAGCGACGACCCCCTTCGAATGATTCGCGCCATACGATTTGCAACAAAACTTTCCACACCCGAGCATCAGTTCAAGATTGTTCCGGAGTCTCTGGAGTCCATCCGTCGCAATCGTGACCGTCTTGAAATCCTTTCCAAAGAGAGAATTGTTGACGAGCTGAACAAAATTCTCATCACTCCTACGCCTTCGATGGGATTCTATCTCCTTGACAGTACGGGACTTTTGGAACTCATTCTCCCGCAACTTGTTAACCTCAAGGGCGTTGAATCAGTGGAAGGGCACGGTCACAAGGATAATTTCACCCATTCGCTTCAGGTCCTGGACAATGTGGCCCGTCTTGAAACGGAAGCTATTGCAGAAGGGAGACTGAAGGACTATCTCCTCTCGCCATCGGGGGAAAAGACCTCGCGCGTTCGCACGGAACCGAATGTGTGGCTTCGCTGGGCGGCGCTTCTTCACGATATAGGCAAGCCTGCAACAAAGCGCTACGACCCGTCACTCGGCTGGACTTTCCACGGTCACGATGTGGTGGGCGGCAGGATGATTCCGAAAATATTCAAGGCTCTGAAGATGCCTCTTAACGAGAAAATGGACTATGTGAAGAAACTCGTTGAACTGCACCTTCGCCCGATAGCTCTTGTTACAGAGGAAGTTACGGATTCTGCAGTGAGGAGGCTTCTTTTTGAGGCCGGGGACGACATTGACGATTTGATGATTCTTTGCAACGGCGACATAACTTCAAAAAATCTTAAAAAGGTTGAGAAATTGCACGAGAATTTCGCCCTCGTAAGCCGCAAACTTGTGGAGGTGGAGGCGAAGGATGCCGTCCGCAATTTCAAGAATCCGATAAACGGGGAGTACGTGATGCAGGTTTTCGGCATTCCGCCTTGCAACACAATCGGGGTTTTGAAGGAATATGTCAAGAATGCGATTCTTGACGGGGATATTCCCAACGAGTTCGAGGCCGCGGATGCACTGATGCGTCAAAAGGCTGCGGAACTTGGATTGCAACCGGTTGGTGAAACAAGCGGGGAAAATTAGCGTTGGAACAAGAAGGAAGTTTCCGGAGAAGCTATGGCGGAAAATAAGTTGCATACCTGGATAGAAGAATATAAAATCCACATCAGCGCGGTGCGTCGTTACTCTGAAGGCACCTGCCGGCTCTATTCGGACTGCCTCTCAAGGTTTGAGAAATTCGCCGGAGATGGGGCAGACGATATCACATCCGCTCTTATCCGCAACTATGAAGTGCATCTTCTTGACACTGAGCATCTTTCTGCAAAAACTGCCAATGTGCACCTAAGCGTGCTGAGCAGTTTCTGCGCCTTTCTCGTAAAAGCTGAAGAACTTAAATTCAACCCCGTCAAGAGTACCAGGCGTCCCAAAATCCCCAAGAGGCTTCCGGAGTTCTACAGGCAGGAGTCCCTAAGCAGCTATTTCGCTCAGACAGATGTCTATGCTTCACGAGAGTTTCTTCAGTCGTTCAGGGAGAATCTCTCGGAGGCGTCCAAAGCAAACTCAAAGGAACTTTCCGTGGCCTACCTTACTGAGGCTAAAACCCTATATAACAAACGTTTGCAGAGGGTTATCGTATCCACTCTTTTAAATCTCGGACTTCGTCGCAGCGAACTCATAGGGATGAATATCGGCGACCTGGATTTTGGAAGGAAAGTCTTGACTGTTCGTGGAAAAGGAGACAAAATGCGGGAAATTCCGGTAGTTGATTCCCTATGTGAAGAAATTTTGCTATATTTGGAAGCAGTTGAGACATTGGCTGGTGGGAAAAGGGATGCGAAAGACGCTATGTTTGTGACGTTCAGTCTCTCAAGACTCTATCCCGTGTTCATCGACAGGACTGTGAAGGGGGATTTTGCATCCCTTGCCGAGATTACGGGCAGGAAGTCGCCTCACGTGCTGAGGCACACACTTGCAACAGGCCTGCTTGACGAAGGAACGGATCTTAATTCCATCAAACAGATGCTGGGTCACTCCTCGCTGGCGACGACGCAGATCTACACCCACAACTCAATAGTCAAACTGAAGAATATTTATAAATCCGCCCATCCACGGGCAAAGAAAGGAGGTAACTATGGAGATTAGAGTTCAGTCCATCCGTTTTGACGCAGACCAGAAACTTCTGGATTTCATCGACAAAAAGCTTTCAAAACTGCCGAAATTCCACGACGCGGTTATCGGCATTGACGTGAAACTGTCCCTCCTGCAGGAGCATAACAACAAGAATGTCTGGGTGAAGGTCCAGATTCCGGGAAACGACATCGTCGTGGAGAGGAACGCCGCAACCTTCGAAGACGCGGTGGTTGACTGTGCTGACATCCTCAAGGAAAAACTGACGAGAGTCAAGGAAAAACAAGCTAAATAATTATGGCAAAGGGATTTGCGGAGTTGGACAGGTTGTGTGCGGAAATTCTCGCCGATGTGAAGGCGGGGAAATTCGCTCCGGTTTACCTTCTGATGGGGGATGAGCCCTACTATGTTGACCTTGTCTGCGACGCGATTGTAAAATACGCGTTCGAGGACGACAGCGAGCGGGATTTCAACCAGACAATCTGCTACGGGGCGGACGTGGATGCCGACAAGGTCATCACAGCCGCAAGGCGTTATCCGATGTTTGCCGAGAGGCAGCTGGTTGTCGTGAAGGAAGCCCAGATGATGCGCGGTCTTGACGACCTCTCGCTTTACTGCACAAAGCCTTTGGAGTCCACCGTGCTCGTTATTGCTATGCACGGGGCGAGTGCCGACAAGCGCAAATCTCTCTACAAGACAGTTTCCAAAATGGGCGTTGTCGTGGATTCTCCTCTGCTGAGGGACTACGAGATGCCGCAGTGGATTACATCCTATTACCGGTCCCGGGGGCTTAGGATAGCTCCCGAGGCCGCTTCTTTATTGGCTGAATATGCTGGAGTGGATCTCTCGAAAATTGCCGTGGAGACCGACAAAATGCTGAAAAATCTTCCTGAAGGCACTGCTGAGGTCAGTGTGGAGGATATTGAGAAGAACGTCGGAATCAGTCGCCAGTTCAGCATTTTTGAACTTACCCGCGAGCTTTCCGCCCGTAACGGTGCGAAGGCCCTCCGTATTGCGGCTTACCTCGGCTCCGGGGCGAAATTCGCCCTTCCGATGGCCACGGCGTCCTTGTTTACGCATTTTTACAGAATACTTAAATACGGTGCCTTCCTTGCGCAGAATCCCTCTGCAGGAAATGACCAGAAGGCCCGCGTGCTTGGGGTGAACCCGTTTTTCCTTAGAGAATACGATATGGCAGTGAGGAACTACCCTGTCCGTAAGGCTATGGCAGCTGTGGCTCTTATCAAGGACTACGACTTCAAAGGAAAGGGGGGCGACGTGGGGGAAGCTACAGATGGAGAACTCCTCACAGAACTCACGGCAAGACTCCTTGCCTTGTAGATGTGAATGGTGTTGAATGATAGGCACTTGCGAAATAAAATTGACTTAAGTTTCGCAGGCGCAAACTTAAATTGAATATTAAAAATGAAACTGATTGAATGTAACAATGTCTGCAAGACTTTCGGGGAGAAAGTCGCGCTGGACAACGTCTCCGTGGGGATGGAGAAAGGCAAAATCTTCGGCCTTCTCGGCCCTAACGGAGCCGGAAAAACTACACTCATCCGCATAATCAACAGGATTACGATACCTTCTTCAGGCGAAATCCTCTTTGACGGAAAACCAATCACCCAGGAAGATGTCGCCCGTATCGGTTATATGCCGGAAGAGAGGGGACTCTACCGCAAAATGAAGGTTGGGGATCAGGCGCTTTTCCTCGCGCAGCTTAAAGGAATGAGCCGCCGTGAAGCGGAGACAGAGCTCAAAAAGTGGTTCGTACGTTTGGGCATCGAGTCCTGGTGGACAAAGAAGGTGGAGGAACTCTCCAAGGGTATGGCGCAGAAGGTTCAGTTTATAACCACAGTGGTCCACAAGCCTTCTCTGCTGATTCTGGATGAACCTTTCAGCGGTTTTGACCCGGTGAACGCCGAGGTCATCCGCAACGAAATCCTGCGTCTTCGTGACGAGGGCGCGACGATTGTCCTTTCCACCCACAATATGGAGTCTGTGGAGGAGCTTTGCGACGATATTGCACTCATAAACAAGTCACATCTTGTGATTTCCGGCTCTCTTTCTGACATCCGTCACCGTTACGGAAACAACAATGTGGAACTGGTGTATTCCGCCCCATCCGCTCTCGAGGGTCGTGAGGGCCTGTTTTCTGTGCTCAGCGACACGGCAGAGTCAGGTCGTCACACAGCTGTGCTCAAACTCTGCGAGGGGGTGAGGAACAATGATGTGCTCTCTTCGCTGCTTTCTGAAGGGGGCTTCACCGTCAACTCATTCTCTGAGCTTGTTCCGAGGATGAATGACATCTTCATTTCTCTCGTGAAAGACGGGGTTCAGGGGAAAGTTGCAGGGGAGTTGAAGTAGTCTAAAGAGTAATTAACGGTTTTAAGACGATAAAACTATGAATTTTAGAAATATAGGCGTAGTTATCTCACGCGAATATAGAACTAGAGTCCAGAAGAAATCCTTCCTTCTGGTCACTTTCCTCGGTCCGATTCTTTTTGCCGCTCTGATGGTTCTTCCGTCGCTCATTATGTTCTTTGCTGAGGACAAGGGCAAACAGATTGCGGTCGTGGATGAGTCAGGAATCGTTTTTCCGAATCTCGAGAACAATGAAATGTGCACTTTTTCCGAGTATCCTGCAGGCGAGCTGGATTCCCTGAAGGCAAATCTTTCCGAGAAAGGGATTGACGTGTTGATGTGCATTTCTCCGATAATTGATTCAACAAATACTGTAAATGTGGTGACCTACGCCCCTAAGGCATTGAGCGTTGAACTTAAAGAATCGCTGGAGTCAAAGGTTGACGATGCTGTTGAAGATTATCGCATTTCTCTCTACAATATCGGTGACCTCAAGCAGATTATGTCAGAGGTTAAGTCCAACGTTGACATCACCACCTACACTGTTGATGATTCAGGAGAGGCGAAACTCGACTCTGCCGAAGTGAAGATGATAGTGTCAATGCTGCTCGGGATGATAATCTATATGTTCATCGCGATGTTCTCCGGTATGGTGATGTCATCAGTCATTGAAGAGAAGTCTTCCAGGGTAGTGGAAGTGCTGGTTTCCAGTGTCAAGGCAACTGAGCTTATGTTTGGAAAGATTGTGGGAGTGGCGGCAGTTGCGCTTACGCAGTTCCTCCTCTGGGTGGTTCTCACCGGCGTGATTGTGGGAGCTATTGGCGGAATCGTCGGATTTGACTCTTTGAGCGGTGCCGCTTCAGGGCAGGATATGACCGCAATGATGGGGGTAGACCAGTCCGCGCTTGATGCTGCGGGATTGAATATGGACCCGGCTGCAATGGCCTCTTCACTCAAGGCAACCGAAGGCGGAAATCCGGTGATAGCAGCTCTTCTGGATATGGACTACACTCTGATTCTCAGCGCATTCGTCGTATTTTTCGTGCTGGGCTACCTTCTTTACGCTTCGCTTTTTGCGGCAATCGGCTCAGCCGTTGAGAATGAAGCGGACAGCAGCCAGTTGCAGATACCGGTTACCATTCCGCTCCTTATCGGATTTTTCATCGCCCTGTACGCCTTCAAGTCTCCGGACAGTCAGCTTGCGTTCTGGGGCTCCATCATTCCGTTCACATCTCCGATTGTGATGCTTGCGAGAATCCCGTTCGGCGTGCCTGCGTGGGAACTTGCCCTTTCCATCGGTCTGCTGCTTCTCACATTCGTCTTCTGCGCCTGGTTGTCTGCGAAGATCTATAAGATTGGAATCCTCACTTTCGGCAAGAAGTCCACATTTAAGGACCTGTGGAAGTGGATAAAAATGAAATAGTTTAATTTAGGTCAATTTAATATGAAGAAATTTTCAATGTTTGCCGTTGCCTTGCTGTGGAGCCTCGCTGCTCTGGGGCAGTCAACTTCGGTTAATACGGAAGGAGATGTCCAGCAGGAAAAGGTGAAAATCGTCTCCTGGACTCAGACTCCTATGGACGGAAGCCGCACGGGTGTCACTTCGCCTTCCCCCGACAATGTAAAAGAGTGCCTCGGGTACTTCAAGGGCGGAAAGTATTATGCTCCAAACGGTAAGGTATATTCAAGGCATAGCGCAACTGCGCGAACAGCACGCGAAATCATCGCCGTGCAGCCTCAGATGGTTCCGGTGAAAAAAATCGTCGGTTACAGTACGCGTCCAATGACCGCCCGCCCTCCTCAGTCAGACCTTTCCAACTGGTTTATAGACAACATTATGGAGTCTGTAGAAAAGCTCTCGGGAAAGAAAGTTTCGTTCGGAGTGGGGAATTTCGGCGGTATCCGCAGCTCTATGCCGGAAGGTGACGTCATTATGGACGATCTTATGTCTATGTTCCCTTTCAAGAACCAGGTTGTTTATCTTGAACTCCAGGGAAGCGTAATCAGAAAACTTCTCGAGAATATGGCAAGTGGACATTTCCAGGTGATTGGAGGATGTGAACTTGTTGTCAAAGACCGTAAGCTTCAGTCTGCTCTTTTGGACGGCAAACCAATCGAGGACGACAAATGGTACGGTGTTGCCACAATTTCGTTCCTTCTTGACGGTGGCGACAGGCTTTACCTGCGCAACGGCTCACGCAATCTCCAGGTTTATGACGTTGACATAATCGACATAATCGTTGATAAAGTGAATGCACTTACCGCTGCAGGTAAACCTATTGAATATCAGAAAGATAATAGAATTGTAATTTTGGATTGGGAGGAAAGAAGGCGATGAAAAAGGCTACTGTATATACATTTGTTCTGACTCTGGCTATATTGTTTTCATATAATGCCGGAGCCCAGAAGCTTACGATACTTCACGTTAACGATACCCACAGCCATATTGACGCTGAAAGGGTAGGGGATGTCGGACACGGCGGTTCCATCGAACGGGCGGCATACGTTGACAGCGTGCGCACTGCAGACGGAAAAAACAATGTCCTTCTTCTTCACGCGGGCGACTTCAGTCAGGGTTCGTCATATTTCACAGTTCTTGGAGGCGACCTTGAGGTCAAGATTCTCAATGCGATGAGTTATGATGCCACTGCAATCGGAAACCACGAGTTCGACAATGGAATTGACGCTCTTACTGCGAGAGTTGCAAAGTTGAAGATGCCGGTTGTGTGCGCGAATTACGACTTTTCGGATTTCAAACTCGGAAAATATGTCAAACCATACATCATCGTCCGCAGGGGAGGCCTGAAGGTCGGAATCATCGGAGTTACGACAGATGTTCGCGACGTCGTGGATGCGGCAATTGCGAAACATCTCAAATTCATTGACCCGGTGAACGTTGTGAACCATTATGCGGAATATCTTCGCAGTGAAAAGGGTTGCGATATGGTTATCTGCCTTTCTCACCTTGGTTTCCACGAGGATAAGGTCTTGGCAGAGAAAACCAGCGGAGTCGATTTGATAATCGGCGGTCATTCGCACACGTCCCTGAAGGGGATTGAGTGGAAGAAGAATGCTGCCGGGGTCAAGACTCCTATAGTGCAGGAAGGACGTTGGGGCCTCAAAATGGGTAATATAAAGGTTGTCGAGGCCAAATAGAAAAGTATACGTTTATGATTGACAGGCATAAGGAAATACTTAAAATATTGAAACTTCAGGGAAGCATTTCTGTTTCGGAACTTGCCCAGCGTCTTGACGTTTCAGAAGTTACTATCCGTAAGGACCTCACTGTCCTGGAAGAGGAGAATAAACTCTACCGCTCTCACGGCAGAGCCATTCCCATCTCCCCGTATGTGGGTAACCAGCACATTTTCGATAAGGAGTCACTTTTCCCGCAGGAAAAAGTCGCTATCGCAAAGGTGGCCGCATCCCTTGTAGAGCCTCACGATTCTCTTCTGATTGCATCCGGTACCACAATCCTCTTTGCCGCGAGAGAACTTGTCACAGCACGCGACCTTACGGTTATAACCGCGTCTGTTTCAGTATCTTCCATTCTGTCTCAAAATAAGTATATAGATGTTGTCCAGCTTGGTGGCATAGTTCGCGGCAGTTCGGTTTCCGTGGTGGGGTCGTTTGCCGAGAATATGCTCAACAACTTCAATTGCAGCAAGCTTCTGATGGGTGCTGACGGCGTGGACATAGATTTCGGGGTCACCACTACCAATGTGCAGGAGGCCAACCTGAATATGATGATGATGGCGGCGGCAAAAAAATGCTACCTTCTTGTGGACAGTTCCAAATTCGGAAAGAGGGGATTCAGCAAAATCTGCTCGCTGGAGAATATTGACACTGTCATCACAGACGAGAACATTCCTCAGCTGTATCTGGATCATCTAAGGGGCCTCGGGGTGGAAGTCATAATTGCTCCATCACTGCCCGTCGGGACTCTCTGATGCGCCCCGTTTGTATATTTTGCGCTAAAAGTGTAAATTTGCAGGATTTTGTAGTAAGAAAATAAGTAAAAATTAAACAATAATGAAGAAAACATTGATTGCTGCCGCACTCCTTCTTATGGGAAGCAGTTTCGCGGCATTTTCTCAGGACAAGCCGAAACCGGCTGATTATGAGTTCACTGTGGTGAAGGAAAACCCGATAACGAGCATTAAGAACCAGTACCGCTCCGGCACTTGCTGGTGCTTCTCGGCTCTGTCTTTCGTGGAATCTGAGATTCTCCGTCAGAAGGGTATCGAGACGGATCTTTCAGAGATGTTCGTAGTGAACAGGGCTTATTTTGACCGCGGAGTGAAGTATGTCCGCCTTGACGGCAAACTCGGTTTTTCTGCCGGCAGCTCCTTCGGTGATGTTTTCGAAGTTATCAAAACTTACGGAATCGTTCCGCAGTCAGTCTATACCGGAATGAACTATGGTACTGAGCTCCCTGTTCAGGCCGAGATGGACGCAGCATTGGAGGGATTCATCAAGGCCATCGCAACCAATCCTAACAGGAAACTTACTCCGGCGTGGAAGAAGGCCTACGACGGCATCCTTTCAGCTTATCTCGGAGAGCTTCCTACCAGCTTTAAAGTTGACGGAAAGACCTACACTCCTGAGTCTTATCGCGATGCACTCGGCATCAACACCTCAGACTACATCAACCTTACTTCATTCACTCATCATCCATTCTATGAGCCTTTCATTATTGAAGTTTGCGACAACTGGAGGTGGGGTAGCGCTTACAACCTTCCTATTGATGAACTGATGGAGGTAATGTACAATGCCATCAATAACGGATATACCTTCGCCTGGGGTTCTGACGTGAGCGAGATGGGTTTCACAAGGAACGGAACAGCTGTTATTCCGGACTACGACGTGGCTCCTACCGCAGGTTCTGACCAGGAGCATTGGGTAGGAAAGAGCGAGGAGAAGCCGTCAGAGCCGGTAACCACGGCCGAGAAGACCATCACTCAGGAAATGCGCCAGATTGCTTACGACAACAAAGAGACTACAGACGACCACGGAATGCATATTTTTGGTCTTGCAAAGGATCAGAACGGCAACAACTTCTTTATGGTAAAGAATTCTTGGGGTGAAACCGGAAAGTATAAAGGAATCTGGTATGCTTCAGACGCATTTGTGCGCTATAAGACTCTTAACATCGTCGTTCACAAGGATGCGCTTCCTAAGTCCATCAAGAAAAAACTTGGCATAAAGTAATTTTGCTAAATGTTTTTTCCGGATGCGCTACCTATGGCGCGGGAAAATTTTTGTAATGATAAATATTGTTAAACATATTCCCAACAGCATCACATCGATGAATCTTCTTTGTGGTGTGTTGGGAATTTTGTCTTGTTCAGTGGGAGACAATCTTCCGCTCGCGTTCGTCTTTATGCTTGCCGGTGCGGTGTTTGATTTCTGCGACGGACTGGCTGCAAGGGCGCTTCACGCCTATTCTCCGATGGGGAAGGAACTGGATTCTCTTGCCGATGTGGTAAGTTTCGGAGTCCTTCCATCGATTATGCTTGTCTGCTTTGCGAGAAATTCATTCAACAACGCTCTTGACCTCTCGTTCTGTGTGAGCGGAGCGGAAAGGATATTTGTTACATATATCCCTGTTGTTATCGCTGTTTTTTCCGGATTGAGGCTCGCGAAATTCAATGTCGATGAGAGACAGAGCGAGAATTTCATTGGTCTCGCGACACCTGCCTGCGCTATGATGCTCGGGTCGCTTGTGTGCTTTGGCTCAGTTTCAGACAGCGCCCTCTCCCGTTGGCTCACCGATTGGCCGGTCGTCTGCATTCTCGTGCCTGTACTTTCACTCCTGCTTTCATTTTTGCTGGTGAGCGAGGTGCCGATGTTCGCGATGAAAATCAAAAAGGGCGCTAACCTTTTTTCCGGACTTTACGGGAAGCTTAGAATTGCGTTTTTTGTAGGTGCGATTGCCATTGTGCTAGCAGTGGTTTTGTGCCGGATAAACATTTCCATCGCGATATTTTTCATATTCTTATATTATATCGTGTTGAATCTTATCGCTCTTCCGCTTAGACCTCGGGGGAGTAGCAAGTAGAGTTGTATTCTCCATTTTTAGAGCAAGGAAACTAGAATTAGACTTATTGTTGTGACTGAGAACGGTTTTATAGAAAATATCGCAGCCGAAGTGATTGAGACTCTGCCGCTTGGCTTCTTTCAAGGAGAGATAGTGGTGATTGACTCTGTAGGTGAGGAGTATTATGCTGCGGTGCGCTACCTTAAGCGTCAGAAGGTAATTGGTTTCGACACGGAAACCAAGCCTTGTTTCACGCCTCACGCTCCACAGAATAAAGTCGCGCTTCTTCAGTTGTCCGGACCGGGAAAGGCTTTCCTGTTCCGACTTCAGAAACTTGGAATGCAGAAAGGCCTCAGCGAGGTGCTTGCAAGTCCGGATATCATTAAGGTCGGGGCTTCAACCGGTGATGACATTCGCGGACTTCACCGCAGCTACAATTTTCTTCCGAAATCCTTCGTGGATCTTCAGAAGATTGCTCCGGCGTGGGGAATAAGGGATAAGAGCGTCAAGAAAATGGCGGCAATCATTCTTGGAGTGAAAATCTCCAAGACCCAGCAGCTTTCAAATTGGGAGGCTGAGGAACTTTCTGAGCCTCAGCAGAAATATGCTGCAACTGACGCGTGGGTGTGCCGGGAAATGTATTTCAAACTCCTTCAAACAGCCAAAAAGCCTCTGCAACCTTCTTCTGATGAGGCTTCATCTGCAGAACACTACTTCTCTCCGGAGGTGGTAGATGACAGCCGGGAAGCTGAGTCCGGTCTTGAGGCGTTTACAATAATGGAGGGGCTCAAACTTCAGAAAGATGTTGACGCTGCGTTGCAGGCTCGTCGTGATGCCCAGCTTAAGGCAAAGAAGGAGGCTCAACAGGCGCAGCAGAAAGCAGCGGCAAGGCGTTCCGCCTCTTCTTCTGACAAGGGACGATCCAAACGTCATCGTCGCCGTCCTCAGACAAAATAGTAGATAATTATGGTCAAAATAATATTGCGCAAGGGGCGCGACGAATCCGTCCGCCGTTTTCACCCGTGGGTATTCTCCGGTTCGATAGCCCAGATTCAAGGCACCCCGTCAGAGGGTGACATTGTGGCTGTGTATGCTGCAGATGGCACATTTCTCGCCGCAGGGCACTATCAGATAGGCTCCATCGCTGTGCGCATCCTCTCTTTCACCTCTCCAACTCTTTCTCCCGATTTCTGGGAGGATATGATTTCGAGGGCGCTTTCCGTGAGGATTGCAGCAGGGCTTGCAAAGGACCCGGCCACCTCTAAAGAGTCTCCTGCAGTTTCCGGACAAAGCCGGATTACTAACTGCTATCGTCTTGTTCACGGAGAAGGGGACAGCCTTCCGGGCCTTATAATCGACTACTATGACGGTGTCTGTGTGCTTCAGGCGCACTCTGTGGGTATGTTCCGCAGTAAAAAACAAATTTGTTCTGCACTTCAGACCGTCTATGGCGACTCACTTAAGGCCGTATATGACAAAAGCTCGGGTACTGCACCGTTTAAGGCAGGTCTCGACCTTGTGGATGGTTACATCTATCGCCGTGAAGACTTTACGGACAATTCGCAGATGGTCCTGGAAAACGGACATAAATTCATAGTAAACTGGACTGAGGGGCAGAAGACAGGCTTTTTTCTGGACCAGAGGGAGAATCGCGCACTCGTTGAGCGTTACAGCGCAGGCCGCCGCGTCCTGAATCTTTTCTGCTACACAGGCGGATTTTCAGTCTATGCTCTCGCCGGGGGCGCACTTCACGTGGACTCTGTAGACAGTTCTGCAAGGGCAATGGAACTGGTGGAGAAAAATGTTGAGCTCAACGGTTTTACCACTGGAAGCGAATCTGCTCAGCACTTTGGACTCTGCTGCGACGCGATTGACTATGTGAAGAACATTCCGGAAGGGAAGTACGACCTCATAATTGTTGACCCGCCTGCATTCGCAAAACACCGTGGAGCAATAAATAATGCACTGAGGGCCTACCAGAGGCTAAATGCTGCAGCCATATCGAAAGTTGCCCCAGGGGGTCTCGTATTTACCTACAGCTGTTCTCAGGTGGTGGACAAAGAGGCATTTGCATTGGCAGTCTTTTCCGCTGCAGCCCAGGCCGGCCGCAGCGTCCGCATATTGGACCGTCTGAATCAGCCAGCCGACCACGCGGTAAACATTTATCATCCGGAAGGGGAGTACCTTAAAGGCTTACTTTTGTATGTTGAGTAGAAATTGAGGATAAAAAGTTTGCAGAAAAGAAAAAAAGACTTAACTTTGCATTCCCAATCCTAATGGTGCTATGGCCGAGGGGCTAGGCACAGGTCTGCAAAACCTGCTACAGCAGTTCGAATCTGCTTGGCACCTCCAATGAAAACGCCGTCCAAATTTTGGATGGCGTTTTTTATATATGCGACTTTAATTATTTCCCGAGGACATTCTATGCCGTTGCATCTTCTCTCTTCGCTTCTTCTGCAGATTCTGCTGGTCGGTTACACACCCGGTCCCGCAAATATTTTTGCACTTTCTATGGCGCTGCGTTATGGAAGGAAGCGTGCTCTAGGGATGTGGCTTGGACTTCTCGCGGGAGCAGCCACGGCAGTTTACCTTTGTGCCGTGATACTTCACTTTGCCGGAGAGGCTTTTGGACAGTATGTCGTTTGGCTTAAATACCCTGGAGCTGCGTACCTGGTCTATCTTGCCTGGAAAATTTGGAATGCTCCTAAGATGGAGGCCTCAGGGGAGTCTAAGTCCTGCACTTTCCGTGACGGGTTCATTGTTCAGGTGACAAATGCCAAGATAATACTTTTCGAGCTGACGGCTCTGAGCACTTTTGTTCTTCCGTATTCAACTAGTCTTGTGGATTTGCTGCTTGTCGCGACGCTGCTTCTGGTTGCTGGTCCGGGCGCAAATCTGGTGTGGCTTCTTTTCGGAAGTCTGTTTTCGGAGAAAATCAGTAAGTATCAAAAGGTTGTAAACGCCATCTGCGCCGTAGCTCTGCTTCTCTGTGCAGTCTATATCATACTATAACAGTATGCCCCTCGGGGCTGTCGCATAGCGACTGGGGGTGAGGTAGCACGAACCCCAGG
>CAVJRU010000039.1:0-19089 GCA_963652025.1 bacterium
TCAACTGAATAGAGCATCTGACTACGGATCAGAAGGTTACAGGTTTGAATCCTGTGCGGGTCACGACTTGGGAAGCCCCGCGAACGAAAGTTCGCGGGGCTTTTGTATAAAAGGGAGTGTGAGCTTGCTCACAAACTCCCTTTTATACAAAAGCCCCCTTGGGAGAATCCTCTCCCAAGGGGCTTCCCAAGTCGGGTAAGAAACAACTCGCAAAAAGGATCTTTTGTTTTTCGAAGAAAAATCAAAAGCATCCTGCAAGTGTGAGCTTGCTCACAAACTCCCTTTTATACAAAAGCCCCCTTGGGAGAATCCTCTCCCAAGGGGCTTCCCAAGTCGGGTAAGAAACAACTCGCAAAAAGGATCTTTTGTTTTTCGAAGAAAAATCAAAAGCATCCTGCGCCATTAAAGAAAAAATCACTATCTTTGCACTCCCAAAGGAGAGATGCTCGAGTGGCTTAAGAGGCACGCCTGGAAAGCGTGTATACCCCTAAAGGGTATCAGGAGTTCGAATCTCCTTCTCTCCGCAACGATTCAGGAGCAATCAGAGAGCCGCCCTCGCAAACGCGAGGGCGTTTTTAATGTCTAAGATTTTCCGTGGAGAGCTCTAGCTCTCCTAAGGAAAATCTTTTGCATTAAAAACCAAGCCGGCCAAAGGCCGCGCGGCTCTCTGTTTGCCCCAGCCCGCAAACCGTCGCCAGGGCCCCGCCGGCAAGGCCAGGAGCACCGTTAATCAGTGTAAAGAGAGTTCACCTCCCTTTACACTGATTTACAAATCTCCCCATCTCCCCAAAGCGCATCATAACCCTCATCAAGTAAATGCAATCAAAGATTCTCCCCCCCCCAAAAAAAATCCCAAAGAATCCCTATCTTTGACCGGTAAATGAATCAAAGGCTATGGAAACCAAAGAGCAAATAAGTGCAGTTGAAATAACAGACACGCCAGCTGAACGCATAAAAGAAATCTGTGTAAAGCAGAAAGACTATTTCCGCAGCGGTGCGACGCTTCCTCTCCAGACAAGAAAAGCGAATCTGAAGAAACTAGAATCAGCAGTTCTGGGGTGTGAAAAAAAACTCTGCGACGCTCTTTGGACCGACCTTCATAAGTCTTACGAGGAAGCTTATCTCACGGAAATCAGCATCCTTCTTGGGGAAATCCGCACTCACCTGCGCAACCTCCAGAAATGGACGCGTCCTGAGAGAAAGCGCACGCCCCTCAAATTGTTCCCATCTTCAAGCCGCATAATCGCCGAACCCCTCGGCACGACGCTTATAATTTCTCCGTGGAACTACCCGGTTCAGCTTCTTCTCACCCCGCTCGTCGGCGCTATTTCCTCAGGATGCACGGCAGTTCTGAAACCTTCGCCTTATGTCCCGACGGTTTCCCGTGTCATAGAAGAGATGATTAGCGACACCTTTGATGAAGAATACATTGCCGTCGTTCAAGGCCACAGAGACACGAATACGGCGCTTCTGGACCAGCGTTGGGACCTTATCTTCTTCACCGGAAGCCCGGTCCTCGGACGCACGGTAATGGCTGCCGCGGCAAAAAATCTTACTCCCGTTGTGCTTGAGCTTGGCGGAAAGAGCCCCTGCGTTATTGACAGGGACGCTGACATCAAGACTGCGGCAAAGAGGGTGGCCTGGGGGAAGAGCCTCAATGCAGGGCAAACCTGTATCGCTCCGGACTATCTGATGGTGCACGAAGACATAAAGGCTGAGTTCCTCTCTGCGCTGCAGACAGAGTTTAAAGCCCTTCTCGGAGAGGATGCATCCAAGACGCAGCATTTTGTCAGGATTGTTAGCGACAAGGCTTTCGAGCGTCTGAGCAGGTACCTTTCAGACGGAGACATCGTTTTCGGCGGCCATACGGATAAGGCCACCCGCTACTTTGAACCCACTGTCCTTGAAAACGTGAGTCCGGACGCCCCCGTTATGCAGGAAGAAATTTTCGGCCCCATATTCCCCGTGCAGACATTCCGCAGCATTGACGATGCCATAGAATTCATAACCGCAAGAGAGAAACCTCTCGCACTGTATTATTTCGGAAAAGACGGTGACAAAGTACTCTCCCGCACAACCTCCGGAGGGGCGTGCATCAATGACACGATTATGCACATCGTGAATGAAAATGTGCCTTTCGGCGGCGTGGGTATGTCCGGAATGGGGAGTTATCACAACAAGAAGACCTTCGACGCCTTCTCACATTATCGGGCTGTCATTTCCACACCGACCATCCTTGACCTTCCTTTCCGCTATATGCCATACCGTTTCTTCGCTCTGGCAAAGAAACTCCTCTAACAGCGAGCGGGCAGGAGTTCTGAAACTTACTCCTGCCCGCTCAGCATATTGCGCGTAATTAACTCTTTATTGAAGCTCCTTCTTGATGGCTTCCGCCTTGGCGTAGCCGTCGGCTGGAGCTTTCCACATAAGGGCAATCACAAGGGCTCCAACAAGACCGATGATGACTGACACAAGGAAAACTGAGTCCCAGCCCCAGTGGTCGGCGAGGTAGCCGAAGGTTACACCGGAAATCGTGGTGCTGGCATAGCCGAAGATGCCCAAAATGCCGTTTGCCGTAGCGCAGGCGTGTTTTGTTGCCTGCTGGGAAGCGGCAGCGCCGAGAAGAGCCTGCGGCCCGTAGATGAAGAAACTTGAAAGGCAGAGAAGCGTTGCGGAAAGCCACGGCATTCCCTCCGGAGTCTTCCAGAAGAGGAAGAATGAAAGCGTTGCTCCGATGGTGCAGATAAGGCAGGTCCTGTGCGCCTTGCTGTGCATAAAGCGGTCTGTGAACCACCCGGCAAGCAGCATCCCGGCAATTCCGCCTACGAGCTCGGACACGGCGACGATGGTTCCGGAGGTGGAGATGTCAAGGTGTTTGAACTGGGTGAGGAAAGTCGTGCCCCAATCCAGAATAGTGAACCTTACGACGTAGATGCAGAAATTCGAAACCGCGAGAATCCAGATGAGAGGATTGGCGAAAACCATCTTGTGGACATATGTCTTGAATGCCTTGCCTGTGAGGGCGTGTTCTGCCGCCGGGGTGCTAGATGAAGTCTCAGAGACTGCGGTATTCCCCTCTGCTGAGTTCGCCTGCTCTTTCTCTTCCTTTTCAATCTCTTCGATTTCCGGAAGTCCGACTGAGGACGGAGTGTCTTTGAGGGTGAAGAAAAGGGCAATGGCGCCTACGATGGCAATCGCAGCCGGAACGGCGAAGCAGAGCTGCCAGGCGCTGTAGCCGAAGTGCTTTAGAAGGAATCCGCACAGAACGCTTATGAGTCCGGCTCCGATAGAGTGGGAGGCGTTCCAGATGGACTGCTTGGTGGCAAGCTCGGACGGCTTTATCCAGTGGCTCATAAGGCTCATACACGGAGGCACGCCCATACCCTGAAAATAGCCGTTGAGAACCCACAGGGAGCCGATAATGTAGACAAGCGTCAGGGTCGCCTTCCCGTCGGTGTCAAGCACCTGGACAAAGGAATTCATCGACGGGCTGAAGCAGATTGCAAGGTTCGTGAGTGCCGAGAGCACAAGTCCTGCCGTCATCAGTTTTCTCCGGCTGAAACGGTCTGCGAGAAATCCGTTCACAAACCGGGAAAGTCCGTAGATGATGCCGTTCAAGGTGAGGAACAGTCCGAGCTGAACCTTCGAAATGCCGAGCTCCGACTCGAGGGCCGGCATCACCACGCTGAAGTGTTTCCTGACGAAATAGTAGAGCGCATACCCGATCATAAGGGTTATGAGCGTGCGCCACTGCCAATAGTTGTATTTTTTCTCTGTCGCTTTGTCCATAAATGCGGAAATGTCTTGAAATATATGGTTTTAACTGTTTTGTAATTATTCGGCGCTGATGACGGCGAGGTTAGCCTCCCGTACGCGCTCTGGGTTCATCTTCAGCTGCTTGCGGTCGTAGGTGTAGAAGCCGTTCACCTCAATCTCCACGTCGGTGGTCTGGGTGTAGATTGCTGCTGCGCACTTGTCGGTTTTCTTCAGGCGGGCGAGCTGTGCGGCGTACTCCACATACTGGTCGGTCACCTCGTCCTTGCTCTTGAACTCGATGTAGCCCCAATTGCGGTTCGGCTCCCAGAGGTGGCCCTCCATCGGATAGCCGATTCCGCCGTACTCTCCGAGGACGTTGATCATCCTCTCGTCAAGAAGGCGCATCTTCGGGTTAGGGTAGTGGTGGCTGTCGAGAATGTCTCCCGCTCCCTCAATCCAGTTGCCGCCGGATGCCGCATTGACAAGACGTGTCGGGTCCTGCTCACGGGTGAAATCCGCCACAGCCTTGGTGTCAAACTGTCCCCAGGCCTCGTTGAAAGGCACCCAAACGACAATGCTTTGGAATTTCTTCCTTTGTGCGATTATTTCCTTCCACTCCTTGTAGTAGTTTGCCTTGTTCTGCTCGTTGCCATTCCAGTAGTCAGAACCTGCTCCATACACATCAGTTCCCTGTCCCCATTCGTTCCTTTCCTGATATACTCCAATGTTCGGCATATCCTGCCAAATCATCATTCCGAGTCGGTCGCAGTCGTAGTACCACCGGGACGGCTCCACTTTGATGTGCTTGCGGATCATATTGAATCCCAGGTCCTTCGTTCTTTCGATGTCCCAGGCCATAGCCTCGGCGGTAGGGGCGGTGTAGAGTCCGTCAGGCCACCAGCCCTGGTCGAGCGGACCGAACTGGAAGAGAATTTCGTCGTTGAGGGCGAGCCTCTTTACGCCCTCCGAGTCGGTCTTCTCGGAAATTTTACGGAGGGAAGTGTATCCTGTCACCTTGTCAAGGGTCTTTCCGTCGCGGATGAGGCTGATTTCAAGTCCGTAGAGATATGGGGTGTCAGGAGTCCAAAGTTTTGTCTCCTTCACTTTCACAGTTGCGGCCTCTGTCGCAGGAGCTGTCGCGCTGACCTTGCCGAAGATGCAGCAGCCAGGCTCCTCGGGGTTGAACCCGATTTTCGCAGGGAGAACTTTCACCCTGATTTCGTCTTCAGGAGCGGCTCCCCAGCACTCGGCTTTCACTGAGATTTCCCCGGTTGCGATGTCAGTTGAAACATTGTAGTCGGCGATGTATGCCTTTTCTGAAACCGGCTCCATCCACACGCTCTGCCAGATTCCCGTGACCGGAGTGTACCAGATTCCGCGAGGATTGCTTACCTGCTTTCCGCGAGGAATGGAGTACTCAGGGTCATCGGAAGGGTCCCAGACTTTCACGATGAGTTCCGCTTTTCCGTCGGAGAGGGCTTTTGTCGCATCAACCGTGAATGCGGTGTAGCCTCCCGTGTGCTTTAGAGCGAGCTCTCCGTCAAGATAGACCTCTGCGGACCAGTCCACGGCGTCAAAGTGCAGAAGCACCGTTTTGCCGTCCCAGCCCTTCGGACGTGTGATTGTGGTTCTATACCAGAGGTTGTTCTCCTCTCCCACGTTGCGACCCACTCCTGAAAGGGATGACTCAGGGCAGAACGGAACGAGGATCTGCCCCTCAGCCTGAGGCATTTCGGCGGTTTCCACCGGGGCTATGGCATAGTCCCAAAGCCCGTTGAGGCATTTCCAGTCGCTGCGGACCATCTGCGGACGCGGGTATTCTCCCCGTGCGTTCACTGGACTCACCTCTTCTGCCCACTGGGTTCTGATGTGGTCTCCGGCAGGAGCCCAGTCAAAGTTTTCTTCAGCGGATGGGGCAGCGCAGGAGGCTACTAGTGCGAGCAGAGCTAAGCTGCAAAGTTTAATGTTTTTCAAAATCTTGTGGTTTTATATTGTATTATTGATTTTCGGATTCGGTCTCCTCTTTATCCAGTTCTTGGCTTTCTTCTTTATCCATCTCTTGGTTTTCATCCTTATCCAGTTCCTGGGTCTCTTCTTTATCCATCTCCTGGGTCTCCTCCTCGCTAAGCGGCTCCAGAGTCTCGTCCACGGCGGCTACATAGCCGATTTTCTTTTTCTGCTGGGCGATTGCACTCTGTTGCGATGTGGTTTGCACGGCCTTCTCCACGCCGGTCTCGAAGACGTTGCGGATTGCATTGGAAAGGCTTATCTTGGACTCGTCGATGGCCTGGGTGAAAACAGGTATCTTCTTCTCGCTGCGGTACTTCGCTTTTCCGAGTTTGAACTTCAGGTGGTCGAAATCCGTTCCGTACAGGTCCACTCCGAACTTGAAAAGCAGAGGCGACTTGATGACGGAAACGTGGTAGCGGAACGACATATCCAGGTTCTGCACACCGCTCAGAGCCACCTTGTAGCGGTCCACTCCGAGGATGAACGGGAACACCTCGAGTTCGCTGTTCTTGATGAGACCTTCCACGGACATTGAGTCAATCCTGAGTTCCTTCTTGTTTCGGAACCGGAGAATCTTGGTGAGTTTCCGAAGGTCTTCGTCCTGAGCGAGGGTGAGGTTCTTGCCGCTGATTCTCATCACTCCGTCAACGCTCGGCATAACGACGTTCATATTCGTGTCAAGCGCTGCGGTGCCGGCAATCTCGCAGTCCAGAAGCCCGTCGAAGGAGCTGATCATCGGAACGACTTCGCTTACCTGTGGCACCATCTGAATGACTTCACCGGCGGTCACGTCAATCAGGCTGAGATTGAACCCGGTCTTAATGTCGCTCTTGCTCCGGGTGGCGTAGAAGCCCTCGAAGAAGAGGTTTCCAAGGTTTGCCGCCGCAGTGGTGTTGTAAATCTGCACGCACCTTTCTTTCATCTTCACGTTGCAGTGCAGCCAGTCAATCACCATATTCGAGTACTCGAGGTCGTAGCACTCCACAGCAAGGTCTGCAAGGACATTTGCCGGGACAACGAACAGTTGCGAAGCGGTTGTGTCCACTTCCACTGAGGATGCCTCGTTGACGGCGTTCTGGAACTGCGCGTCGCTAAGTTCCGTGCTTCCTGTGGTGGAATTCTCCTGCGAGAACTGCTGTCCCTTGGCATAGGCGGAGAGAAGTTCGTTGCAGTTCAGGCGGTCGGAAACGAGTTTCGCGTCCACTTTAATGGGGCCGCGTCCAAGCAGCGCCCGTTTAAGCCCCGTTACCTTTCCAGTGAACGAGAGGCAGGATTCTCCGCTTGCAAAATTGAAACTGCTCAGGTTTATCCTGTCGTTGTTGAATGTTGCGGAGACATTTGTTGCCTCGTTTGTCAGCGGGAGAAGGGGAGTGATGATTTTCGCTTTTGAGAGTGCGATGCTTCCGTTGATTCCCCACTCCATAAAGTATTTCCTCAGAGACTCGTCAAGTTTCAAATCAAGGTCCTGTTTCCGGAAATCTTCTTCTTTGAGCCAGGCCGGCATAGGTCCGGGGGCCTTGCGGTTGCGCATCATAGTCGCAAAAAGTGAATCTCTTTTGACGCCTGGATAGACCTGAGAGAGCGAATCAAGGAAATGCTCCCTCCTGCGTTTGTTCTCCACGGTTTTCATCTCCGCCGTCAGGCTTATGTTCGCGTTTTTCGCGAAGACCCTTCCCTCCGGAGCCTTCATCCTGGCGGAACGGTTGCGGCTGGTGAAGGACAGAACAGGGATTTTGCTGTTGCCGTTGTTGTAGGTTATCCGGAATGTGTTGTCCGTGCCGCTCAGGCCCACCGAGGTGGAGTCCGCGTCGCGAAGAGAGAGGTAGTCGGCCTTGAAGTCGCCCCTCATAGGGTAGAAAATGGTGCTGGTGTCCGTTCCGGTTATTATGCCGGCATCGTTTTTCATCTTTAGGCTTACATCGCGCCCTTTCACTGTGAGCGATGGCCCGTAGCCGGCCTTGAGGGTGTCAATGTAGGCGGATATGTCCAGAATTCTTGATTTTCTCGCGTCGGTCTCCTCCACTTTTCCTCTTTTTGAGGCAAGGCGGAAGTCCACGGAGTCGGCATAGACGTCAATTGTGTCCTTGGCGTCATTTACTCTCAGGTTGTTTGCTATCAGGTAGCCGTTGAGGTTTGATTTCGGCAATTTTGCAATCTCAAGCTGGGAAACCCTGACGCTGCCCTCAACCTTGCCCTTGAGCGCTCCGGATGCCGTTATTCCCATATCCTCCGGAAGCAGGGATGCGAGAGTGTCGAGCTGAGAACGGAGTCCCAGGTCCATTCTCAACAGAATATCGTCCCCGAGAATGTCCATAACGTCAAGTTCTCCGCCAAGGTGCGTGCTCTCGAGCGCTGTAATGTCGATGTTGTCAAGAATAAGATTGTAGCGCCCTTCGGAGTCGGTCTCCACAAGGCCGTCTATGGCGATGTTGCCGCTGAGCGACGTGCTGTCCACGGAAACGGTGGCGGCTGGAACGGAGAAAATTCCGTTTACCGGGGGCAGTTTACCGTTTTCATAGACATAGTGACCGTCCACCACGACCTCAGCCGTAAGGCGGGCATCAGTCTTGACTTTGTCCGCATCGTCGTAGATTATCTGTTTTCCGTATTTTTCGAGTATCGTCTGAATTGGGACTTCGTCAATGTCCACGTCGGCCTTCACATAGAGGCTGTCCTGGGGCATCTGAACCCTTCCCGTGACTCTGAAAGGAATGTAGGCGATGCTTCCGTTAAGTTTCTGAAAATCAACAGTTGTAACCTCTTCATCCTTAGGCATATCCACTTTTCCGTCAATGCTTATCGGAATCTCCAGCCTTCCAAAGGACGAGGTGCCGAGAAATGCACGGGAGTTCATCGTCACATCAATAAGGTGACCTTTGCGTCCCTTGATTCTGAGGTAATCCACTCCGGCAAGAAGCGTGTCTGAGCCAACCCTTCCCGCAGCGAAGAGGCTGTCCACCCCGATTTCGAACCGTTTCTGGAAATGCAGGCTGCTGCTAAGGCGTCCCTTGAGCGATGCCTCGTTGAACCGAAGCAGGGCGGAAAGGGTGTCCGTGGCGTCGGAATACACGACCGTAGGACCGTCGCAAAGGCATATCCCGCCGAAAACTATTTCGGGAAGGGAGAAGGAACTTTCCGAGGTGTCAGTGCTGTCCGATGCCTCTTCGCTCTCTCCCAATATGTCAAAATTGGACCTTCCGTCGCGGAAAGTGTGGGCGAAAATCCTCGGCTTGCACAGGTCTATGTCAGGAATGGAAAGTTTCCAGCCAAGAAGGGCGAACGGATTGATTCTCACCTCGAAACGATCGAAAACCGCGAGGGTGTCACTCTCTTGTCCGCGTCCCATATACTGGATTTTGAAGTCCGGGGCGATGAGAGAGTCGAATTTCTCGTGAGGGTAGGTCACGGTGCAGCTGTCGAGGTTCAGTTCCACTTCCGGGAAAGCTTTGAACATAGACACACCGATTTGTTTGAACTGCAGGTCCGCTCCCTTGATGTATTCTCCTGCGTATTTTGAAACTATTCCGCTCAGAACGGCGGGTGAGAGCACAATCTGTAGCACTACGAGCACCACTGCCCAAAAACCGACGAGCCCGCCAACAACACCGAGGGCAACTTTCCCTCCCTTGCTTATTTTTGCCATATTGTTTGATTTTCGGGGATATATGTCCATTGGGTGAACTGGAATTTTCCCCGGATATAACTTCGTTTGTCTGTTTTTTCGCGCGAATGCCCATCTACAGGCGCCGGGCTTCTTGCGGAATAACCTGCAAAAGTACAAATCCGTTTCGATATATTAAATAGGTATGAAAAAATAACAAAAATGTTTTGCTCTAACATATTCGTTTTATATCTTTGTGCCCGTTCTCCGGAAATAAGTGCAGGAGACACCTTTTAATAATTCAAATGGCGCGCACGCGCAACCCACGCTATGGACGAAGCATTCATTTTTGATAAATATGTGACAGGAAAGGCCTTCACCGGCAGATTTTCCGAATGCACCGCACTTGGAAACCTCATCGAGAAGGGGGAGAACGTCTGCATCTATGACGCCCCGAAGACGGGCAAGACTTCTCTCATCCAGCAGGCTCTCATTTCTTTGCAGACTTCCGGTTGCCGTCTAACTCCCATTATGCTGAGCCTTCTGAGCATCAGGACAGTAGAGGATTTTCTGACGAAGTTATGCTCATCATTTCTCGCTCCTTTTGCAAGCGGCGCCTCCGAGTACGAGAGCCTTATTGAAAAATACCTTCCCGGAGGAAATTTCTTTTTCGATGAGTCTGATTATGAGGACTTTGGGAAAACAGTCCAGATTAAGGGCGAGGCATCTGAGGCGGATATACTCTCAGCACTCCGTCTTCCATATCTTCTCTCGGGGGATGCCGGCAGAAAAATATGCTGCGTGCTTGATGATTTTCAGACGCTTATTCAACTTCCTCAGTACGAGAGGATTCTCCGGCATATGGAGGTGATTTCCTCGGAGAGGTCCGGGCAATCCAATATGAGCTACATTTTCTGCGGGTCCGCCATAAATGCGATGAAATATCTTTTCGCGGTGAAAAAGTTTTTCTTTCGCGACGTTGTGTATCTTCCTCTTTCTCAGGTGAGTGAGCAGGATGTCATCGACTACATCGTGAGCGGTTTCCGCCCGAGTGGAAAAGTTATAGAAAAGGACCTTATACAGCTGCCGTACAGGGTGTTCAGAGGTAATATGTGGTATCTCAACAGGATGGCGTTCCTTTGCGGGGCGAGAGCTATCGGATATATAAACGACAAAATAATCGCAGACGCCATCGAGACGATAATTTCGGATAACCTTCCCCGTTTCAAAGGCTATGTGGACAGCCTCACGGTCTATCAGTTGTCTTTCCTCAGGGCGGTCCTTAGGGGGGAGAACCGCTTCAGCGCGGCGGATGTGATTGAAAAATACGGGCTCAACTCTTCAGCGAACGTGAAAAGGGTCAGGGAGGCTCTTCTGAAGAAGGAAATCATCACTTTCAACGAAAGGGAGGAGCCGATTGTGATTGACCCGCTCTTCGAATACTGGTTCCGGAGGGAAATATGCTGAATATGAGCAGACTGCTGCGTTAAACTCTTTTTGAAAAATAATTTTGAATTACAAAAAATATCCTTACCTTTGCACGCTCAAAATTTTGGGGAGATTGTTTCTCGCTGAGTTTTGAGGGATTCCGAAAAGAAAAAGGAGGTGATACAGAAATGATTATAGTACCGGTTAAAGAAGGCGAAAACATCGAGAAGGCACTCAAGAAATTCAAGAGGAAATTCGAGAAAACAGGAGCTATCCGTGAGCTTCGCTCTCGCAGGGAGTTCGAGAAGCCGTCTGTAAAGGCGAGAAAGGCCAAGATGAAAGCCATCTATGTGCAGCATCTCCAGCTTGAGGACGAGCAGTAATTATTTGAAATTATCCAAGGCTGACAAGCTTTAGAGTAAAAGAGTCGGGCAGATCCGGCCGCTTGCAGTCAAAACTTATTCAATAAAGTTTTTTTATGTACGCAATCGTAGAAATTGCAGGTCAGCAGTTCAAAGTAGAAGCTGGCAAACAGATTTTCGTCAACCGTCTCGCTGCGAAGAAAGACGAGGCTGTGGAATTCACTTCAGTTCTCCTCGTTGACAACGACGGAGATGTAAAGGTGGGCGCTCCTTACGTAGAGGGCGCAGTCGTAAAGGCAACCGTTCTCGACGACTCTTGCAAAGGTGACAAGGTTCTTGTCTTCAAGAAGATTCGCCGCAAAGGTTTCCAGAAATGCAACGGACACCGTCAGTATCTTACCAAAATCCAGATCAACGAGATCGCTTAAAGCAGAGGAGAATTAATTTATGGCACATAAAAAAGGCGTCGGTAGTTCCAAGAACGGCCGTGATTCATTAAGCAAAAGGCTCGGTCTCAAGAAATTTGGAGATCAGGCAGTTAAAGCAGGTAATATCCTTGTTCGCCAGAGAGGAACAGTTCACTATCCTGGCTTGAACGTCGGAATGGGTAGGGATCATACTCTCTATGCCCTCATCGACGGCAAGGTTAAATTCTGCAAGAAGGCTGAGAACAAATCATACGTCTCGGTTGTCCCTTTTGAGAACTAAACTCAGGGATTCTATGCAAAGTTAAAAGGACTGTTACTCCCTGAGTAATGGTCCTTTTTTGGATATTGTCTTAAAAAGCGAATCGCTGCGTTCTGCACCTGAAAGAAGCCCTTTTAAGTCCAATGTCTTTTATACTGAAAATTATTAAAACTTATTGATATGCTTACACTTAAATTACTTCGCGAACAGCCGGAGTTTGTAGTGAAGAAACTCGCTGTCAAAAACTTTGACGCAAAGGAAATCGTTGAGAAAATCAATGCTCTTGACTCTTCTCGCCGTGCGCTTCAGACCGAGCTTGACTCTTGCCTTGCTCAGCAGAAGAAACTTGCCGCAACCATCGGGTCCCTTATGAAAGAGGGAAATAAGGAAGCTGCAGAAGAGGTTAAGTCAGAAGTTGCCGCTCTCAAGACACGTTCAAGCGAGATTGATGAAAAAGCCCAGAAGACTCAGGAGGAGCTTCAGAGCCTTCTCGTTCTTCTTCCGAACATCCCTTGCGACGCTGTCCCTGAGGGAAAGACCGCAGCTGACAACGTTGTCGTGAAGATGGGCAACGAGATTCCTGACCTCGGCCCTAATGCTCTTCCGCACTGGGAGCTTGCGAAGAAACTCGACATAATTGACTTCGACCTCGGAGTGAAACTTACCGGAGCCGGATTCCCTGTTTACAAGGGCAAGGGCGCAAGGCTTCAGAGAGCCCTCATAAACTACTTCCTTGACATCAACACCCGTGCAGGCTACCTTGAGGTGGAGCCGCCTGTTATGGTGAACGAGGCTTCAGGATTCGGCACAGGCCAGCTTCCTGACAAGGAGGGACAGATGTACCACGCGACAGTCGACAACTTCTATCTCGTTCCGACCGCAGAGGTTCCGGTTACCAACATCTACCGTGACGTCATTCTCTCCGACGGCGACTTCCCTGTGAAGATGACCGCCTACACCCCTTGCTTCCGTCGTGAGGCAGGCTCATACGGAAAGGACGTGCGCGGACTGAACCGTTTGCACCAGTTCGACAAGGTGGAGATTGTACGCATCGAGAAGCCTGAGAACTCCTACGCTGCTCTCGACGATATGATTGCACACGTTGAAGGCATCGTGAAGAGCCTCGGACTTCCTTACAGGATTCTCCGTCTTTGCGGCGGGGATATGAGCTTCACTTCCGCAATTACCTACGACTTCGAGGTTTATTCCGCAGCTCAGGGCCGCTGGCTTGAGATCTCTTCAGTTTCCAACTTCGAGTCCTATCAGGCAAACCGTCTGAAGCTCCGTTACAGGACCGCTGACGGAAAGACCGAGCTCGCCCACACTCTGAACGGATCTTCACTTGCACTTCCTCGCGTGGTGGCAGCCCTTTTGGAGAACAACCAGAAGGATGGCAAGATCATCATTCCTGAGGCACTCAGGCCTTACACCGGGTTTGATGTAATTGACTAAAAATAATTTACTGAGAATTATGCTGTAAGGCATAAAGATTGCTTTTCTGCGCCCGGCTAAACAATTATCGGTGTGGAAAACTCTCAGAAAATAATAATGGGAATTGACCCCGGAACCAATCTTCTTGGCTTCGGGGTCATTTCTGTGGATGAGAGTGTGAAGGGCGGTGTGAAGTTCGTGGATATGGGTGTTATAGATCTAAGGAAAGAAACTGACCATTTCAAGAAACTTGCGGTGATTTCCAATGAGATAGCCCTTATTATGGATAATTACAAACCGAATGAACTTGCCATCGAGTCCGCCTTCTACGCAAAAGACGCTCAGGTAATCCAGAAACTTGGCCGTGCGCAGGGGATTGTGATAGCGGAAGCTCTCAAAAGAATGATTCCTGTGAGCGAATATGCCCCGAGAAAGGCTAAAATCGCGGTCACCGGTAACGGCGCGGCGTCAAAGGAGCAGGTCTGCCTGATGATTCAAAAGCAGCTCGGAATATCCCTCGCTCCGAAACATCTTGATGCGACTGACGCGCTCGCGATTGCTCTGTGTCATTACTACGAGTCGAAAAGTCCTCTTGCATCAAAAGGTGGGGCGACCGATTGGAAGAAATTCATCGCTGCCCACCCCGAGAGAGTGAAATAAATTTCCGGGGCATTTAATCCCGATAAACTGTAGAGTGTCTAAAGGTCAGAAATTTATAACGGGTCGTGAGACCTCAATGATAAGATATGAATTATTTGAAACGATTTTGTAGTGTATTGTTGCTTCTAGTGGCAATTTTCGCTTTTTCTTTGCCCGCTGCGGCTCAAGGTTCATCAACCCTGAAGCTTCATCTTACGGACGCCGGAAACGGTGAGGCCGTGCCTTTTGCAACGGTTTCCCTCACCCCTAAGGGCACTAAAGAGGCTAAGTATTATGTGCTTTCTGACGCGAGTGGCGCAGTGACCCTGAGTAAAGTATCCAAGGGAGAGTATACCTTGAAGGCTGAGATTATGGGTTACAAGACCTATGAAAAGGCCGTTACGGTCTCAAAGTCCGAGGACCTCGGAGAAATTAAAATGGAAACGGATGTACAGGTGCTTGAAGCAGCGTCAGTTACGGCTGTGGGTAACCCTATAATCGTGAAGAAGGACACCATAGAGTACAACGCATCCTCTTTCAAGACCTCAGACAACGATATGCTCGAGGAACTTCTCAAAAAACTTCCCGGCGTGGAGGTTTCCGAGGACGGAAGCATTACTGCCAACGGTCAGACCATCTCAAAAATCACAATTGACGGCAAGACCTTCTTCCTTGACGACCCTTCACTCGCTTCGAGGAACATCCCGGCAAAAATCATCGAGAAGGTGAAAGTGGTGGAGAAAAAATCCGACCAGGCTATGTTCACCGGCATCGATGACGGAAACGAGGAGACTGTAATCGACCTTTCTCTTCGCCCGGGTATGATGAAGGGCTGGTTCGGAAACGTTATGGCCGGCGGCGGACACGACGTCCCGAGCGCGAACAACGATATGAACGACTGGCGCTATCAGGGTGCGGCTATGGTCGGCCGCTTCACCGACAAGAGTCAGCTCAGTATAATCCTTAACGGCAACAACACCAACAACCGCGGATTCAATGACCTGGCAGGCTCTATGATGGGCAATATGAGAGGCGGCGAAGGCGGAATGGGCGGCGGCCAGGGAGGCTGGGGCCGTGGAAACGGTATCACCACTTCCTGGATGGGCGGCGTCAATGGCGCTTTCACCCTTCTGGACGGAGATATGGACCTTGCAGCGAACTACCTCTATAACGGAACATCCAAGACCGTCACCGAGGACAGCAAACTCATCAACTACCTCGATGGCAAGAATATAGTCACCAACAACAACGGTTCAAGTTACACAGGCACTTACGGACACCGTTTCGGAGTGAGACTGGAGCATAAATTTTCCGACAACACTTCCATCCTCTTTGAACCGAGGGTGAATTTCGGCGGCGGAAACTACAGCGAGTCTTCGCTCTATGACATCTTCGAGCAGACTTCCACCGACACCACGCGAACCAATAACGGTAAGACTCTCAATAACGGAAACAATAAGAACTGGTCCACCGAGGGCTTCCTCCTCTTCCGCCAGAAACTGGGAAAACCCGGCAGAACCATTTCCCTTATGACTCGCTACAACTTCAGCGGCAACAATCTCGACGGATTCAACAAATCCTTCACCGAGACCAGTTCGGCGAAGGACTTTACCAATCAGAGAATTGACCGCAAGTCCAATACATATTCCATAAACGCCAGACTCGTTTACACCGAGCCTCTTTGGACCAACTTCTATCTCGAGGCGAACTATTCCTACGGCTGGAACAAGAATACCTCGGTGAAAAATGCCTACAACGGAGGGGACTATGGCGCTTTCACTCCGACATCTTTCGACGACATCGCGAACCACTATGTCTATGACGGAGAAACGCTTGATGATACATATTCCAACGATATCGTGAATATAGCCCAGAACCACTCCGCCGGAATGAACCTTATGTATCAGAAGGATAAGATCAGGGCTCAGCTCGGTTTCTCGGCGAATCCTACGATTACCAGCAACCGCACCAACGGCAAGGACTACAACAGCACAGTCGTGAAGTGGTCGCCTCAGGCTTCGTTCAGCTACGACCTGTCCGAGAATTCCAACATCCGACTTTTCTACTTCGGAAGTTCCGACCAGCCGTCCACTTCGCAGCTTATGCCGGTTCCGGACAATAGCGACCCTGTGAACATCTCGCTCGGTAACCCGTACCTGAATCCGTATTTCAGCCACCGTCTCCGCGGTATGTTCCGCTACTCCAACAAGAAGAACTTCATTTCCGTGAACGGATTCTTCGGCGGTACGCTCGTTCAGGACGCCATTACGAGCGCCACCTGGTACGATGCGAACAGCGTCAAGTACAACATTCCGGTGAATACCAAGGGCACAGGAAACGCAGATGCTAGGGTTATGGTAAACATCCCGTTCGGAAATTCCGGCTTCTCGATGTTCTCGATGACAAACGGAAGGTACTCCCGTTCCACTTCCTACATCGGAACTTCCGCTTTCTCCACGAAAGCCGCAAATTACTATGACAGCTCCACTGCGGTCTTTGATTATGTGCAGTTCCATCAGGATTACGGCAGCGACCTTTCTTCATACGCAGATGACTTCACCACGAACAACATTCAGAGTTTGAGTTTCACCGAGAGGCTTCGCTTCACTTACAGGAACGACTTCGTAGAACTTAATCTCGGAGGTCGTACGAAGATGTCAAAGTCTTGGTACACAATCGCTTCTGCTCAGACTAGCACCACTTGGAACAATAAGGTGAACGGGTCTATGAACTGGACTCTGCCGTGGGGAATGAACCTCATTTCCGAACTGGATTACAACTGGTATCGCGGTTACACCACTCCTCAGGATTCGGAGTTCATCTGGAATGCTGAAATTACACAGCTTTTCTACAAGAAGAAATTCACTCTTGCGATAAAGGCGTACGATATTCTGAACAAGTCCAAGAACCTTTCCGTGACGGACGAGTCCAACTATCACAAGGAGGTGCGCAATAATACGCTCGGGCGCTATATCATCCTGTCGCTGACCTATCGGTTCGGAAACTTTGACAATGCTAAGAAGTCCGGCAGGCGGGGCGGGCCTATGGGACCTCCTCCGGGAGGTCACTAGGATGGAGGCGCAAAGAGGCGGCTTGCTTTCCCACACACGCGCGAATAGGCGGCTTGCTGCTTGTGCCTTATTATGATTTTAGGAGAGATTTTGTAAAAAAATGTTTGCAAAATCTCTCTTTCTGTTTGTCACAAATTTACTACATTTGCATCTTCTTTTGCGCGCGGGTTGAAAGAAGGTTTTTGGGTGGGACTTGGCCCCTTGGACGCGCGAAAGTTTAATGTGTTGAAACTCATTCAAAATCAATAACAAATAATTTTTGGAAAGTATGAAAAAAGTTCTTTTCACAGCAGTTGCACTCGTTGCAATGCTTTCAGCTGCTTCTTGCAGCAAATCAGACAAGTGCAAATGCACTTACGAAACCAGCCTCATCAAGAAGCAGGAAATGGAAGTAGCAAAACCAGAGAACAAGAAATGCTCTGAGCTCACCAGCAGCGACGTTACCGTTCTTGGTATCAAGATTGACGCAAGTGGCCTCGTTGATTTCAAGTGCACCAACAACTAATCACAGGCGATTTCTCTCTGTGATTTCGACAGTCCCGAGAATACTCTTGGGACTGTTTTTCTGTGTCTCCGCCGGAGCGAAACTCTTTTCTGTCGGGGATTTTGAACTCTATATCTTCTCCTTCGGTTTTGCAGGTTTCGACCTCTGCACCCTTGCCGCAAGGCTCATCATCGCAGGGGAGTTCATCCTGGGACTGGGACTTGTGAGCGGATGGTGGCATCATTTTGTTAACTCTGTCACCGCCGCGCTTCTTCTTGGCTTCTCCGCATTTCTTCTTTGGAGAATGTCTCTCGGCGACACCGAGTCCTGCCACTGCTTTGGAAACCTTGTGGATATGAACCCCGCGCAGTCGCTCGCAAAAAACGCCGCGGCTCTTGCGCTGCTTATCCTTGCTTGGGTATTCCCGGGGGAACTTTTTTCTCCAAAGCCATCTTCTAAGATGGATTCGGAAGACGCCATTTCGGGCCCAAGCGGATGGGAGAAATTCCGCAGAGCGGTTTATTCCCATAAGGCCGCAATTGCCGTGGGGCTTTCAGCGGCGGTTCTTGTCGCGGTCCCTCTGATTAACCCGCCGGATTTTTGGTACAGGTTGACAGGTCATACTTCATCAGACCTTAACGCGGAGAAATTCCGCGAAGCTGCGGACACGACAGCCCTTCTTGAGGGACGTAAAATGGTCTGCTTCTATTCTCTTGACTGCAGCAACTGCCGTCAGTGCGCGGAAAAAATGGCCGGGATAATCTCCCGGAATAACATCCCTCTGGATTCTGTCGCGTGCTATTTTATGGAAGAGTATGTCGATATGCCCTCTGCCGTAAGTCTGTTCTTCGAACACTTTGGCTCCTCCCTTCAGCTACCATCCCTTTGGACTTCGGTGCAGGAATTTCTGCCTATGACCAACGGCTCTATGCCGCTCGTGTGCCTTTTTGAAGACGGGGTCCTTGTCAAGGAATATGACAGACTTACTGTGGATGAAGGCTTTATAACTGAATTTTTGTCCGCGAAATAGAACATATTAAAAAAATATGTATCTTTGCAGCCGCTTTTTAGGAAGGATTTGCACAAAATTTCTAAGAGGTTGAATTATAAGTATTTATTAAACTATATCACAATGAAAAAGTTTCTTATGGTTTTCGCAGCAGTAGTTCTTGCTGCAGTATCAATGAACGCACAGCCACGTGCAATCGGTGCACGTCTCGGCTATGGTGCAGAATTTTCTTACCAGCACTCCCTCGGCAACAATATGCTTCAGGCCGAACTTTCCTTCCCCGGATTCACTTGGGGAGTAGGTGCAGCTGCAACTTATGACTGGATCAACCCGTTCGGCACAAGCGTTCCTTGGAGCCATAAGGGTGAGTGGAACTGGTATATGGGTGTCGGTGCAGCAGCAGGATTCAGGTGGCCGGAAGCTTCTACAAGTGAGACCGGCGTCAAACATTCAGAAGGCGGATGCTATGCTGGTGTTGCAGGCCGCATCGGTATTGAATACGATTTCTGGTTCCCTCTTCAGCTCTCCCTTGACTGGAGGCCTGTTTTCGGACCGAGTTTCAGATGGGCAGCTACAACAGTTGACGGAGTGAGAACATCTAGCTCTGAAGT
>CAVJRU010000040.1:0-19059 GCA_963652025.1 bacterium
GCCCCTTTCCTGTATTCTGAGGGGGTCATCCCGGTTTGAGCCTTGAAAAACCGGTAGAATGTGGTCTGGTTCGGGAAATTCAGCTCATAGACTATGGACTTGATGCTCATATCCGAGTACTTCAGAAGGTTCTTCGCCTCCAGCACCACAAACGAGTCAATCCACTGATGGGCGGATTTTCCGCTTATGGACTTTATAAGCTTTGAGAGGTACTTCGGAGTGAGGTAGAGCTTGTCGGCGTAGAATCCGAGACTTCTTTCCTTTATGTGATAGTCCCTCACCAAGGCGAGGAAATCCTCAAGGATGATTCTTGAGCGGGTGGATTCGTTTGCCTGTGGCGTCTGCTTCGCGTTTGAGAGCCTGTCTGCCCATAGAGCTCCCATAAGGTAGAAAATGGATGAAAACAGGGATGTGACAGAATCCCTAGTGTTCGGGAGCGGAAGGGATGAAACTTCTTTTGCAAGTTCAAAATATTGCCTGCACAGTTCCCTCTCTTTGTCATTGATGACAACGCACGGAGTTTCCAGAAGCCGGAGGCTCTCATTGTAGAGCTTATGAAAGTCAAATCTTGTGCTTGACATCAAGTCTTCAGAGACTGCCACAACGACAAACCTGACAGCCTCCTTCTCCATCGGGTCTATTCCGGTGACTCTCACGATGTTGCCCGGGGTGTAGATGCACATTGACCCCTCCGAGATTGTGAATCTTTTCAGGTTCAATTCTATCTCAAAATGCCCCTCAAGACACAGAAATGCCAGATATCCGTGGAATCGACAGGGGTATTCTATGACGTCCATCTTGGACTCGTAATGCATTTCGGCGAGAAACAGGTCATCTGACAAACTGTCATTTACGCTGCTATATGGGAAAAGCTTTTTGAGTTCCCTGATGTTCAGTTCGATGTATTTGTTGTTTTCCATATCCCGATTTTAGAGTTTATAACATTCAGTTTTTCGTTTTCTTTGAATTACAAAAATACGCAAAAATTCTTAAAAAGTCGCTTTTTGCGCCATAATGTATATTTTTGCGCCACATTTGTTATCTATTTATCGCATTGTCTGGCAACGAATTTGAGCGGCGACTCCCCGCTCCCGCAAAGATGAGCCTCTTCTCGCGGCGCTCCTTAGGGCTGTCGCGTTATTAGTGGAAAGTACAAAAATAGATAACATAAAAAATGAAAAGAACAGATTTGATTATCGCGCTTGCCGCCCTGTGCAGCGCACCTGCTTTGCCTGCCGTTGCGCAGGAGTCCAGGGTGCTGACGCTGGACGAGTGCAAAAGCCTGGCGGTGCAGAACAGCAATGAACTGAAGACCGCGCAGCAGAAAATTAAAGTCGCCGAGTGTGACAAGAACATCGCCATTGCGAACTATTTCCCTAAAATCACGGCATCCGGCACCTATATGTACTCGAACCGTGACCTCAAACTCATCAGCGACGAGACCTCGCAGGAGCTCAAGGGAGCGGGAACGATGCTTCAGAACGATGTGACAAAACAGGTTACCGCCCTTATGTCAGACCCTGACGTGCTCAAGAAGTATATGACTGACGCCGCCTTCCAGAAGATGATAGGCTCGCTCACCACTCTTGACATCGCAACTCCTATCAACGCAATCGGTGAGCAGATAAGTTCAGCTCTCACGCTTGATATGCACAATGTGACGGCTGCAGTTGTTTCAGTGCAGCAACCTGTCTTCGTGGGCGGAAAAATCATCGCATCCAACCAGATGGCAGTCTATGCCGAGAAGCTTGCCAAGTCTCAGTACAATCAGGCCGAAAATGAGGTGATGGTCAGCGTGGAGCAGGCCTACTGGCAGATTGTCTCCATTGCGGCAAAGAAGAATCTTGCAGAGAACTATGCCGACCTGCTGAGGCAGATGGGTAAAGATGTGGACGCTCTTGTTGCTGAAGGCTTTGCGACTCCGTCCGATGCTCTTACCATCAAGGTGAAAACAAACGAGGCTGAGATGCTTCTTACAAAGGCCACCAACGGTCTTGCGCTTTCAAAAATGCTGCTCTGCAAGGAGTGCGGACTTCCGCTTGACACAGAGATTACTCTCGCTGACGAGTCTTTGGACGCTATTCCGGTGCCGGACGAAGTGCCTGTGATGAGCGACGAGGAGATTTATGCCGCACGTCCGGAAATCCAGAGCCTCAACTACGCTAAGAAGATTTATGACAAGAAAGTGGCAGTTGTTCGTGCTGACGGACTTCCTACCATTGCAGTGACCGCAAACTATGCTGTGACCAATCCGAGCGTATTCAACGGGTTCAAGAACGAGTTCGGCGGATTCTTCTCTGCAGGCGTGCTGGTCTCAATCCCTATCTTCCACGGCACGGAGGCCATTCAGAAGACCCGCAAGGCAAAAGCAGAGGCCGCTCTGACCCAGTACAGGCTGGACGATGCCAAAAAGATGATTTCTCTTCAGGTCTCTCAGCTTCGCCGCCAAAGCGATGAAGCAAAGGAGAAACTCGCAATGGCCGAGAGCAATCTTGCCAACGCTGAGGAGAACCTAAGGGTCGCCACTGCAGGGTGGAACGAGGGTATGGTTGCCTCAAATGTGCTCCTTCAGGCGCAGACTGCCTGGCTTCAGGCTCATTCCGAGTTCATCGAGACGGGCGTGGAGCTGCAGATGTGTGCTGTTAAGTTGGCTAACGCCGAAGGCCGGTAGGGAGGGGGCTTAAAAAGCGGTCTACTTCGTTGTGCTCCTAGCCCAAATCCTCACAACCGAAAGGTTGCTCCGGTATTGGGCGTCGTCGCGAGCCTTGTATCCCATCTTTTTAAGCCTCCCTCCCCTCTACACACACACGAGGTATTGAAAATATTGAAATTGAATAGTTTGAATAAAAATTAAAAAAGAAATATACAATGGAAAAATCACAGAAAAAAGGCAACCTGCTGCTTGGAATTATCGTGCTGGTTGTGCTCATTGCAGCAGTCGCTGCGCTTGGTGTCGTATTGTCTAAACCGAAAGAGGCTGTCATTCAGGGTGAGGCTGAAGCCGCTGAATATCGTATATCCGGCAAAGTCCCTGGCCGTATCGAAGCGTTTTATGCTTCCGAAGGTGACCTCGTACATAAGGGAGACACACTCGTTCTTATTGACTCTCCAGAAGTGAGGGCAAAACTCGCACAGGCCAACGCCGCATATGATGCAGCCGCAGCACAGCGCAACAAGGCCAACACAGGAGCCCGCAAGGAAGAGATTGCCGGAGCGTATGAAATCTGGCAGAAGGCCATTGTCGGCAAGGACATAGCGAAGAAAACCCTTGACAGGGCAACCCGCCTTCACGAGCAGAATGTAATCAGCGACCAGAAATTCGATGAGGCAACCGCCCAGTACAATGCCGCCGTTGCCACTGCAGAGGCCGCAAAGTCTCAGTACAATATGGCTGTGAAGGGCGCAAGGGCTGAGGACAAGGCTGCCGCAATCGCTCTTGTGGACAGGGCGAACGGTGCCGTTATGGAGGTTAAATCCTACCTCTCCGAGCTCAAACTCACCTCTCCTGTCGACGGTGTGATTTCCGCACGCTACCCTCACGTGGGCGAGCTTGTCGGAACAGGTTCTCCGATTATGACCGTAACGGACCTTTCTGATATGTGGTTCACATTCAACATCCGTGAGGACCGTCTCCATTCGATGAAAATCGGCGACAGCCTCACTCTTAGCATACCTGCTCTTGACGGAGCGAGCGTTGAGGCAAGGGTCACCTACATCGCTGCCCGCGAGTCATACGCAACTTGGAGAGCCACCAAGGAGACCGACAGCTACGACGCCAAGACTTTCGAGGTCAGGGCCGTGCCTGTTGCTCCTGTAGATGGTTTGAGGCCAGGAATGACCGCAATAGTAATTAAATAAGAGACGGTCTCCGGCGTTACTCTCCAGGGACAAATCCTCTTATTTAATTCCTACTCTGATTATGTATGAATTATGAATAATTTCTTTAAAGTCGTGCGGCGGGAATTCGCGATAATCCGCCGCAAGCCTGTCTACCTGCTCGGGTCGGTGGGAATGATGGCGGTCTGCTGCCTTTTCTACCTGACATTCTTCAAATCCGGGCTTCCTGAAGACCTGCCGATCGGAGTGGTGGATATGGACAACTCTTCACTTTCGCGCAATTTCTGCAGCCAGATGGACGCTACCCAGCTGGGAGAAGTCATCCGTTTCGATGACTTTTCCTCCGCCAGGGACGCGATGCAGACCGGCAAGGTCGCATCCCTTTGCGTAATTCCCAAGAATATGGCCGCGGATGTATATGCCAACCGCCGTCCGACGTTCACCTACTATGTGAACTCGCTCTATATGATTGCGGGCGCGCTGACCTACAAGGATGTCCTCACGATGGTCACCCTCACGGGAGGCGCGGTCCAGAGGGAGGTTTTCCGTGCGAAGGGCTATGGCGAGGGGCAGATTATGGGTCTGATTCAGCCGATTGTCGTGGATGAGCACCACATCGGCAACCCGATGACCAATTACAGCATCTACCTCAACAACATAATCCTTCCGGGGCTTCTGTGCCTGAGCATAATCTTCGTTCTGATTTACGCCTTGGGCTCCGAACTCCGCTACGGCACTTCTTCTGAATTGATGGAAACGGCAGGAGGGTCATTTGCAGCGGCTCTTTTCGGAAAGCTGACCCCATACACCCTGATTTACCTTATCCTGGGTCTGGGCCTTGATGCCCTGATGTTCGGCGTGTGCGGCTTCCCTCTTGCTGGGAGCATCTGGAATATGATGCTGCTGATGGTGGTTTTCATCTTCTCGTGCGAGGCCGTGGCCGTGACGATTGTGGGGCTTCTGCCTACGCTGAGGTACGCCCTGAGTATCGCGGCGCTTTTCACCATCCTCGGTTTCTCGTTCTCCGGGTTCACTTTCCCGGTTGAGGCGATGCCGAAGGCAATTCAGGGCATTTCAGTCTTGTTCCCTCTGCGTTTTTACTACTTGAGCTATGTTCAGGAAGCCATTTTCGGCACGGGACTAGGCGACTGGTGGCCGTACCTTGTGTATATGCTTCTCTTCCTCGTGGGACCTCTCTGCATCAGCGGAAGGCTGTCACGCGCGTGGACCAATGGAAACTACCCACGGTAATGAACGGGGCAGATTATAATATGTAATTACTTATGTTTAAGGAACTTAAAAGAATATTTGCAGACTCGTACGTGCTGATTATCTTCCTCCTCGGAGGCTTGATTTATCCGGTCGTTTACGGGTTGATATACTATCGCGGCACGGTGGACGAGATGCCGGTTGCTGTGGTGGACCTGAGCGGAAGCGCCGACAGCCGACGATTCATCCAGAAAATGGATGCATCCAGGGAGGTGAGCGTTGACTACAGATGCACCTCTATGGCCGAAGCCCGTAGCCTTATGGAGGAACGCAAGGTTCACGGCATAGTCCTCTTCCCTGAAGACTATGGCGACCGCCTCGCCCAGATGGAGCAGGGCACAGTTTCCACCTACGCCGATATGGCCAGCTTCCTCTACTACAAGAACCTCACGATGGCGGTGAACCACGTGATGATAGACGAGATGCGCACAATCGAGACTTCGCGCTACTCCGCCCTCGGAATGGACTCCCAGAGCATTTCGCAGCTCATCGATGCCATCCCGGCCGAGGAGAATGTCCCGTTCAACACCAACTACTCCTTCCTCATCTTCTTCCTCAGCGCCGCTCTTCTTCTGGTGGTGCAGCAGACGATGTTCTACGGAGTGAGCGTAATGAACGGTTCAATGCGGGAAGGAAATGCCACCCACGACGGGTCCCTTATCGGGCGGGCAGCTGCTTACGCGCTGATTTACATAGGGATAGCGACTTACGCCCTGATGGTGGTGCCGGCAATGTTCGGCCTTCCGCAGAGGGGTCAGGCTCTGGATATGTTTGCGCTGATTTTCTTCTTTGTGATTGACTGTGTGGCATTCAGTTTCACTTTCAGCCGCTTCATCCGTCACAGGGAAACGGTTTTCGTGGAACTCCTCTTTATGTCCTCCATCTGCCTGTTCCTCAGCGGAGCAGTTTGGCCTGAGAGCGCGATGTCTCCGTTCTGGAAGGCAGTTTCCTGGCTCTTCCCGTCAACGTTTGCAATCCAGGGATTCAACTGCATCAACAATGCAGCCTGCACCCTCCCGATGGTGCGTCCGCAGATTCTGGGTCTGTGCGCTCAGTTCGCCGTTTATGCCTGCACGGCATTTGTGATGGATATCAGCGAGAGGAATCACTACTCCTCACATCTTCACGCCCTAAGGGAACGCCGCCATAGACTTCTGGAGGCACGTTTCTCTCGAAAGGGAGCCGAGTCATAGTCCCCCGGAATCCGGGTTGAGGTTGAAATTAAACATAATTTATTAACTTTGCGCCTTGGAATTTGTCATAATTATGTAAATCTGTCGCTGAAGGCCTCTCAGTGGGTTTCCTTCTCGAGGAGTCGAAGGTGGCGGAAAAATAATTCTTAATAACATGAGCACAAAGAACAAATTGGTTGCTAATTTCCTCCTCGGTACAGCAGGAGGACTCCAGTACCTCGGCCTCAAAAAGGCCAGCAAAAACCCACGCAAAACTGGTGCGAAGACACTTCGTCAGATTCTTGAGTATGCCAAGGACACTGTCTATGGCAAGGAACATCACTTCGCCGAGATGCTCGCTGCGGGTAGCGATGACGAGCTTTTCGCTCTCTGGCAGAAGAATGTGAAACCGAATGATTATGAGGACCTTCGTCCATACGTAGAGAGGCACAAACACGGTGAGAGCGACATCCTCTTCCCGGGAAAACCTGTTCTCTACGCAACGACTTCAGGAACTACCGCCGAGCCGAAATGGATTCCTATCACTCCGAAGTACCTCAAGACCATCTACGGAAAGATGACGAAGGTTTGGCTCTTCAACTTCATCAAGAACCGTCCTAACGTCTTCGGAGGAAAGATTCTTTCCATCGTGGGAAAGGTTGTGGAAGGCTATGCTCCGGACGGAACGGTCTTCGGATCGGTTTCCGGCGTGACCCAGAGGGACTGCCCGGGCTTCGTGAAGGCTCTCTACTCAAATCCTTCCTGCGTCTATTCCATCGCCGACTACAACGCCCGTTACTACGTACTTATGCGTATGGGAGTTGAGCAGGACATCACCCTCATCGTCACTGCGAACCCTTCAACCATCGTTGAGCTTCAGAACAACGTGAACAAGTTCTTCGACGAGTATGTCGAGGACATCGAGAAGGGTACGATTTCAGACAAGATTAAGCTTGACCCTGAAATCCGCAAGGAACTTGAGGCTTGCGTGAAACCGAACCCGAAGAGGGCTGCCGAGCTGAGGGAACTCAAAGCTAAATACGGTAAGGTCCTTCCTAAGCACTACTGGCCTAACCTCCAGATTCTTAACACCTGGAAGTGCGGTAACACGAAAGTATATCTTGACAAGTTCAAGGATTCATTCCCTGAGGGTATGCTTCACCAGGAGTTCGGCTACTTCGCATCTGAGTGCCGTTTCGGACTCGTTCTTGACGACACCCTCAACACCGTTCTCTTCCCTCATTTCCACTACTACGAGTTCATCGCCGAGGAGGATATGGACAATCCTAATCCTAAGTTCCTTCAGCTTGACGAACTTGTCGAGGGCAAGCGCTACTGCCCGTACGTGACGACTTTCGCAGGGTTGTACCGCTACAATATGAATGACCTCCTTGAGGCAGGTCCTAAGTTCTGCGGCACTCCGACCGTCCACCTCATCCAGAAGGTCAACGGCATCGTCACCATCACAGGAGAGAAGCTTCACGAGCGCCAGTTCATTGAGGCTGTTCACAAGGCTGAGGCTGAGACAGGCCTCAAGACCCGCTTCTTCATCGGCTTTGCAGACCTGGACATCTCCGCATACCATTTCTACTATGAGTTTGCTGACCAGTCCACCTCACAGGAGGCTGCAGAGGAGTTCACCAAGGTTGTGGACAAGTACCTCCGCGCTCAGAACGTCGAGTATGTCGCAAAGAGGGATTCGCTTCGTCTGAAAGACCCTGTTACCCACCGTCTTGTTAGCGAGTCCTTTGAGAAATTCAAGGAGCGCTGCATCGCTGAGGGAGCACGTGACGGCCAGTTCAAGCTTAACATCCTTCTTCAGGACGAGAAGCGTCACGCAAAATTCAAGGATTTGGTAATCAAAGACTAAGACTTTCGGTCTATGATGCCAAAGGCAGTTATATTCGATCTTGACGGGACTTTATTCGAGTCCCGTCATTTTCCTATTCGTCTCATTCTCGCCGACCCGCTTCATCTGGTCACGCTGGGGTCCGAAAGAAAATTACGTAAGACCTTAAGGGGTAAGCATTTCAATCGCCCTGAGGACTATTACAACGCTCTTTTCTCCCTTATGGGTAAGGGCTCAGAGAAGAAGGCCGCCGGGTGCCGCGAGTGGTTCTATGGGACATATATGCCTAATCAGGCAAAAATCATAAAAGAGAAATTCGGCCCGAGGCCGCACCTAAGGGAACTTCTGGAGCATCTTCGCTCTCAGGGGGTTAAAATCGCCGTGCTTTCCGACTATTGTTTCGTTGATGAGAAACTCGCTTCCTGCGGACTTTCCCGTTCCGATTTTGACGGAGTGTGGGAGTCACCGGAACTTGGCGGTCTGAAGCCGTCAAAGGAGGTTTTTCTCGGAGCTTGTAAGGCTCTTGGCGTCTCTCCTGAGGATGCCCTTATGGTGGGCGACAAGACGGAAACGGACGGAGGTGCAGTGGGTGTAGGACTCGGATTCGTACACATTGTAAAATCAGCGAAAAAGAAACTTAATCCCGCTGAGGATATGCTCTGGGATGAGTTCCTTTCTTTTTGCGGGTTGCAGACTCAGGGGAAGTAATCCTCTGAGACCTTGCGTAGTGAGGGACTAAAAAGTCCCGAAAGGACCGCGCCGGGGCAATTTGAACAGAACACATTATGGGAAAAGGAATAGATAACGCTAAATATCGCGAAATGGAAGTCGAGCCGGGAGTTTTTCTTCCGGACATTGACATTGAGTACCCCGAGACCGACTCCGCCGAGAGAATAGCTCCGGTACGCTATGATGGCAGAAAAGTGGTTCTTGACGAGACTTTTCCATATCTTGACAGGTCTTTCCACTATCGTTTCAATCATTTTGTCAACCGTTTCCTGCTCTGTACCGTCGTAAGGTGGATTAATAGGGCGCGTTACGGTCTCAAGATTGTCGGCCGGGAGAATCTCAAGCCGTACAAAAAAGAACTCAAAAACGGGGCTATGACCGTCTGCAACCACGTCTACAGATGGGATCTTGCCTGCGTGATGGACGCGATTGGAATGAAGAGGCTCTGGTTCCCGATTTTCGGAGAGCATATGAGGGGCAAGGATATGTGGTTTATGCACTACCTCGGAGGCATCCCTGTTCCGGAGACAAGAGCGGGTATGCGCCCTTTCGACGAGGCGTTCGATGAGTTCCACCGCCGCGGAGAGTGGCTGCACGTATTCCCTGAGGCTGCAAGCTGGAGATATTACGCTCCGGTTCGTTCTTTCAAGAAGGGCGCGTTCTCAATGGCCTACAAGTACAACATTCCGGTAATCCCGTTCGTGCTGACCTATCGTCCGCGCACAGGTATCTATAAGCTTTTCGACTCTCCTGATGTTCCGCTTCTGACCGTTCACGTCGGCAAGCCGATCATCACCGACGGCTCCGCCCCCCGCAAGGCCGAGATTTCCCGCCTTCTCAACGAGGCGCACGCGCAGATGGTTCAGATGGCCGGTATAAAGAAAAATCCTTGGCCCGCCGAGTATAAAGGCTGATAAAAGCCATCTTTACCCCTCCTAAACCGGTTCAGACCCTCTAAAAGGCGGCCCGCCCTGCCCTGTGGCTTGTTACTTAAAATTCCAGGCGGAAGGGGGCACCGAGCGTCTTTTCCTTGAAGATGTAGTTGGAGGAGTCGCCCACTATGTTGCGGGAGGCTTCGGCGCTTAGCTTTTCGTAGTCGAGTACTATTCCTTTGGAGAGAAACTCCATTTCTATTTTTTGAACTGCAGATACCGCATTTCCTAGTTCCGACTGGATTTGCGGTATTTTCTGTTCGTTGTCAAGAATCGAGCGGGTGAGTTCCTGACGGCGTTCCACATCGTCGCTCAGAGCGAATTCTTCCCTCATCGCGTCCAGTTCCCGGATGGCTCCGTCAAGGGCGGCACGAAGAGAGCGCACCTCGTTCATCGCTGCCATATAACGGTCGGTGTCGCCGTTTTCCGGGATTGAGCCGTCGAGCGCGCCTCCTGTTTCCATCACCTCAAGTCCCTCTGTAGGGTTGAGGGCAATGATGGAGGAGAGACGGTCCGCTTCCGTAACCTTTTCTATCTTTGGAATAAACTCATACTCAAGCACATAAACATAGAGACTGTCCCCGGTGCAGCCCCTGTCGGAGGCGAAGACGGTGTAGCGGCCGTCGTCCGTGTTCATATAGAGGTAGTCGTTGTCCACAGATGAATACGGGAATCCTAAGTTCACCGGCGCGCTCCAGAGGCTGTCCGCTTCAGACCAAACTGACTCGTAGAGGTCATATCCTCCAATCCCGTCGGGACGGCGGGCCGAGAAATAAAGAGACCTGCGGTCAGCGCTGAGCATCGGGAAAATTTCGTCGGTGTGGGGGATGTTAGCGGAGAGGGCGGCATTATGCGCGGTTGAGTCGGTGTTATCTTCGGGGGAGATGGCGCCGCTTGACCGGGAGAGAGAATCTTGCAAGACCGGAAAAACAATCTCCGGACGCGTCCAAAGGGTGTCAAGATGAGTAGAGGCAATCTTGAGGTTTCCGAGAGTGTCGGCCGTGGAGAAAAACAGCTGTTCGTCTTCCTCTTGCATAAAAAGCACGTCCGGGATGTTTCCCAGACACCCCGGGAAATGCACAGCGGCAAGGCTGTCGCGAAGCCCGGGGCACAAAGCGGCGTTGTGCCAGACTTTGTCCGGGAGGGGATAGTAGAGAAAAAAGTCCCGAACGGAGAATTTTTGACGCGCCACGACTGTCGGGAGAGCTACTTCCTCAGAAAATTCCAACCCTCTTTCGCAAAGAGCAAGAAGCGAAGTCGCTCTTTCAAGAAGGAGACTGTCGGCTTTGAGGGAGGAGGAAGACAGCGAATCCGCTGCAGAGGAAAGGAGCGCCTCGGCTCTGCGGAACTTATATTCCAGCCTCAGGGAGTCTGCAAGAGCGATTTTTTCCTTGGGAGAGAGCCTTTCGGACGGGGAGATTGAAAGAGAGGGCTCAAGCGGAGTCTCCGGGAGAGATATATGCAAAGAGTCAGCCTCCACCGTGTTCTGCGCGCGGAGATTTGCCGGTGCTGAGAGGGCCGCCAATAATAAAACACTTGCGAATATATGCCTCAATTCCATAATTCCCGATTTCTCAAAAGGGCTACAAATTTAAGAAAAAGTGCGTTTATAAGAAAAAAATAGTAAATTTGTGCCCTATTTGCCGACAGGTAAACTTTTTGGGACAATAAATATTAATTAAAACTATAAACTATTATGCAAAGTAAAGGTGCAATCAGATTCGTTGCAATCTGCCTCGCTCTTGCCTGCCTCTGGCAGCTTTCCTTCTCCGTCGTGACGAGGGTTGAGGAAGGCAAAGCCGACAAATATGCGGCTGCAGCCGTTGAGAAGGTGAGCGCGTCAGCAGAGTTCAGCGCAATCCCGGACGAGGACAAGGCATTCTATCTTGACTCAATCGCCAAGGTGAACAACCGCAGGTTCCTCGATTCCATCTCAGCCGAGAAAGTATATTTCGGTTACACTTACAAAGACGTGAAGACCAAGGACATCAACCTCGGTCTGGACCTCAAGGGAGGTATGAACGTAATGCTTCAGGTGCAGCTTGAAGACCTCGTGAAAGCCCTCGCCGGAGGCAGCCAGGACCCTCAGTTCCTTGCAGCCATCGACTCTGCTAAGGTTCGCAGCGTCACTTCACGTGAGGATTTCATCACCCTCTTCGGAAAGGCTTGGCAGGAGACTGCTGGCGGACGTCCGCTCGCAGACATCTTCGCAACCTTCGACCTCAAGGACAAGGTAAGCTCACAGAGCAGCGACGCTGATGTCCTGAGCGTTATCCAGAAGGAAAGTGAAAGCGCAATCTCCAACTCGTTCAACGTTCTCCGTAACCGTATCGACCGTTTCGGCGTCACTCAGCCTAACATCCAGAAGCTTGGAAACAGCGGTAGGATTCTCGTTGAGCTCCCGGGCGTAAAAGAGCCTGAGCGTGTGAGAAAGCTCCTCCAGGGAACAGCATCCCTCGAGTTCTGGACAACCTTCCAGTTCTCCGAGATTGAGCCGTTCCTCACCGAGGCCAACGCGAAACTCGCAGAGATTCTCCCGGCAGACGCTGTAGCAGTTGCAGCCGCTCCGGCAGCAGACGGAAACTCTTCAGACGGAGTCCTTTCTCAGGCTCTTAACGATGCCGCCGCTGCAAGTCAGGATGCCGAACTTGCTAAGTACAACAAAGAGAACCCTCTCTTCGCAGTTCTTCGTCCTTCAGGCTACAACACCAACGCCTGCATCGGTTTCGCAAGCTACGCAGATACAGCCCTTGTTAACAAATACCTCGCAATGCCTGCAGTGAAAGAGTGCTTCCCGCACGAATTCAAGGCTATGTGGACTGTAAAACCTTCAGACCAGATCCCTGGCGGCAACTACTTCGAACTTGTCGCAATCAGGAATACTTCCCGCGACGGCAAGGCTCCGCTTGACGGAGACGCTGTGACCGAGGCAAGGGTTCAGTACGGTGACGGCGGTGCACATCCTGAGGTCTCTATGTCTATGGATTCAGAAGGTGCTCAGACTTGGGCAAGGCTCACCAAAGACAACATCGGCCGTCAGGTGGCAATCGTCCTCGATGGTATGGTATATTCATACCCTACGGTTCAGAGCGAAATCTCCGGCGGTTCTTCACAGATTACCGGTAACTTCACCCTTGAAGAGGCAGAGGACCTTGCAAACGTCCTCAAGTCCGGTAAACTTCCGGCCCCTGCAACCATCATCCAGGAGCAGGTCGTAGGACCTTCACTCGGTAGCGAGTCCATCAACGCTGGTCTCATCTCCTTCGTGATAGCCTTCCTCCTTGTGCTCATCTATATGGTGTTCTTCTATCAGGGAGCAGGTCTCATCGCTGACTTCGCCCTCCTTTGCAACGTGCTTCTCCTCCTCGGATCTCTGGTATCCTTCGGAGCAGTCCTCACATTGCCTGGTATCGCTGGTCTCGTCCTCACCCTCGGTATGGCTGTGGATGCCAACGTCATCATCTATGAGAGAGTCAAGGAAGAGCTCCGTGCTGGCAAGGGTCTTGGAAAGGCAGTTGCCGACGGTTACAAGAACGCATACTCCGCAATCATCGACGGTCAGGTAACTACCGCCCTCACCGGTGTCGTTCTCTTCCTCTTCGGTTCAGGTCCTGTAAAAGGATTCGCTACGACCCTTATCATCGGTATCGTAACCTCAGTGCTCACTTCCATCTTCATTACCCGTCTTGTAATTGACGACCGTCTTTCAAGGGGCAAGGGAGTGTCATTCGACAACAAGCTTACAAGGAACTTCCTCCAGAACACCCACGTGGACTTCCTTAAACTCAGGAAATTCTCCTACATCTTCTCCGGAGCCCTTATCGTAATCTCCATCCTTTCAATCTGCATCAAGGGATTCACCTACGGTGTTGATTTCACCGGTGGCCGTACATACGTTGTAAGGTTCGACAAGCCGGTTACCGCAGAGGACGTTCGTGAGGCAACTCTCGCAGAGTTCAACGAGGCAGTCGAGGTTAAGCAGTTCGGTGGCGACAGCCAGATGAAGATTACCACGGCTTACAAGATTCAGGACGAGTCTTCCGAGGTTGACGCAGAGGTAGAGCAGATGCTCTATGAGGCCCTCAAGGGACTTTATGCACAGGATCTTACTTTCGACGAGTTCCGCTCAACAGTGGACAATCCTAACGGTATCGTAAGTTCCGACAAGGTGGGTCCTACCATCGCTAACGATATGAAGCGTGACGCAATCATCGCCGTAATCATCGCCCTCTTCGTAATCTTCGCATACATCGCGATAAGGTTCAAGAACTGGACTTGGGGACTCGGTGGCGTGGCTTCACTTGCCCACACTGCAATCATCGTGATCGGCTTCTTCTCGCTCTTCAGCGGAATACTTCCGTTCACCCTCGACGTGGACCAGACGTTCATCGCGGCTATCCTTACAATCATCGGATATGCAATCAACGATAACGTGGTCATCTTCGACCGTATTCGTGAGTTCAAAGCAGACCATCCTAAGGCTGAGCTTTCATTCAACGTGAACAACGCGCTCAACAGCACACTCTCACGTACAATGAACACCTCCCTCACAACTCTCGTCACTATGCTTGCAATCGCAATCTTCGGCGGTGAGGTCATCAGGGGTCTTGCAGTTGCGCTCATCCTCGGTATCATCATCGGAACCTACGCATCCATCTTCATCGGTACGCCGATTATGTATGATGTGGTTACCGCCGTTGAGAAACGCAAAGCCGCAAAAAATAAATAATGGGGCATCTGCTCACCTTATTTAACTTTTGACTAAGAGATTTTTAGCAATTTTCTGCTGAAATGCTTTTTATAAAAACAAGCGTCCGGAATGTTTTTCGGACGCTTGTTTTTGTCTATATTTGCAGACTCTGCCGCAAGGCCATCAGCCATAATTTTTGAAAACTCTAACTATGTCATTCGTACACCTTCACGTCCACACCCAGTATTCCATCCTTGACGGATTCTCAGCCATTCCGAAACTTTTCTCGAGGGCCGAGGAACTCGGTATGGGGGCGCTTGCCATCACCGACCACGGCAATATGTACGGAATCAAGGAGTTTATGAAATATGCCGGCAAGCATCCGAGCGTAAAGCCTATTCTCGGCTGTGAGATTTATGTCACCCGTCACTACGACCACCATCTCAAGGACAACAACCACCGCAAGTACTATCACCTCATCCTTCTCGCCAAAAACTACGAGGGGTATAAGAACCTGATGAAGATTGTCTCCACCGGGCACATCGAGGGAAAGTACTACGACAAGCCCAGGGTGAGCCACTCCGTGGTGGAGCAGTACCACGAGAACCTCATCTGCCTTTCTGCCTGCATCGCCGGGGAAATCCCCCAGAACATAATTGCAGGGGATATGGCGGAGGCCGAAAAGAGCGTCGAATGGTTCAAGAGAGTCTTCGGCGATGACTATTATCTTGAGGTGCAGCTGCATAAGACCGAGGTGCAGGGTCTTACAGGAGAGGCCTACAGCAGGGTTTGGGAGGTTTATGAGAACCAGACTATCGCGAACAAGGGCATTTTTGAACTCGCCGAAAAGACAGGGGTGAAAGTCGTCGCGACAAACGACGTGCACTTTGTCAGCAAAGAGGACGGACCTGCGCACGACAGGCTCATCTGTATGAACACCGCAGCGTTCCTTGACGACGAAAAGAGGCTCCGCTACACCCAGCAGGAGTACCTCAAGAGCGAAGAGGAGATGGCCGCCCTTTTCCCTGACCACCCTGAAGTCATCTCGAACAGTATCGAGATTGCCGATAAAATTGAAAGCTACAAGATTGACCGCGGACACGTTCTCCCGAAATTCGACCTTCCTGCGGACTTTCTTGAAAGGATAGACTCTGAACTTGAAAAATACAAGGAAATAATTGATGTGGGCCGTTGTGACAAGGACGGCAACGACAGGGGAGAAGAATTCTGCAGGAGTGTCGCGTACCTGTGCCACCTCACCTATAAGGGTGCCCACATCCGCTACGGCGAAACATTCACCCCGGAACAGGAGGAAAGAATCGACTTCGAGCTCAAGACAATCTGTCGTATGGGCTTCCCGGACTACTTCCTCATCGTTCAGGACTACATTGCCGCCGCCCGCGCAATGGGCTCTATGGTGGGCCCTGGAAGGGGCTCCGCGGCGGGTTCCGTCGTCGCCTACTGCCTCTGGATTACAAACCTTGACCCTATTAAATACCAGCTCCTGTTCGAGAGGTTCCTCAACCCGGACCGAATCAGTATGCCGGATATTGATGTGGACTTCGAGGACCTCGGAGCCGCACACAAATATGTGGAAGACCACTACGGGCTTGACCACGTGTCGCGAGTCATCACATTCGGAACGATGGCGGCAAAATCCGCGATTAAGGATGTAGCCCGCATCAGCCGTCTCAGCCTCGATGAAGCGAACAGGCTTGCGAAGATGGTCCCAGACCGCCTGAGCGAGATGGTGGAAAAGGAATATCCTTTTAACCCGAAGCTTGACGAACTGAAAAAGGGCTTCAAGCAGATAAGCAAAGAGGTGGAGGTGGATGACCCGGACAACCCGGGGCAGAAGAAGACTGTCGAAAAGTTCTTCCAGAAGGGTATGGAAGAGGTGGACGTTAAAATCAACCTCAAGAACTGCTATCGTCTCGTGCCGGAATTCAAGGCAGAACTTGAAAACGGGGCGGACCTCGTCAAGGATGTTCTCCATTATGCTCTCGCACTGGAAGGCAGCATAAAGCAGGTTGGAGTGCACGCCTGCGCGACCATCATCGGACGCGGGAACCTTATGGACTACATTCCTATCTGCCTCTCGGAGGATAAGGAAATCCTTGACGAGAACGGCAAGAAAAAGGAGTTCTGGACCTCGCAGTACGACGGCCACTACATCGAGGATGTGGGTATGCTCAAGATGGACTTCCTGGGTCTGAACACGCTTTCCATCATCCATAACTGTCTGGACCTTATAAAGGAAAGGCACGGTGTGGACATAGACATCGAGGCCATCCCTATTGACGACCCGGAGACTTACGCCCTCTACAGCCGCGGAGACACCACGAGCGTGTTCCAGTTCGAGTCGCCGGGAATGATGAAATGGCTCCAGATGCTTCAGCCGACAAGGTTTGAAGACCTCATCGCGATGAACGCCCTCTACCGTCCGGGTCCTATGGACTATATCCCTTCATTCGTCGCCCGCAAACAGGGTCAGGAGCCGGTTGAGTATGACCTTCCGGATATGGAGGAATACCTCAAGGACACCTACGGAGTGACGGTCTATCAGGAGCAGGTGATGCTTCTCTCGCAGAAACTTGCCGGGTTCACCAAGGGCGAGGCCGACAAGCTGCGCAAGGCGATGGGTAAAAAGCAGATTGACATCCTTAACTCCTTGAAAGACAAGTTTATGACCGGCGGAATGAAGAACGGTCATCCGGAGAAGATTCTGGACAAAATCTGGAAGGACTGGGAGAAGTTCGCGCAGTACGCCTTCAACAAGTCGCACGCAACCTGCTACGCCTGGGTAAGCTACCAGACTGGCTGGCTCAAGGCGCATTACCCTGCAGAGTTCCAGGCCGCCAACCTGAGCAAGAACCTCTCGAAGATGGACGAAATCAAGAAGATTATGGATGACTGCAAGAAGAGCGGCATCAAGGTCTTGAACCCGGACATCAACGAGTCCGACTCGGAGTTTTCCGTCAACAGGGACGGCAACGTGAGGTTCGGACTCGGGGGAATCAAGAGTTTCGGCGCTAACATCGTGCAGGCAATCATAAAAGAGAGGCAGAAGGGCGGTCAGTTCACCGACATCTATGACTTCGTGGAAAGAATGTCGGGGATTGTAAACCGGAAACCGATGGAGACCCTTGTTTACTCCGGGGCATTTGACTCTTTCAAGATTGACCGTCGGCAGTTCTTTGCTCCTTGCCGTGGTGGAGACCTCTTCATTGACTCTCTTGTGCGCTACGGGGAGCTTTACCGCCGGGACCAGGAGTCCAGTGCCATCTCCCTTTTCGGCGAGGCGGAGGAAATGAAGCCTCAGAGGCCTGAGATACCGGTTGTGGAGATAAAGGAAGACGACACTCTTGCCTATCTTCAGAAGGAGAAGGAGTTCGTCGGAATGTTCCTTTCCGCCCATCCGCTGGACAAATATCGCTTTGAGATTGACAATTTCACCGACTGCTCGCTTGCGCAGCTGAAAGCCACAATAGACAAGTGCGCGGAGGAGCAGCGCTCGCAGAAAATATGTGTCGCCGGGCTCATCACCCAGACTCAGACCCTCACCGCACGCACCGGACGCAATTTCTCCAAAACGATGCTTGAGGACTATGAGGGAAGTTACGAGCTGGCTCTTTTTGATAAAGACCACGAGGCATATATGGGCTATCTGCAGCCTCATCAGGCAATCTGGATTGAGGGAGAGGTGAAGCCGAGATGGAGACCTCAACCGGGCGAGAACGGTGCCCCGGCCGCGGCTGTCCCATACGCCTTCAAAGTGTCGGGAATCCGTCTTTTGAGCAACATCGCGGAGGAAAAGGTGAAGGAACTGGTTCTGCAGCTTTCCACGACGATGCTCTCGGACAGTTTCAGAGCGGCTCTCGTAGAGGTCATAAAGGACAATAAGGGCAAGACCCCGCTTTCCATCCGTTTGTATGACCCTGTGCACAAATGGAACATCGAGTTCGCCTCCAGGAAATACAGCATAATGATAAGCAGCCAGTTCCTTCAGCAGCTTGATGACCTGGGCATTAAATACGATCTCGGCAAGAGACGATAAGTTATTATATTTGTAAATTCTAAATAAAGGTAATATATGGCAGAAGAAAGGTTTGCGAGCCTTGGCAGAATAGAGGCAGTCGAAAAACTGTTTGAAGGAACGGGTTATAAGCCGTTCGAGAGCACTCGCTGGGAAACTGTGGGGCAGGCGGTGGTGACTGAAAAGAGCCGCTGTTTTATTGAGGGATCGGACTTTGACCTTGTCTATTTTCCGCTCAAACATCTTGGCTACAAGTGCGTTACGGCAATAACCGGAGAGCTTTATGCGGAGTTCTCGCACCCCCGTACACTCTCCGTCGTGATTGGAGTCCCCGCGAAACTTGACTTCAGCCAGATTAAGGAACTTTGGAGCGGAGTGGTTTCCGCCTCCAAAGAGCACGGCTACAAAAAACTCTCTCTTGAGGTTATGCCTTCCCTTGTGGGACTTACGGTGAGCGTCAGCGCAAGCGGCGAGACCTCCCTTCTGCAGGCTAAAAGACGCCCATCCGCCAAAAGTATGGACCTTATCTGTGTCAGCGGAAGCCT
>CAVJRU010000041.1:0-8279 GCA_963652025.1 bacterium
ATTCATACTCCTGCCGTGAGGGAAAGGGAACTCTTTTCGGGGTGCAGAGGCTCTCTCACCACATCCGTTCCTGTTCGGAGAACTACCAGAAGCCCTGTTACATCCTCAAACTAGACATAGAAGGGTATTTTATGAGCATAAACCGTCAGAGGCTTTTCGACTTGGTCTCTTCGCGTCTTCTTTCGTACTCCTCACGGCATAAGTGCGATTTCGATGTGCCTCTTGCTCTGAGACTACTTTCATTGGTGATTTTCAATGACCCGACAAAGGGGTGTTACCGTAAGGGCAGGCTTTCAGATTGGAACAGTATCCCCAGAAGCAAAAGTCTTTTTTATGCAAAGGAGGGTTGCGGCCTCCCGATAGGGAATCTAACTTCCCAACTTTTTAGCAATATCTACCTTTCTCCGCTTGACGAATTTGTGAAGCGGGATTTGAAGTTTACACATTATGGCCGATATGTGGATGACTTCTTCCTCGTGTCTCAATCCCGCGATGCCCTTCTTGAGGCTATCCCGAAAATCAGAGATTTTCTCTTTTCTTCTCTCTACCTTCGCCTTCATCCGAGAAAAGTTCATCTCGCTTCGATGGAAAAGGGCGTGAGGTTTCTAGGGCAGGTTGTACGTCCCCATTTTATCTATCCCCACGCGGACCTTCTCCGTCGTGCCAGGGAGCATTTCTACGAAGTCCTGGTTAACGAAGAGAATCCCTATCGCGTAAAAGCGGTGGCTGTTTCCTACAAGTCTATATTGCAGTAGCCTCTATTCCCCGAAAATGTCGGAATGAGAAGAAAGATCCTCCCATTCGCCAATCCAGCCGCCGCCGAGCAGGACGTACTCAAGGGAGGCGGTGAACTGCTTTCCGGAGGCGGTGTCTTCCCAGAGGTACTGCACTCCCGGGCGCCTTCTTCCATTCTCGTCAGTTCCTTTCTCGAACGCTGCTCCGAGGAACCGTCCGCCGCGGAACTCGGCCGCTGCCTGGAGCTCCTCCTCGCTGAGGTCAAAAATGGACTTGGACTCGTCCCAGCCGTGACTTAGGCGCTTCACCTCGCCCTTTTCGCGGGCCTTTTCGAGATTCTTCTCCCAATGCGGCGGAATCACGTCCTTCCAACTCTTGATTGCCTCCCAGGCTTCACGGGAGCCGTAGTATGCCTTCAACTTGTCAGGGTCGCCGTCCACCCAGGACTGCGTGCCGAGGCCCTTCTCGAAGGCGAAAGGCTTCATAAACATCTTCACCGCGAAGGCCGGAGCGAGGAACGCGAGATGGTAGAACCACGGGAGTTTGGACTTCATCGACTTGAAATACTCGTCCACCGGGACATTGTAGCGGAAATGCAGATAGTTTTCCAGCACATCCGAGTCCTCATACCACATTCCGTGGAAATTCTTCAGCGCAAACCACTGAGGCTCAAAGACTTTCTCTGGGCCGGGAAGACCCAGGGCCGTGAGAAGGCGTGTCTCGAACTCGTAGTTGGTCATCCTGAAGCCCTCGCCGCTGCCGATGTTGTAGAAATTGTTCCAGAACTCCTCAGGGACCCAGTCTTCGCAGACATTGGCGAGCAGCCTTCCCGAGTCTTCAATGGTCGCCCATTCAATCGCACCCGCAACCGGCACGTGGAACGCCGTCGGGTTCACGACCTTGAGAATGCCGGGGTAGAGGATGCCGGACTGGCGGAGTGACACCCAGTGCGGGATGCCGGAGTCCACGATGGCCTTCTCCGCGCGGCATTTTGAAACCGAATACATATCGTAGAGGCTGGACTTCACAGGGTCTCCGGAGCGGCCCCAGTGGTAGGGGTAGAGCCGGTCTCCGAGCTGGGCCACAGAGCCGATGTAAACAACTCTCATCTTGCCCGGGTCCTCCTGCGCCATCACCGCTTTCGCAACATTTTCCGCTCCGCCCACATTCACCTTGAGCGTTTCCTCCGGATAGTAGTCTGCCGCAGGGGACACCATTCCGCCCACGTGGAGCACATAATCCGCTCCGGTAACGCCCCGGAGGACATCCTCGTAGTTATTGAGGTCGCCCCAGACAATCTCCACCGAAGGGTCGCCCTCGTATGGCGCGAGCAGTTTCCTGTTTTTTTTGCTCGGCCTCGCGAGAATCCTCACTGTGAATTTGTCTGAGCGGCGGTGCAGCTCCTGGAAGCCTGCCCAGCCCATATTTCCGGTAGCCCCGGTTAGAAATACGATTTTTTTCATACTTATTGTTTAGTGTTGTTTATCTTCAATCAAGTGACGCAGCAATGCGCCTTAAAAAACTATTTAAGCCACAGCTCAGGGTCCTGCGGAGTGGTATCCTTCCAAATCTGGAAATGCAGCTGCGTGTCGCGGTTAATCGTGTCCACGGTGCCGATGTCCTGCCCGGTCTTTAGTTTCTGCCCTGACTTCACCACCACATTCTTCAGCTTGCAATAGAAGGTGAAGTAGTTGCCGTGCTGCACGAGCACGCACTGATTGTAGCCAGGCATCACCAGGACCTGCTTCACGACCCCGTCAAACACGCATTTTACCGTTGTCCCGGGGCTGAGAGCTATGCTCACGCCGTTGTTGCGCGGCAGTTTCACATTCTTGTAAACCGGGTGGTATCTCTCTCCGAAGGAGTCCACCACCGGACCGTCAGCCGGCCAGGGAAGCTTTCCCTTGTTCTTAGAGAACTCCGCCGCAAGCTTTTCGTCAATCACCGTCTTTCCGGAACTCTTCCCGCCTTTGGAACTTTTTCCTCCCGAGACTGCCTCCCGCACGAGCCGCGCAATCTCCCTGTCGAGAGCATCCACCTGCTTCTTTTTCGCCGCGAGTTCCTTTTGGTAGCGACTCTTCTCTTTCTTCAGTTTGCCTACAAGTGCCTTTGACTCAGCCTGTTCGCCCTGCAGCTTCTTTAGCTCCTGCTGCGTCTGTGCCGAAACTGCTTTCTGCTCCGCTCTAAGGCGCTGCAGCGCGTCCCGCTCCTGAGTTAGCTTCGCCCGGGTCTCCTCCATCCTGCGTGCTTCCTCTCCAATCTGGGACGCAAGGCTCTTGAAATACCCGTAGCGCCGGTACGCCTGCGAGAGGTCCTCGCTTGAGAGGATGTACATATACCAGATTTTCGCATCGCGGTTCTTGTATGCCCCCAGGACCAGACGCTCATAGTGCGCTGCCAGTGTGTCGTAACTTGCCTGCAATGCGTTGATTTCCCGCTGTTTAAGATATATCTTGTCTGCACACTCCTTTTCCTTGCGCTTGCTCTGGCGAAGAATCTCCTGACGGTTTTCAACCTTTTTCGAGACAAGGTTATATGTGGAGAGTGCGCTTCGGCTTTTCGAGGAATTGGAGGATAACTGTTTGTTAATCAGTGCAATTTCTTTCTCGAGTTTCTCTTTTTTCTGCTCCGCCGCCTTCGTGTCCTGGGCTGAGGAGTCCACGATGCCCAAGCAAAACAGCGCAAGGCCGCCCGCGAGCAGCCCTCCGATGAATCCTGATTTGCTTCGAAACAGTTTCATAAGCCAGTGTTTATCTGCCGCACTCCTTTTTGCGCTGAGCAATCCTCTCGCTCAGGTCCGGAATCTCTCCGGCGTTGTTCTTCCCCTGCGCCCTGTACCAGTTCACGAATGCGAGGTCATACTTTTTCAAGGCGAACAGCACCTCGGCGTAGTGGTCCAGAATCACCGCGCTATCCTTTCCGCCGTAAAGCATCGCGTGCTTGAAGAAAGGCTCGGCCTCGAGAGCGCGTCCCTGCAGATAGAGAATCCATCCGAACGTGTCCAGATAGGTCGCGTTATCCGGCTCGGCCTCAATGGTTTTCTTGCTCATTGAGTACGCTTTCTTCAACTTTCTCCCTTCCACGGAGAGGTAGTAGGCGTAGTTGTTCAGAACATAAATGTTGTTCGGAGAAATCTTCAGGACCTTCTCATATGCCTTGAAGGCGTTTTTCGTGTCTTTCTTGCGGAAGTAGGTGTCGCCCATCGTCGTGTAGGCACGTGTGGTGACAAGGCTGTCCTTCGGGTAGTCCCGAACCATCTCCTCGCAGAGCGAGATGACCTTGTCATATTCCCCGAGGCTGCTGTACCCGGCTCCCGACAGCATCAGGAACTCAGGCTCCCGGGGGAACTTTTTCGCGGCCTTTGCCCCGTCCTGAGCGAGTTCCTCCCATTTGTCGGCATAGAGCAGGGAGTAAAGATAGACGGCCTCAAGCAGCATATCATCAGGCCGGAGGTCTGAATTGAGGCGGTAAAGTCCGATTCCCTCTTCCGTCCTTCCTGTCCTGTAATAGTAGCTTGCGACCGTGGAAACCACCGCGCTGTCGGTGGGGTGATGTCTGAAACAGATGTTCGCCGCAGTGTCGAACTTCTCAAGAAATGCCCCGACAAATTTCGGGTCCGATTTCTCTGTGAGCGCCGAGAAATACTCCGCCTTTCCCCTTGGGATGGTTTCCTCCGAAGCCATATATTTGTCCAGAACAGGGAAAAAGAGGTCATATTTCCGGGTCATTCTCAGCGCCTCGGCCTTTCCCAGCAGCGCGGGGGCATAATCCCCGTCAAGGGAGAGCGCCTCGTCGTAGTAGGCCACGGCGAGCGAGTCTTCGTAGGTTGACATCCGGTAGTCGCCAAGGGTACAAAGGATGTATGGAGAGGAGTATTTGGCGTTGTATTCCTCCAGGGATTTATATGCTTGGGAAGACTTTTCCTGACTCATCAGAAGTCTGAAACGATAGACGGCGATTGACTCTGTGGTGCCGAAGATGTTTTCCACGGTGTCAAGAGTTGAGAGCGCTTTATCGAAATCTCCGTTCTGCGCGTAGAGCTCCACAAGGTCGAAGTAGAGGTCGCTCTTTTTGGGAAAATCCTCCAGAAGTTTTTCGTAAGTGCTTATGGCATTGATGGTTTGCCCGCTGTGGCGATACACTGCTGCAAGCCTCTGCCTGTACCAGAAGTTTCCCGGGTCAATCTCCACGGCTCTGAGAAGTTCCATCTCCGCAAGGTCCGTCTCCCCCTTGAGAAGGTAGGTGAGCGCGAGGTAATAGTGCGCCGCATCATACTTTGGGTCAGCGGCGACAATTTTCGAGAGCATCGCAGCCGCGCCTTCAAAGTCCCCGTTGTCATATTTTTCCACGGCCCGAAGAAGCTGATTGTCCTTGATGGCTTCCTTAACCTCTTTTTCCGCTGCTATTTTGCCCTTATCTCCTTCGGTCTTTACTGGGGTCTGAGCCCACGAGGCGAGGGATATCAGCGCTCCCAGCAAAACTGTTAATGCTTTATAAGTCAATGAATTTCTCATATATGAATTCAACCTGTGTGTAAATTCTTTTCGTGCAAATGTCCACGCAAAAATTGCGCATTCCCACAAAGATAGCAAGCAATTCGCGAAAAAAGGCTAATTTTGGCTAAAATTTGGGATGCAACATAAAGGACCGGGGTTGCATCTTTGTAACCGATTGGGTTTCCGATGTCCGGTCCGTTACTCGAAAAGTGGACGGAGACAGAGCAGTAGAACTCATAGACCGATGCATTGATGGAGACCGTGCGGCACAGAGGGAGATGTATAATCTTCTCGCCCCGCGGTTTTTCCCTGTTTGCATCCGCTATGTCGGCGACAGAACAGTCGCTGAGGACCTTCTGCAGGACGGTTTCGTCTCTCTGTTTTCCAAACTCTCCACCTACAGCGGCAGCGGTTCTTTCGACGGGTGGGCGCGCAGGATTTTCATCAACACCGCCCTTATGTACCTGAGGAAGAACGACGCTCTCCGCCAAAGTTCCGACATCACCGAAGCCCGAAGCCTCCACACTGAGGATGAGAGTCCTGTTCAAGCGATTGGGTACAAAGAGCTTATGGACCTTGTGACTCAGATGCCGGTGGGGTTCAGGACGGTTTTTAACCTCTATGTGATGGAAGGATTCTCGCACAAGGAAATCGCCGAGGCGCTGGACATCACCGAGAGCACCTCGCGAACGCAGCTAAGCCGCGGAAGAATCTGGCTTCAGACGAGGATTAAGGAATTATATAAATAGGGGGCGCATAACTTGAATGCGTCTGGATATGGGCAAAGAGCCCGATTGAGATTATATGAAAGAAAAAAGGACACAATTTGACGAGAGCATCAGCCGGATTCTTTCCTCCGGGGAAGAAGAGGTCCCGTCCCGGGTTTGGGAAGGGATTGAGTCTCGCCTGGACTCTGCCGCCGCTTCAAAGAAAAAGGGCGTGGCAGCCTGGTGGTGGAAAGCCGCTGCCGGGGCTCTGACGGTTGCCGCCGCCTGTGCCGCCGCTTTTGTCGTGTTCGATTTATCCCCGGTTGAGGCCCCTTCCGAGGGGGAGACTATGCTTGCGGAATCCACCCTTGCCGGGTCTTCGTCTCTTGCCGAGCCTTCGCTTAGCGGCGGCGAGTCCACTGCGGAAATGGACCCTTTGGCTGAGCCTCTTTTTGATGTTGTGCCTTCGGAAAATCGGTCGCAGCTTCTTGCTTATGCTATTCCTTCGGCCTCCGAGGCCGCCGCACCGTCGGAGGAGTCCGATGCATTCATTCCGGAATCCGCCTGCGAAGTTATTGCAGAGAAAACTGTAGCTGAAAATTATAAGACTTCGGAAACATCCCCGGCTAAGGCCACTGAAAGCGCTCCAGAGGGGTCAGTCGCAGAAAAAGAAGTCTCTCTTGTGGACAATTCCGACATCGAGGCGGTCTATGGAAAAGAGAAATCCTCCCTTGAATCCTCTAGCCGCTCCCTCCCGCTTGAACTTACACTCGGAGCGAACAGCGGCATCGGCCCGCAGAAGAGCGCCTCTATTCCGAGACTTTATGCTCAGGGAAAGAAGACTTCAATAGGGACAACGCTCACCGAAAGTTCCAATTCCGACTCCTACAACCTTCCGCTCTCCTTCGGGGTGGGCGTGAAGTTCCGCATTCTCAGCTGGCTCTCTGTCGGCACGGGCGTAAATTACACTCTTTTGAGCAAAAAGGTGAACGCAAGTTATTGTGAGACCGACGAATACGGCAACACAATCCGCAATTTCTCAACCCAGATGAAGAACTCGCAGCACTACATCGGAGTGCCGCTTGATGTTTATTTCAAGATTTTCGGAAACAATAAGTGGGAAGTCTACGGTCTCGTGGGCGGAACAGTGGAAAAGTGCTTTATGAACCACTACAGCGGTCTATATGAGGACTTTACCGTTTCCCACAACAAGAAAGTTAATGGAGTGCAGACTTCAGTGAGAACGGGTCTCGGAGTGGAGTTCTCGCCTGTGGATTTCCTCGGCATCTACATAGACCCTACAGTCCGCTACTATTTCAACAACAGTCAGCCGCGCAGCATCCGCACCGCGCAACCGCTGTCCTTTGGCGTTGAGGCCGGCCTCCGCTTCAAGATTTAGCCTACCAGCCAGACTAACACGTGGCGGTCAAACGTCATATACTCCAGTTCAAACTCCTCCTCGTGCCCGTCCTTATGGATGAACGTGGCGTCCAGTTCGCCTTCGCCGCGAGGATTGAACTTCTCCACCTCTATCTGTTCGGAGAAATCCACCCTGCTCTGTGACATCCTCTTGTAGATGGCCTCTTTGGCGCACCAGTAGATGGCAAGCTGCTCGTTCTTCTTCAGACGGTCGTCATCGTCAAGGTCATCCTGTTCGTCTTCCGAGAGTGCCTTTTTCTCAACGACTGAAAAATCGCGGTCAAGAGACTCGATGTCAATTCCGAGGTCGTCCTCATCGTGGATGATGACGGCAACGTATTTGTTTGTGTGTGTGATGCTTATGTTTGTGGCGCAGTTCTCGAGATAGGGCTTGCCGTTGTCGTGGTGGTCAAGGTACATCTTCTCGTCAAACAGTTCGTTGATGAGTGCCCTCACGGCGAGTTTCTGCTTTCTTTGAGACTCGCTGCCGTAGAGGCTGATTTCCTCCATCTCGTCTGTCGGGACCGAGCTGAGCGCTTTGAGTTCGTCTTCGGTCTCGGTGATTTGCCAGACTGCGAGTTCCGCTCCGTTTTTCAGTTCTTTCCTTAAATAAAGTGCCATATATTTTTACTCTTTTATTCTTATTCCCGGGGCAAAATCTTCAGCCCCTTCTTTAGCCAATGTGAAATTTTTCCTGAGCTATTTTCGGCGCCACGTCACGCACAACGACAAAGCGCATCCCCCTTGCGAAGGGATGTACCTAAGTTTGCGATATAAAGGATTGCCGACAGCGGGGGGTCAGAAGGACTGTCCGCCGGGATGCTCTGAGTGCCTAGTATTGGACTGGGAGGTTCCACTTGTCTGTTTCGTTTTAAATTTAGGCTGCAAATATAGTTATTTTTTTAGTAATCACATATTTCAA
>CAVJRU010000041.1:8289-18335 GCA_963652025.1 bacterium
GATTTTGAGGCAGGAAAAACGTCCTGCCGAAAGCGTGAATTTCGATAATTCTTAATTCATAATATTATGAAATATTTAACAAACGAGAAACTTACAATTGTCGGTGCCGGCGGAATGATTGGTTCCAATATGGCACAGACTGCTCTTATGCTCGGCCTTACGCCGAACATCTGCCTTTACGACATCTTCGAGCCGGGTGTTCACGGCGTGGCAGAGGAAATGTATCACTGCGGATTCGAGGGTGCAAACATCACCTGGACCGTTGACCCTGAGGTTGCCTTCAAGGATGCGAAATACATCATCTCTTCAGGCGGAGCTCCTCGTAAGGAGGGTATGACCCGTGAGGACCTTCTCAAGGGCAACTGCAAAATCGCCGCTGAGTTCGGTGACTACATCAAGAAGTATTGCCCTGATGTAAAGCACGTTGTCGTAATCTTCAACCCTGCTGACGTTACGGCTCTTACAGCCCTCATTCACTCAGGCCTCAAGCCGGAGCAGCTCACTTCACTCGCAGCCCTCGACTCAACCCGTCTCCAGAGCAACCTCGCAAAGGAGTTCGGAGTAGCTCAGAGCGACGTAACCGGAGCACACACATATGGCGGTCACGGCGAGCAGATGGCAGTTTTCGCTTCACAGGTGAAGATCGCCGGCAAACCTCTCTCCGAGATGGGTCTTTCAGCTGAAAGGATGGCAGAAATCAAACAGGAGACAATCCAGGGCGGTTCCGCAATCATCAAGCTTCGCGGCCGTTCATCATTCCAGAGTCCTGCCTACAACGCTGTCAAGATGATTGAGGCAGCAATGGGTGGCGCTCAGTTCACTCTTCCTGCAGGTACATACGTTAACTGCGGCAAGTACAAGAACGTTATGATGGCAATGCCTACAACCATCGACGCAACCGGTTGCCACTACACTCTTCCGCAGGGTACCGCTGAGGAGATGGCAGCTCTCGACGCTTCATACGCTCACCTCTGCAAGATGAGGGACGAGATCGTTGAGCTCGGCATCGTGCCTGCAGTCGCTGACTGGAAATCCGACAATGTAAACCTTTAATCAGGTTAATAACTCCGAAGAGGGGGTGACTGAAAAGTCATCCCCTCTTTTTTTTGTTTGCAGACACCCCGTCATAGTCTCGGACAGAGCGTAAAAATTAGGCAAAAAAATCGTAACTTCGCGCTCGGAAGAATAAATGTTCTTTTTGTAACTCAAGTTTCGCAAGTGCGAAATTTGACAAGGGCTTCTGCCCGTCGGCCCGATGGGCCGTAAAAATCCCCCTGACAGGGGGTGCAGGGGGTTCAGATAAAAAAGAGGGGAGGAAAGTGCGAAAGAAAAAGTGCGTGGGATTTGAGAGTTTGATTAAAGAGAAAAGGTTTATATATAAATAAGTTAGATACTTGCGAAAGCTAAGTTTGTAAAATATGGATTCAAAAGAAAGAATTGCTAAGGCCTTGACTGTCGCCACCGACACCAAGGTGTTTGAAATGGGTTGCGGGGTTTGCGCCCAGGCTCCTGCTGAGTTTAAGAAATGGTTCCCCGGTTCCAAGGCGGTCGTTGTTGCCGACCTTAACACCTGGAAAGCGCTGGGAGAAAAAGCTTGGGGACTGTTTGTCTCTGCCGGCATCCCTACGGAAAAATACATTATAGAGAAGGACGAGTTCCACGCCGACTGGAGGTATGTGGATATGGTTGACCACATCATTGCCGGAGACTTCGCCGGAGCGAAAGCCATTGAGAATGACCCTGAATATGTTGAACCTGATGCGGAAAAGGCGTTCAGACCATCTGAAGAGGCTAAATATGTTGCCGTTTCTGTCGGTTCGGGCGTAATCAACGACCTTTGCAAACTCTCCTCACACCACTTCGGACAGTCTTATCTCACCCTCCCGACAGCCGCTTCCGTTGACGGATTCTCTTCTTTCGGCGCGTCCATTTCCTACCACAACTCGAAGCAGACATTCTCTTGCCCCGCACCGAAGGTGATTATCGCCGACATCGACGTAATCGCAGCCGCGCCTAAGGAGATGACCGCCGCCGGATACGCGGACCTTGCAGCCAAGGTTCCTGCCGGAGCGGAGTGGATGATTGCAGACCTGATGGGAACAGAACCCATCAAACCTGACGCCTGGCACGTGCTTCAGGACTACCTTGACGACTTGCTCAGCGACCCTGAGGGCGTTGCAAAGGGCGACAAACAGGCTGTGGCCGACCTTTTCGAGGGCTTGACCCTCAGCGGAATCGCGATGCAGGCGGCTCAATCAAGCCGTCCGGCTTCCTGCTGCGACCACCTTTTTAGCCACATTCTCGATATGACCCATCACCGTTTCAACGGAAAACTCCAGTCTCACGGCTTCCAGGTGGCAATCGGCACCCTGACGATGTGCGCCGTGTTCGACGAGTTGTTCAAGATGGACCTCAGCAAGATTGATGTTGAGGCTTGCGTAAAGGCTTGGCCTACTCTCGAACAGGAGCAGAACCGCGCTCTCGAGATTTTTAAGGATTTCCCTGCTCCGAAGCTCGGCTACACGGAAATCACCAAGAAATATGATGACGCCCAGACTGTCCGCACGCAGCTGACCAAGGTGAAAGAAGGCTGGCCGGACCTCAAGAAGAAACTTCAGGGTCAGGTCTATTCATTCGAGAAGATGCAGGACCTGATGAAAAAGGCAGGCGCACCGTATGACCCTACGATGATAGGAGTGACGAGGGAGAAACTAAAGAGTATGTTCCCGAAGGTCCAGCTGATGCGTTTCCGCTTCAATGTGCTTGACCTTGCGAAGAGAGGAATGTTCTACGACACTCTCGTTGACTCGGTCTTTGCACCGGGAGGAGCTTGGGAGATTTCTAAGTAAATCTACCGGAAAGAGAATTTAAGAAGTCTGAAAGAGGGTGACCCAAAAGTCAAAAACTGACTTTCGGTCACCCTCCTTTCGTAAAAAATCCGTGTGCGTGCACGGAATATCGGGAAAAATGAGTATTTTTGCGTTTTACTATAACTAATACAATTATGCTCAAAAAACTCATTCCTGCTCTGTTTCTGTCTCTTGCTGCAGTCTCCTGCACCTCTATGACGGACACCATCAATGACAATGTGGACTTTGCCCGCAAACAGCTCGCTCCGCTCATCGCCGCGAGCGAAGAAGGCGATACCGTGAGGATTCCTTCCACATTCAAGAAGGAAAAGCTTGTATTCGTTCCTACCCGCGACTGGGTGAGCGGATTCTTCGCCGGCACGCTTTGGTATATGTATGAACTCACCGGGGACGAAGAGTATGCTCTTCACGCTCAGAAGCAGACTGAGGCTCTCCACGACATACAGTTTTTCACAGACCACCACGATGTGGGCTTTATGGTGTATGACAGCTACGGCAACGGCCTTCGTTTGAAGAACCTTCCGGGCTATGACACTGTTCTCGTGAACACAGCGAAGTCGCTTTCTACACGTTTCCGTCCGGGAGCCGGAGTCATCCAGTCTTGGAACGTTACAGGAGGATGGCAGAAGGAAAGAGGTTGGAAATGCCCTGTCATCATTGACAATATGATGAACCTCGAGCTCCTTTTCCGTGCAAGTGAAATCTCAGGTGACCCGTCTTTCCGCGAGATTGCCATCAGCCACGCCGACAAGACCCTGGAGAACCACTTCCGCGACGACTACAGCACCTATCACGTCGTTGATTATGACCCTGAGACGGGTGAAGTTCGCGGAAAATACACCGCACAGGGCGCTGACGACGCTTCCCGCTGGGCTCGCGGCCAGGCTTGGGCGCTCTACGGCTATGTGGTCGCCTACCGCTTCACCCTCGACGAGCGCTACCTCGCTCAGGCAAAAAGTGTTGCAAACTTTCTTCTCACCGAGCCGAATATGCCTTCCGACTTCGTTCCGCTCTGGGACTATGACGCAGCGCAGTACGGCGCCGAGAAGCCTCAGTACGCTCCGTATGTGAACCAGAGGGACGCCTCTTCAGGCGCGATTATGGCTTCCGCTCTCTATGAACTCTGGCAGTACACCAAGGATTCGGACTATCTTAAAGCAGGCGACAAGATTGTGAAGTCGCTCAGCGCAGCTCCATATCGCGCAGAACTCGGCACCAACGGCGGATTCCTCCTTCAGCACTCCGTGGGTAGCATTCCGCACGGCAGCAGCATCGATGTTCCGCTCAACTACGCGGATTACTATCTCTTGGAGGCATTGGTACGTCGCCGCCACATTGTAAACGGGGAGAATCCTATACAGTAAGTGTCTATGGAACAGGTATTCAGCTATATAATCGGACTTGGCGCAGCCGTGATGATGCCGGTGATTTTCACCATCCTCGGCATCTGCATCGGCATCAAGCCGGGCAAGGCGCTCAAGAGCGGACTTCTTGTCGGAGTGGGCTTCGTGGGACTTTCTGTCGTCACCGGACTTCTCACCAGTGCACTCGGTCCTGCGCTCACCAAAATCGTGGACATCTACGGCCTTCAGCTCAAGGTTTTCGATATGGGCTGGCCGGCAGCCGCATCGGTAGCATATAACACCGCAATCGGAGCGCTCATCATTCCGGTCTGCCTCGGAGTTAACCTCCTGATGCTCCTGACCAAGACCACCCAGACAGTCAACATCGACCTTTGGAACTACTGGCACTACGCCTTCATCGGCGCCGTGGTCTATTTTGCCACCAGCAGCCTCCTCTGGGGATTTTTCGCGGCCATCATCTGCTACATAATCACCCTTGTGCTCGCAGACCGCACGGCCACCAAATTCCAGGGTTTCTACGAGGGAATGGAAGGCATATCCATCCCGCAGCCGTTCTGCCAGGGTTTCGTGCCATTTGCCGAGGCAATCAACGCTGGACTTGACAAGATTCCGGGCTTCAACAAGTTGGACATCGACGCCGAAGGGATGAAGAAGAAATTCGGCCTTTTCGGAGAGCCGCTTTTCCTCGGAGTCATCATCGGAATCATAATCGGCTGCCTCAGCTTTTCTTCCTGGAAGGAGATTGTGGACGGGATTCCTTATATCCTCGGACTCGGCATCAAGATTGGAGCCGTGATGGAGCTCATCCCTCGCATAACATCCCTCTTTATCGAGGGGTTGAAACCAATCTCCGAGGCCACCAAGAGCCTTATTTCCCGCAAATTCAAGGGTGCGAAGATGAACATCGGTATGAGCCCGGCTCTTGTAATCGGCCACCCGACGACTCTCGTGGTTTCGCTCCTTCTCATCCCTGTGACCCTCATTCTTGCTGTGGTTCTCCCTGGTAATGAGTTCCTTCCGCTGGCTTCGCTTGCCGGAATGTTCTACATCTTCCCGATGGTTCTCCCTATCACCAAGGGCAATGTGGTCAAGACCTTCATCATCGGTCTTGTCTGCGTACTGCTCGGCCTCTATTTTGTCACCGACCTCGCTCCATATTTCACCCTTGCGGCCCAGGACGTTTACGCCCAGACCGGGGACGCCGCAGTGGCAATCCCTGAAGGCTTCGATGGAGGTTCGCTTGACTTCGCGTCCAGCCCTCTCGCCTGGGTGATTTTCCACCTTACGCACAGCTGCAAGTGGATGGGAATCGTCGCTCTCGTGCTCTGCACCGGCGGCCTTGTGGCTTGGAACAGGGTGAAAATCGTAAGGGGTCAGAAAGCCGTAGCATCCGCTGCACAGCAGACTGCTTCCTCCGAGACTTCCGAGAACATTGAAAACAAAGATTCTAAAAACGAATAGATTATGAAAAAGTTAATACTCACAGCGGCCCTGGGCTCTCTGGTTGCCCTTTCGGCTTTCGGTCAGGTGAACTACACCGTTCAGACGGCGTGCCACCCTGATGACGTAAAACATTATGACACTGAGCGCCTCCGCAGCGCATTCGTGATGGAGAAAGTGATGGCTCCGGACGAAATCAATCTCACCTACACCCTCTACGACCGTCTCATCTACGGCGGAGCGATGCCGGTTGAGAAGACTCTCTCCCTCGACACCTTCCACGAGCTCAAGGCCGAGCATTTCCTCGACCGCAGGGAACTCGGAGTCGTTAACATCGCGGGCGACGGCATCGTGACGGTTGACGGCAAGGAGTACACGCTCAAATACAAGGAAGCCCTTTATGTGGGTTGCGGAAAGAAGGAAGTTACCTTCCGCAGCGTTGACCCGGCAAATCCGGCGAAGTTCTATCTCAACTCCGCTCCTGCCTACAAAGAGTATGTGACTCAGATAATTACGACCGACAAGAAGGCCGACCCTAAGAAATATGCCTTCGCCATCTCCGACCACTACGGAAAGATGGAAGACTCCAACGACAGGGTTGTGAATCAGCTCATCGTATGGCCTGTTCTCAGCCGTGTCAAGGGCGGCGGAACAAACCAGCTTCAGATGGGTCTTACGGAGCTTGCTCCGGGCTCAGTCTGGAACACTATGCCGGCTCACACCCACACCCGCCGTATGGAGGCATACTTCTACTTCAACATCGCCGAGGGCAATGCTGTCTGCCATCTTATGGGACAGCCTCAGGAGGAAAGGCTCATCTGGCTTCACAACGAGCAGGCTGTCACATCTCCTGAGTGGTCTATCCACGCCGGCGCAGGCACCCGCAACTACACCTTTATCTGGGGTATGGGCGGTGAGAACCTCAACTACGGCGACAAGGACGAGATTTCATATCTCGAAATGAGGTAGTCCCGGCGTTTGAGATATAGCAGAATATAGGTTTTGTTGAATTAAAGAATATAACAACTTAAAAGTTACAGAATTATGGTAAGTTTTTCACTCGAAGGTAAGGTCGCGCTCATAACTGGCGCATCCTACGGTATCGGTTTCGCGATTGCAACGGCATTCGCTGAGGCTGGAGCAAAAATCGCTTTCAACGACATCAAACAGGAACTCGTCGACAAGGGAATCGCTTCCTACAAGGAACTTGGCATCGACGCTAAGGGTTATGTCTGCGACGTCACGAAAGAGGATCAGGTTCAGGAACTCGTGAAGAAAATCGAGAAGGACCTCGGCCCTATCAACATCCTCGTGAACAACGCCGGCATTATCAAGCGCATCCCAATGTGCGAGATGAAGGCAGAGGAGTTCCGTCAGGTTATCGACGTGGACCTCAACGCTCCGTTCATCGTTTCCAAGGCCGTCATCCCTTCAATGATTGAGCAGGGCGGCGGAAAAATCATCAACATCTGCTCTATGATGTCAGAACTCGGCCGCGAGACCGTTTCCGCATACGCTGCAGCTAAGGGCGGACTCAAGATGCTTACCCGCAACATCGCATCCGAGTATGGCGAGTACAACATCCAGTGCAACGGCATCGGACCGGGCTACATCGCAACTCCTCAGACAGCTCCGCTTCGCGAGCGCCAGGCTGACGGCTCACGCCATCCGTTCGACGCATTCATCGTCGCAAAGACTCCGGCTGCACGCTGGGGCTCAACAGACGACCTCAAGGGACCTGCAGTATTCCTCGCATCCCCTGCGTCAGATTTCGTGAACGGCCACGTCCTCTATGTCGACGGCGGTATCCTCGCCTACATCGGAAAGCAGCCTAAGTAGCGATGAAACGCGCATTTTTTGCAATCTCAGTCCTGTCCCTTCTTCTTGCATCCTGCGGGAAAAGCGACAGGACTGTTTGCGTGTCCAACCCCTCAGAGGTGGACCGCACCGACGAGACAGTGGAGGTCCCGTTTTCAGCTCTTGGCATCCGCGGGCTTTGTGCAGCTAATGCCGTCGTGAAGACCGCAGAGGGGGTTGAGGTCCCGAGTCAGACTCTTTCCGGTGCAGACGGAGAGCAGTCCCTTATCTTTCAGGTGAGCCTTCCTGCAGGCGAGAGCACTTCTTTCTCCGTCTCAAAGGGAACACCTTCAGTCTATGACACTCTTGCCTGGAGCCGCTATGTTCCTGAGCGCAAGGATGACTACGCTTACGAGAACAACATCATCGTAGGGCGCATCTACGGCCCCGCGCTCGAAGGCCCCCGCACCTTCGGCCCGGACGTGTGGATTAAGAACACTCCGAGGTTTGTCTTTGACGACTGGCTTGCCATCCGCGACTTCCACCGCAACCACGGCGAGGGCTGCGACTGCTATATGGTGGGCAAGGCCCTTGGCGGCGGCGCGTGCGCCCCTCTCTCAGGCGGGAAGGTCTGCATAGGTGACAACTATGCCACCCAGAAACGCCTTTCCAACGGCCCTCTTCGCACCGAAGCAGAGTTTACCTACACGGCTTTCCCTGTAGGCGAGTCCACCGCTACGGCCCACAGATTCCTCTCTCTTGACGCCAACACCCGTCTTGTCCGCTGGACCACCTCTTTCGAGGCGGAAGGAGTTGATTCTTTGGAAGTTCTGGTCGGCGCTGTTGTGCACGATACCGTCTCATTCGAGGCGGGAGACGACTACGTTTCCTTCACCGAATGGGCCTCCGACAGCAAACTTGAAGAGCCTCACGATGACGGCCTCATCAGCATCGGAGTAGTTCTCTCAGACCGTTTCAAGGGAAGATTCGCCCAGATTGACGGCCACGCTGGATTCCTCCTTAAGGTTGCCTGCGGAGAGCAGGTGGAGTTCTGGACTGCTTCCGGCTGGAGCGAGGGCGGAGTGGAAAGCCCCGAAGCGTGGAACGCCTATATGAAGGCCCAGTCCTACGCCGTCAACCACCCCCTCACCGTCGAGGTCAGATAGACCCGGGGAAACTGTAATAACACTTACTAAAACAATATGGGATTCAAGAAATACATCCTTACGGCCATTTTCGCCTTTGCCTTCTCTGTCGCAGCACCGGCTCAGAAGACTCTCTCTGACAGCGCTGACATCGCAGAACTTCGCAAAGTCCGCGAATCCTTTGTCAACACCACACTCGTCTCCTATTCCCCTTCACCCGAGGTTACGGAGCGTTTCCTGGAGTATTCCGACAGGGGCCGCGCCTCCATTGACGTGCTCCTGATGCAGCTCTACCTTTCCGTTCAGCTCCCGGAGGAGGAAGTCCGGAGGGTTATGGACCTTTTCGACTGGGAAAAAGGGCAGTGGACAGACATAGACTACACCAATATGCAGAGGGGAGAGTGGGATATGACCCTTCACATCACCCGAATCTATGCCCTCGCGAAATCCTACAAATGGAGCGAGTCTCCTTTTTATATGTCAAAGGACCTTAGCCGCCTGCTCCATAAAGCTGCAGGGTGGTGGTTTACCGCCAAACCGAAGAACCCGAACTGGTGGCACAACGACATCGGAGTCCCGAAAAAACTCACCGCCGCGATGCTTCTTCTTCGCGACGAACTCTCCCCTGAGGAGGTGGAAGGTGCTCTATATGTTCTTGAACGCTCGAAATTCGGCCGCACCGGGCAGAACAAGTTCTGTCTTGCCGGCAACCAACTGATGAAGGCGCTTCTCATCGAAGACCCCGCTCTTGCCCGCGAAGCCGTGCGGCAGATTTCTGAGGAGGTCTATGTGACCGAGGACGAGGGAATCCAGCCGGACTGGTCCTACCACCAGCACGGGCCGATGCTCCAGTTCGGAAACTACGGGCTCGCCTATGCCGAGGGGATGTCCTTCTGGGTGAGGGTTCTGAGTGGAACAGCCTACGCCTTCAGCGAGGAGCAGGTTGAAATCCTCGAAAATTTCATCCTCAACGGCCTCTGCTGGACTATCTGGCGGGGAATTATGGACCCGAGCGCCTGCGGAAGGCAGCTCGTTCAGCTCCGAGGCAAGGCCTATTCCTGCGCCGTGGCGATGCAGAATATGGCGGCTCTCGGAAGGCCACGCAGCCACATTTTCCAGCACGCAGCCCTTCAGGACCTCCAGCCGGAACTCTATGATAATGAGCTGATAGGTGCGGTCTACTATCCGCGCTCCGACTTCGGAATCTATCGCACTCCATCGTGGTACGCCTCTATGAGGATGCAGTCCGAAAGGACCATCGGCTATGAGTTTACGAACGCCGAGAATCTTCTCGCGCAGTTCAGCGCCGACGCCGCTCAGCTCCTTCTGCAGACCGGAGACGAATACGACGACATCTACCCGTACTGGGACTGGAGAAAACTCCCCGGAGTTACGTCCTACGAGGACGGTAAACCCCTCAACACCAGCGA
>CAVJRU010000042.1:0-18200 GCA_963652025.1 bacterium
CAACCAATGCCTGGATTAATTGGAAAGAAAATCGGAATGACTTCCGTTTTCGGTGCTGATGGAAAAAATCTTCCATGCACCGTTATTGAGGCTGGTCCGTGCGTTGTTACGCAAATTCGTACAGTTGAGAAAGATGGTTATGCCGCTGTACAGCTTGCCTATGACGAAATTTCGGAAAAGCACGCCAGCAAGCCTCTCAAGGGGCACTTTGAAAAGGCAGGAACCACCCCTAAGCGCAAACTTGTCGAGTTCAAGGCAGATTTCGCTCAGGAACTTAAGCTCGGCGACACTCTGACCCTCGGTGACGTGTTCAAGGACACCACCTACGTCGATGTTGTCGGAACATCCAAAGGTAAAGGCTTTCAGGGAGTTGTGAAGCGTCACGGCTTTGCCGGTGTCGGTGGAACTACTCACGGTCAGCACAACCGTCTTCGTCACCCTGGTTCCCTCGGTGCCTGCTCTTATCCTTCCCGCGTATTCCCTGGAATGCGTATGGCAGGACAGATGGGTAATGAGAGAGTAAAGGTGTTCAACCTTCAGGTAATCAAACTCATCCCTGAGAACAACCTCATCGTTGTGAAAGGCTCTGTACCTGGAGCAAAAGGTTCTTATGTAATTTTGGAGGACTAAGTTATGGAATTATCAGTATTAAAGATTGACGGAACAGAATCCGGAAAGAAGGTAGTCCTCTCAGACGAAATCTTCGGCATCACTCCGAATGAGCACGCAATCTACCTCGACGTTAAGCAGTATCTTGCTAACCAGCGTCAGGGAAATGCAAAGACCAAGGACCGCAGCGAGGTTGCCTACAGCACCAAGAAGCTTATCCGTCAGAAAGGTTCAGGCGGTGCGCGTCACGGTAGCCGCAAGGCAAACATCTATGTTGGTGGTGGTCGCGTATTCGGACCTAAGCCTCACTTCTATGGCTTCAAACTGAACAAGAAACTCAAGCAGCTCGCACGTTTCTCTGCCCTTTCTCTTAAGGCACAGGAAAACTCAATCGTAGTTGTTGAGCCGTTCACTATGGAAGCTCCGAAGACCAAGGAGTTCATCCAGATTCTTAACAATGTTAAGGCTGGCAGCAGGAAAGTGCTCGTAGTGCTTCCTTCAAACTCCGACAACATTTATCTTTCATCACGCAACCTTCCTGAAGTTAATGTTACTACAGTGGACGAAATCTGCACTTACACCATTATGAACTCAAATTCACTGGTGCTTGTAGACGGCGTTCAGGACATCCTCGCTTCACGAATCAAACGCTAAAAAGAGATGGGAATTTTAATTAAGCCAATAGTAACTGAAAAATTGACGGTTCTGGGCGAAAAGTTGAACCGCTATGGCTTCATCGTAGATCGTGATGCCAATAAACTTCAGATCAAGGCTGCCGTTGAGCAGGCCTACAACGTGAATGTGGCTGATGTCAACACCATCAACTACCACGGAAAGAAAAAGTCCCGCTACACCAAGGCCGGCGTTCTCACCGGTCGCGCAAACCACTATAAGAAAGCTATAGTGACCCTTGCAGGCGAAGACAAGATTGATTTCTACAGCAACATTTAAGGGTAATTCGTTATGGCAGTAAGAAAATTCAAACCGGTAACTCCGGGACAGAGAAACAAGGTAATCAGCGCTTTTGACGATATTACCTGCAAGAAGCCTGAGAAATCACTCCTCGAGCCGCTTAAGAGCACAGGCGGACGTAACAATCAGGGTAAGATGACTATGCGCTACATCGGCGGTGGTCACAAGAAAATGTACCGTGTGATTGACTTCCTCCGCTCAAAGGATGACTGCAAGGCTACAGTAATGACAATCGAATATGACCCGAACCGCAGCGCACGCATCGCGCTCGTTCAGTACGAGGACGGAGTGAAGAAGTACATCATCGCTCCTAACGGACTGAAGGTGGGTCAGGTAATCGCTTCAGGTTCAGGCGTTGCCCCTGAAGTAGGTAACACTCTTCCTCTTGGGGAAATTCCTCTTGGAACACTTGTTCACAACATCGAGCTTCGTCCTGGTCAGGGCGCCGCAATGGCACGTTCTGCCGGAACATACGCACAGCTCGCTGCACGTGAAGGCAACTTCGCCATCCTTCGTCTCCCTTCAGGTGAGACCCGTATGGTGCTCGTAGCCTGCCGTGCTACTGTCGGAACAGTTTCAAATCCGGATCACAATTTGGAGTCGCACGGAAAGGCAGGACGCAGGCGCTGGCTTGGTCGTCGCCCACGCAACCGTGGCGTTGTTATGAACCCGGTAGATCACCCGATGGGTGGTGGTGAAGGCCGTGCATCCGGTGGACATCCACGTTCACGCAAGGGTCTTCCTGCAAAGGGCTACAAGACACGTAATCCTAAGGCTACTTCAAATAAGTTCATTATTGAGAGAAGGAAAAAATAACGGAATAAAACTTAAGAGATTATGAGTCGTTCATTAAGAAAAGGTCCTTATATTCAGGAAGCCCTTGAAAAAAGAATTCTTGCTATGAATGAAGGTGGCAAGAAAGAGGTTGTCAAGACTTGGTCACGTGCAAGTATGATCTCTCCTGATTTTGTTGGTCACACCATCGCAGTTCATAACGGTAATAAGTTTATTCCTGTTTATGTTACTGAGAATATGGTTGGACACAAACTCGGCGAGTTCGCACCTACCAGAACATTCAGAGGCCATTCGGGCAATCGTAAATAATTTTAAATGAGAAAGTAATTATGGGAGCTCGTAAAAGATTAATGGCCGAGAGGCTTAAAGAGATAAAGAGGCAGACAGCCATTGCTAAGGCAAATGACGTCCCTACCTCACCACGCAAGATGCGCCTTGTCGCAGACATCATCCGTGGCGTTGAAGTGAACCGTGCGCTTGATATTCTCAAGTTCTCAAAGAAGCACGCTTCAAAGACGCTTGAGACTCTGGTGCGCAGCGCAGTAGCCAACTGGGAAGCAAAGAACCCGGAGAACAGTAAAGAACTGGACAACGGCAACGTTTACATCAAGACCATTATGGTCGATGAGGGACGTACGCTCAAGAGAATCCGTCCTTGCCCGCAGGGTAGGGCCGGCAGGATCCGCAAGCGTTCCAACCACGTTACTGTCATCCTTGATGTAAAGAAACCAACTGCAACAGTGGAGGAATAAATTATGGGACAGAAAACAAATCCTATCAGCAACAGAATCGGTATCACCCGTGGTTGGGACTCTAACTGGTGTGGTGGTAACTACGCGGAGAAAATCGCTGAGGACTACAAGATCCGTAAGTATCTTGAGAGCCGCCTTGCTAAGGCAAGCCTTTCAAAGATCGTGATTGAGAGGACCCTCAAGCTCATTACCGTAACAATTCACGCCGCAAGACCGGGTGTTATCATCGGAAAGGGCGGCACAGCCGTAGATCAGCTCAAGGAAGAGCTCAAGAAGGTGACTTCAAAGGATGTTCAGATCAACATCTACGAGGTTAAGAAGCCTGAGGTTGACGCTCACATCGTGGCTGATTCCATCGCCCGTCAGATTGAGGGCCGTGTTTCATACCGCCGTGCAATCAAGATGGCCATCGCTTCCACTATGCGTGTAGGCGCTGAGGGTATCAAGGTTCAGATCAGCGGCCGTGTAGGCGGCGCCGAGATGGCACGTACCGAGATGATCAAGGAAGGTCGTACACCGCTTCACACATTCCGTGCTGACATCGACTACGCCCTCGTTGAGGCTCACACCAAGGTCGGTGTTCTCGGAATCAAGGTTTGGATCTGCAACGGCGAAGTTTACGGAAAGAGGGATCTTTCTCCTAACGCAGGCATCGCAGCTCAGCAGGCTCAGGGCGGCCAGAACCGCGGCGGAAACCGTGGCGGTGAAAGGGGCGACCGCAGGGATCGTAGAGATCGCCGCGACCGTCGTGACCGCAGGGATTCAGCAAAGTAATTTGAATCTGCATACATTAAAGAAGCCGACTCTCACGAGCCGGCTTCTTTTTTTGAAACAATTATAAACACGACAAAAGCTTTGCCGTTTTTCTCTGCTCTCAGCGGCTTTTGGCAGTGCCGCCGAGAGTTACTCTCTATTCAATCTTTATCGTCGCAGAGGCGCTCTTAAGGCCCTTTGCGGAGACTTTTACCAGGGCTTCTCCTCTGGTCTTGCCGCTGCGCACTATTACCGTGAGCTGTCCGCTGAAAAGATGCATCTGCGGAGTCTGGAACGCTTCAAGACAAGTCGCATCGCCGTTTGCGATGGCTTCGAACTCGCCTTCGCCGCTAACGCTCACCTTCACAAGCCGGCTGTCAGTCGGAACCGGGTTGCCTTCGCGGTCCACCACGCTCACATTCACGTAGCACAGGTCTTCGCCGTCTGCTTTAAGACTTGCGGCCGCTGAGCAAAGGGAGGCATCGTCTGAGCCCTTTTTTGAAACGCCTGATGCTCCTGCGCCGTGTCTTTCATTGCCGTAGATGGATTCCGGACCGGTGTACGGGGTAAGTCGCAGGGCGTAAGGCTTTCCTGCCGTGCGGACGGTCTGTTCTGCGGCAGGACGTCCCTCGGAGTCGAACGCCACGACGCGAATTTCACCCTTTTCATATTTCACATCAGGCCAGATGAGTCTGAAACGCCTTACGAGGGCGCTGTCCGGTGCGATTGGAAGCGGATGCTGCGGGTCGGAGGAAACGGATGTCGGGGCCTCTTTTCTTGCAATGCCCTGACTTACTCCGTTAAGGAAAAGCTCCGCGCTGTCGTAGGATGTGTAGGCCACAACCGGGATGTTCTCACCCTCGTGTCCCGGCCAGGTCCAGTGCGGAAGAACGTGCAGAGTGGGGCTGTCCTTTCTCCAAACGCTCCTGTAAAGCCAGTAACGGTCCTTAGGAATGGACGCGAGGTCAATGATTCCGAAAAGTGAGGAGTGGTTCGGCCAGGCGTCGGTGTCGTACGGAGAAGGCTCTCCGAGGTAGTCGAATCCGGTCCAGACGAACTGTCCCGGGCACCAAGGGTAGTCCTCGTCGGCGGCAAAGTCCACATCAGGGATGTTGGACCAGTAGCAGTGCTCAAGGTCGTAGGATGAACTCTGGTGGTCCTCGGTGAGCTTGTCTGCCCCGCCCATTGCGGTGATGTCGCCCTCAAGTGGCTTCGCAGGAAGGTGATAGACCCCGCGAGAACTTACTGTGGACGCGGTTTCGCTTCCGAGGATTATGTTCTGCGGGAGCTTGGAGTAGGCCTCGACGTATCTGCGAGGCTTGTAGTTGAATCCCGGCACGTCCACTTGAGCGGCAAATCCGTTGTTTACCACAGCGTCGAACTGGTCCATCCCGCTGGTCGTTACCCTTGTCGGGTCTTCCCTGTGGCAGATCTTCTGAAGGAAGGCGGCGGTCTTGTAGCCCCCTTCTGTCCACTGGGTCGGCACTTCGTTTCCGATGCTCCACATAATCACGGACGGGTTGTTGCGGAAGTGACGGATGAGGTTCACAAGATCCTTCTCCGCCCAATCGGCGAAAAAGCGGTGATAGCCGTTCTCGCATTTCGCTACGTCCCATTCGTCGGCGTTCTCGGCCATAAGCATAACACCCATCTCGTCACAGAGCTCCACCAGTTCCTCCGCAGGCATATTGTGCGAAGTTCGGATGGCGTTGCAGCCCATCTCCTTGAGCATCTCGATCTGATGGCGCAGCGCCGAGCGGTTCACCGCAGCTCCCAGAGGACCGAGGTCGTGGTGCTGGCACACTCCGTGAATCACACGTCTTTCTCCGTTGAGGAAGAAGCCCTTGTCGGCGATGAACTCTACGCTCCGCACTCCGAACCGTGTGCTGACGCTGTCAAGAAGTTCTTCGCCCTTGTAAATTTTTATTATTGAACTATATAGGTTAGGATTTTCCGGTGACCAAAGAAGCGGGGAAGGAAGCGTAATGTTCTGCCTTGCGGCCTCTCCGTGACAGATGGCCCTAAGGTCAGTCCTTCGGGCAACTTCCTTTCCGTTATGGTCAAATATTGATGCGTCAAAAGTGAAGGTTTCGCCCTCTGAGGCCCCTTCCAACTCGGTTGATATGCTGACGCTCGCATATTCTTTTTTAATCTGTGGAGTCCTGACGCAAACTCCCCAGACAGGTACGTGAACTGAACCGGTTTCAATCAGGCGAACCTTGCGGAATAGCCCCGCTCCCGGGTACCACCTTGAGGAGAACGGGCGGTTTTCAAGCAGAACCCATACGCTGTTGCTGCCGCTGTGGAGATAGGGGGTGATGTCGCAGTGGAAGGAGTTGTAGCCGTATGGCCACTCGGTGACTTTCTCTCCGTTAACGAAGACCTGTGCCTCGCTCATCGCTCCGTCGAAAAGCAGAGTGAAGCACCTTCCTTCGGTGGCATTCACATCCAAGGTGGTCCTGTAGCAGCCCTTGCCCATATAGGGGAGTCCACCGGTGCGGCCGGTTTTCTCGGTCGGGGTGGTCTCTCCGTTCTGCACCACGGCTACGCTCTGGAGGTCATTTGCCCTGTCAAACGGTCCTGTGATGGCCCAGTCGTGAGGAATGGTGACCTTCTCCCAGCCGGAAGCGGCTTCCACTTCGTGTCCGAGGCGGAATTCCCAGTCCTTCAGGACCTTCTCGCTCCTTGGTTGTCCGCTAAGATGGAAAAAGGGGATAAATGCCACGAGTGCTATAAGAAGCAGTTTTTTATTCATAAAACTATTCGTCGTAGAACCAATTTATAAAACTTGGCTGAAGTCAAATAAGAAGTGGAGTGCAAGGCTTGCGGCGAAGCCCAATACCGGAGCAACCTTTCGGCCCAGAGGATTTGGGCAAGCCGCGTAACGCAGCAATCCGCTTTTTATTTGGCGTCAGCGAATGGGTCAAGGGCAACGGTCGCCCTCCCATTCTCGAACGCCCCGTTAGCATAACCGTCATTGTAGCCGTTCGGAGCTTCAGGCTCCCAGTAGAAGACTCCCTTGCAGCAGGAGAGCGCCTGAGTCTTCTCAAGAAGATAGGTGAGCATCTCCTTCGCCACCTCGGCGTTCACAACCGGCATACCGGTCTCGCAGATCATAACCTCCTTGCCGTAGGCCTTGTTCACCGTAGTGATGTTTGAAAGGCAGTCGTCCACAATATCTTTCCAATCCGTGGAGAACTCCCCCTTATCATCGTTCCACCAGCAAGGGTAGAGCGACATACCTATCATATCATATTTGGCATTGTTGGCGTTCAGAACCGGGAAAATCCTCTGATAGAGGCTGAGGGTGTTGCCGCTGTCAAGATGCACGATGACTTTTGCCTCAGGATAGATGGCCTTTGTGGCCTCGTAGCAGGCAGTGGTGAGCTCTGCGTAGTTCTTTCCGCTATTTTCTTTGTAAGCGCCTAACGGATAGAGCATTCCGCCACGGGTCTCGTTGCCGGCCTGCACCCACTCTACATCCACTCCATATTTCTTGAGCAGGCTGAGAACCTCTGTAGTGTGGTCTGAAACAGCCTTCTTCAGGCCTGCGAAGTCAAGGGAAGCCCACGCTGCAGGAACCGCCTGATTAGAAGGGTCTGCCCAGTTGTCGCTGAAATGGAAGTCAATCATAATCCTCATTCCGAGTTTCTGCGCGCGCAGAGCCTTTGCAAGCACATCAGAGGCGGAGCACCATCCGTTCTCAGGATTTACCCAGACGCGGTAACGCACGGAGTTCATCCCGAGCTGCTTCATAAGGGCTGTGCACTCGGTCTCGACTCCTTCGGCGTTGTAGAATTTCATTCCCTCGCTTTCCATCTGCGTTGTCCAGCTGATGTCGGCGCCCTTTGCGAAGGCTGTGCGGTCAATCACCGTAGGCTCTTCCGGGGTCACCGGGGTGTGCGGGAGAGGGGATGTGGTGCAGGCGCTGCAGCCCAAAAGCGCAAAGAGTGAAGCGGCAGCTGCGGCTGAAAGTATATTCGTGAATTTCATAATCTTTTATTACTAAATGATTTGGTTCTATTTGAGGAAACCTTATTCAAATTTAACTGTCATATTCTGAGGGTCGTTGAGGGAGATGGTGACCTTGAGGGCTCCGGCAGCGACAGAAGGCATAAAGTCGGTCGTCCCGTTGTCGAGCACTCCGTCGGAGTTGGCGTCGCTTAGGCACCAGTTCCAGTCGGAATTGACGACGAAATGCATTCCGTAAGTGCCCCAGGATGAAGGATTTATCTCGGCTGACCAGGCCTGCGTCGCAGGGTCGAAAGTCATCGGGTTGCTCTCCAGATTCCAACTGTTGAAATCTCCTACGATGCTGATTGTGTTGACCGGCTCATATTTCCAGCTGCGCTCCGTCATATCGACGGTTACCCTTGTGTAGGCCGCATCACCGCTCGGGAACCAGATGTTCCAGCGGGAAGAACCGCAGTAGAGGCGGTAAAGTCCTGTTTCGTTGACCGGAGCAGAGCCGTAAACCTTAGTTGTAGAAGCTGTGGCGCTGTCCCCGAAGATGAAATTCTCCCATCCGGTGAAATAGTAGTAGCCCTGATATTTGCCTTCGTTAAGAAGAAGTTTGCCCTTTATGTATGTAGGGTTCTTGTCGGTGTCTATACCGTAGATGTAGAGAAGCTCTCCGGTTGCTGCAGCGTAGTCAGGGTCAGGGTAGTCTGCCCACGGGTCAGTCTCGCCGCCCTCGTCTCCGCCGCCTTCGCCCTCGGTGAGAGTCCAGGTGCAGTCGGTAACGTTGAATGTGAGGGTGTAGGTGCCTGCCTTGGCGACATTTACGACCGCAGCTGCGCTTTCTCCGGAGACGAACTCGAATGAACCGTCGGTGGAAGGAACGAGAGAGAACTGGCTGTCAGTGCCGTCACCGGTGTTTGTTCCGGTTGTGGAGTCGTAGCGCTTGCCTGTGCCGCCGACCTTTACGCTGGCGTTGTCGGAAGTCGTGGTGATTGTTCCGCTGAACCCGCCTGCGGTCTTGTTGTAATTGAGCGTTACGGCAGTCCCGTCAACGGTTGCGTCAACTGAAGGTGTGTAGATGTGGTACCAGATGCTGTTCTTCGTGTCTGCAAAGACATACTGGCAGCCAGAAGGCTCCGCGAACCAGCAGTTGTTGGTCGAACCTGAAACGAGCGAGAATGCTGTCCAGTTGCTGTCGCAGCCCCACTGCGTTCCGTCTGCAGCGAAGAAGAGGATGTTGTACCAGCCGCTCGTCGTTACGACAAATCCCTCGAAAAGATGCGGCGTAGCGTCTTTGCAGCGGAGGGTGGCGACAACTGTTTTTCCGTCGTTCTTGTCCACAACCTTCATTATGCCGGTCTCCACGCCGAACGGAGTCACCGCTACGGTGACGGCGGAAGAATAGGTGTAATTCTTTCCGAGCTTTATTGCAAGACGGATGTAGATGTCATATTTCTGAACCTCTGTAAGACCGAGTTTCATCAGGACCTTGCTGAGGTCGTCGCCGGTAAGCAGGAGAGATGTTTTGTCGCTGTCCACGGAAACTTCCGTAAAGGAGTCGAAGGTTTCGGATGCGGAGAACTGAACCGCCTGGGAAACGAGTCCTGAAGGCATTGCGACAGTCGGGTCGGAGAGAGAGGCTGCAGTGCCCTCGTTCCAGAAGAGGGTAAGGGCGAGCGCCCCTGCCTTATCCGAGGAGAGTTTCACCTCAGAGACGCTTGCGCTGAAATCCGAAGGCTCTCCGGGGGTGGAGACAATGAGTTTTTCCCCGTCTTTCTCACAGGCTGCGGCAGCCGCCATAATGCCTGCAGCCGCGAGTATATATTTCAGTGTCTTTTTCATATATTGTTGATATTCAGTAATTTAGTGTATATGGATTTATGATGGATTTTTGAGAAAATAAATATAGCCCCAAAAGACGCATAAATTAGAATCCGATGGCCGCGTTATACTGTTTCAACCCTGGATTTGCGGAAAGCTCGGCATCCGGAATCGGAAGGTAGCAGTATTTTGAGTCTACGTCCTTTCCGTCAATGTCACCGCCTTTCCAGTTCCAGGAGTAGCCGGAGGTATATTTCCCGAACCTTATGAGGTCGGTCCTTCGAACGCCTTCTGAATAGAGCTCGCGGCCCCTCTCGTCAAGAATGTCGGCAAGGCCCACACTTCCCAGGCTGCTTGCTCCGGCTCTGCTTCTTACGAGATTGACATACTCGGTAGAGGTCTTCTGGGCGCCTGTGCCGCCCCTAAGCGCTGCCTCAGCCGCCATAAGGAAGACATCGGCAAGACGGAACATCGGATAATCTGTCACGGCGCCGTTCACCCTCGTGTCGGAAGCGATGGTGCCGTCGTCCAGAAGATTGGTCCATTTGTTCATCTGCCATCCGGTCGTAACGTCGTCGTGGGAGCTGATCTGCTTTTCCCTTGCGCGGTACTTGTACTCGGTGTCGCCCGGGAGAGTGATGTCGAAGTCGTCGGTGGCATCCTCGGCCTTCACCCTGTCATATTTTCCGAACATAGCCCTTGCGTCTCCGTCCTCAAAAAGGTCCACGAGCTGCGGGCGTACCCTCAGGCAGTTCCAGTAGCTGGCGACTCCGAAATCCTTGTCAATGTCGGCGTAGTTGTCGAAGCGCGATGCGCAGACAAGGTATGTGCCGGCTCCCCAGGCAACAGTGTTCACTGCATCGGTGGAAAGTGCGAATATGATTTCGTCTGTCCTCTTGGCGTTGTCGGCGTTGAAAAGGCTGGCGTAGCTTGGAGCGAGAGCGGTGTAACCGTCAGCGAAGACCTTGTTGCAGGCCGCTATGCACTCGGTGTACTTTTTCTCTCCGGTGTAAACCTCGGCGTTGAGGTAAAGGCGTGCCAGAAGGGCGTTGGCGGTGCTTTTTGTGAAGTGACCGTAGTTTCTTGAAGGAAGGCTCTCTCCGAGTTCATTGAGTTCGCTCTCAAGGTAGGAGAAAAGCTGCTCGCGGGTGTAAACGGTCGGAATGAATGAGCCCACATTGTCCTTCTCGGTGACAAAATTCGCTACAGGGAAGAAATCGAGTTCGTGGAAATAGGCTATTGCCCTAAGTCCCCTCGCCTCATCTCTCCAGGAGCGGATTTTTGCCTTGTCCTCATCGGAGAAGGAGGCGATGCTTTCCTCGGAAGCGTTGCGGATGAACTCGTTTGTAAGGGCGACGATGTTGTAGATGTGGTAGAACATTGCGCTCACCCACGGGTCGCCGGCATTCCAGTTCTGGAAGCTCACGTCGGTCATCGTTTCGCCTGCAAGCCAAACGTCGTCAAGGGTGTCGGTAGAGCACTCTCCGAACATCGTGAGGCAGCGGGTGTAGTTCTGATAGCGGTCATCGTCAGCAACGGAGCTGAGGTTGATGATCATAGAAGCATATATTCCCGAAAGCACCTTCTCATAGTTCTCGGCGCTTGTGTAAACGTCCTTTGAGGTGGTGTCGGTGTGCGGGTACTGGTCAAGGTCTTTCACGCAGGAGGAAGAGAGCGCGAGGCTGAGTCCGAACCCTGCGATAGTCAAGTATTTGTATATATTCTTCATATTTCCTTGTATTTATTTGATGTTCACTGGTTTAGAAATTCAGTCCCAGGCTGAGTGATACGATGCGCGGACGCGGGTAGAATGAACTGTCGAAACCGTTGGAGATTTCAGGGTCGACGCCCGTGTATTTGGTGATTGTGAACACGTTCTGCATCAGGAGCGAAAGCTGGAGGCCAACTTTGTCGCGGATGCGGCCGAAGTCGTAGCTGACGGTGAGGTTGTCCAGTTTGAGGAAGGAGGCGTTCTCGACGTAGTAGTCGGAGTAGAACTGCCTTGTGGTGAACCCGGTCTGGAGATATGAAGAGGAAAGGTTGCTCAACTGAGGAGCACTGTACTTCATCGTCTCGGTGGCGCCGGTGTTCATCGCCATCGCGTTGTAAATGTAGTTGCCGATGTTTGCGCGGAAGGTTGCGGAAACTGTGAGGTTTTTCCAGGTTACTGCGGTGTTGAATCCGAGAATCCAGTCCGGTGCAGGCGAGTGGTAGCAGTAGCGGTCATTGATGTTGATGACTCCGTCGTTGTTGAGGTCGGCGTATGCACCCTCTATCGGGCGTCCGTCCTCGCTGTAGAGCTGTTTATACACATAGAATGCGTACGGAGCCTCGCCCTCGGTCATCACCTGCACCTGTTTTCCGTCCACCATCGAACCGGTGAGTGTCTTGGTCTTTTCTCCGTTGTCCACAAGGGTAAGGTTAGTAATCTTCACCTTCTGCCAGGTGGCGTTAAGGCCCACGTTCCAGGTCCAGTCCTTAGTCTTTACGGGAACGAGGTTGAGGGTCGCCTCCACACCCTGGCTTGCCACATTACCCACGTTTGTGGTAATCTGCTTGCTGAAGTTTGTTCCGGCAGGGGCAGGGACTGTGGCGATGAGGTCTTCGGTCTTGCGGGTGTACCAGTCGACGCTTCCCTGAATCCTGTTGTCAAGGAATGCCCAGTCGAGGCCGACGTTGAATGATTTGGTGGTCTCCCACTTCAGGTCCTCCACATATGCGGAAGGAAGGTAGGTGGAGATGTAGGAGCCTGTTGAACTGATGTATTTTCCGTTCTCGGAACCGTTCCAATAGGTCGGGAGGTAGTTGTAGTTGCCGATGCCGTCCTGCTGTCCGGTGACACCGTAGCTGGCCCTGACTTTAAGGTCGTTCACTGCCTCGACATCCCTGAGGAAACTCTCCTCGGAAACTCTCCAGGCAAGTGCCACTGATGGGAATGTGCCCCAGCGGGTCTTCTTTGAGAAGCGTGATGTTCCGTCACGGCGCACCGTCGCGGTGAGGAGGTAGCGGGAGTCGAACGAGTAGTTCAGCCTTGCGTAGTAGGAAAGAAGGACGTGGCGGTAGTCGGTGGCGTTCCAAGCCTGATTGAGGCTCTCGCCGGCCGCGTTGTAGTTGTCTCCTGCAGGGTAGGTGGCCTTCCAATACTGGTAGTCGTAACCTGCGGTGACGTCAATCCTGGAGCGGATGGCTTCGATTTCCTTATTATAGTTGAGGTAGGCGGTGAAAAGGCGGTTATGCTTTTCGGCAGGACCGTAGCTGCTGCTGTAACCCTTTGTGTCGTAGGAAGATGCGGCTGTCTCCGGAGTGAAGGAACGTCCTCTTCCGTTGGCATAGTCATAGCCTCCGGTTATGTGGAGCCTGAGCTCAGGAAGGAAGTGCATCTTGTAGTCGGCGTCGATGTTTCCGACAATTCTGTAGACGTCGCTCGTGGAGGAAGTCTGCATCAAAAGTCCGAGAGGGTTCTTCACTGCGTTCCCGTCAGGCTCTCCGGTTGCTGCGGAGATGATTTCGTAGTAGCCGCCGAGTGTGTCGTTGCCGGAATAAACCGGAACGGTCGGGTTGAAGGTGGCGGCGTTCCAGATGGCTCCGGTCTGGGCGAAGCGGTTGCGGTTGTATGCGCCCTTGACGCTGATGTTGAACTTGAGATAGTCGTGGAAGAAGGTAGGGGAGAAGTTGAGGTTCGCCGAAACCCTCTGAGCGTTGTCTGTCTTGAGGATACCGTCCTGATTGTAGTAGCCCACAGATGCGCGGAACGGAAGCCAGGATGCTGCCTGACCGCTTACGCTGAGGTTGTTGTCCGTTCCGAAAGCTGCCTGATAGATCTGCTTGTTCCAGTCGGTGTGTTCTGTTCCGAGGTACTGGCTGTAGTCGCTTCCAAGGCTGTTCGCCACATTTACGAAGTCATCGTACGAAAGCATATCCGCGGTCTTGCTCTTCCACTGCACGGACTGGGTGGAGGTGAGATTGACGTGGATTTTCTCGCTAGCGCCTTTCTTCGTGGTGATGATAATCACACCGTTTGAAGCCCTGGAACCATAGATGGCGGTTGAGGAGGCGTCCTTGAGCACGGTCATAGACTCGATGTCGGAAGGGTTGATGAGCGAGAGGAAGTTGCCGTCGTTTCCAGCGATGCCTCCGATTTCAAGAGGAACTCCGTCCAGGACGATGAGCGGGTCATTCGATGCGTTGAGGGATGCGCCGCCACGGATTCGGATGGTGCTTCCGGAGGTAGGCGATCCGGAGGAAGTCATAATCTGCACACCGGCAACTTTTCCGTTGATGAGCTGCTCGGCTGAGGAGATGAGTCCGGAGTTGAAGTCCTCGGTTTTCATCGTTGAGACCGACCCGGTGAGGTCCTTCTTTGAGGTCGTACCGTAGCCGATTACAACGGCGTCGGCAAGAAGCTGCGAGTCGGAGGTGAGGGTGGCATTGACTACGCTCCTTCCGCCAACGGGCTGCTCCACCGTTGTGAAACCGATGCAGGAGAATACGAGTGTCCCCTCTGATGGAGCCGCTAAGCTGTATTTTCCGTCAACGTCGGTAACCGTTCCTGTGGATGTGCCTTTTACGAGAACTGTTACTCCGATGGCAGGCTCTCCGCCCTCCTCGGTGACTGTTCCCGTGACCTGAATGGTCTTATTGCTTGATTGATTGCTCTCCTGCGCCAGGGAATCCGGGCCGGAGAGGAGGAATCCTGCTGCCGCCGCAAGAAGAATGACGACTTTGGAAGATAATTTCATATCGTGATATTTTAGTGTTAATGTATTGTCTTTATGTGGCGTACCCTTTTCCCGCAGACTTTTCCGCCGATGCGTCTTAAGGGTATTTTACCGATGCAAAATTACTCCATCACGCGCAAGGATATTACCTCAAAACGGACAAGTTGTGCAATAATTCGGACAAAATCGCTATATTTGAAGCCGATGATAAGTGTTAGAAACATATTGACTGCCCTGCTCGTGTCTGCGTTTTTCCTTACGGGAGCCGCAGGGGCAGAGCCGTCTTTGCAGCCGTTCAACGGCAAGTTTCAGAACATCTCTGCAGGGGAGAGACCCCGCGGCGCTGTTTGCTCCATTGCGCAGGATTCCATAGGTTTCATATATCTCGGCACCGACGGCGGCCTTGTCCGCTATGACGGCATCCGTAGCCAGACTTTTCACAGAGAGGAGGGCAATCCCCGTTCACTATGCAACGAGCACGTAAACGCCCTCTATTACGATACCCCAACGGGAACGCTTTGGGTCGGCACGAACCTCGGGCTCTGCCGCTACGACGGCGCAGGGGGATTCATTCTGGATGAGACCGTGGGATGGAAACATATTAAAACCATCTTCAGAAGCGGCTCCTCTCTCTGGGTGGGAACAACCGAAGGACTTTTCAGACTTGACGACGACTCTTGCGGAGCGAGTGGTGCTGACTCTGCTTCGGACTCAAAGGGGACCCGGGCGAGAGCGGAGCAGAGGGGCGGAGCGCAGTGCTGCGCTCCCGGCTCAGTCTGCATCGGCCCGGGACTTCATATTGCCGCAGGTTGCGCCCTCGGAGACGATTTGTATTTTGGAAGTTACGGCTGTCTCTACCGCATCCGGGGCGGCAGTTCCAATCTTGAAAAACTCCCGCTCAACATCCCCGAAGGCACTCAGGGCAATCTTGTCCTTGCGCTGATTCCCTTAGATGCAGCTCTCTGCTCTTCTTCTTGTCTTCACGGCTCTGAGCATATCTCCCCGGAAGCCTCCCGCAGCCTGTATGTAGGCAGTGAAAGGGGACTTTTTCTTTACGACACAGTCTCTGGAAAACTCACTCTCGTCCGCAAGGGCGCCCCGGTAAAGAATTTTATCCATCTTCCTGACGGTACTCTCCTTGCCGGCACGGATAACGGACTTCTCTCCATCGCCTCTGACAGCTCAATTCAGGAGATATTCCGCCACGATGTGCGAAATTCCCGCAGCATCCCCGACAATGTAATATGGTCAAGTTTCGTCGACCGTGACGGCAATCTCTGGATCGGCACTGACCACGGCGCGGCCATTTCTCCTCTGCGTTCTGATTTTTCGTTTGCGAGCCTTGACGAGCCCATCCCCGGTGGAATGGATGTAACTTCTATGGCTTGTTCCCCGGACGGGGCTCTTTGGACAGGCGGAATGAGCGGTCTTGCGAGAAGGGCAGAAGACGGAACGGTGCAGCTTTTCCGTCCCGGAGCGGAGAATCCTCGCATCAGGCTTTCCCACAATAAAGTGCGCGCTCTCTATGCGGACGGAGAAAATGTCTGGGTGGCTTCCGACGGCGGTCTGAGTCGCATAGACTCCGGTCTTTCCGTCTCCAACTACGATATAACCGAATCTTCCGGAACCTGCCTCTCCGACTGGATGTATTGCATTACTGAAGACTCCTGCGGAAGGCTTTGGATGGGGACATACGACGGAGGAATCTTCATATCCTCGAAAAATTCTCTTCCGAACGGGGGAGGAAAAGTTACGGCGGAACATCATCTGGGTACTTCCGACGGGCTTTCCGGCAATATAGTTTTTCGCATTTGCACGGCTGGAAACAAGGTCGTTGTGGTGACGGACAGGGGTGTGGACCTGGTTAGCACGGAGAATTTTTCCGTAAAGAGGGTCGCTGTGCCCGGGGGAGCAAGAACACTTTCTCTTGAGAGCGACGGACGGCGCATCTGGGTGGGGACAGAGGCCGGGGTATATCTTCTTTGCAGCGACGGCACCCTTTCTTCCCTGAGCGGTTCGTCGGTATGTGCGCAGTCCCTTATATACAACGATGAATGTCTTTGGATTGCTGATGAAACCGAACTTTGGCGATACTCCATCTCTAGCGGGGAATGGGCGCTTGTGAGAAATTTCGATAATCCTCTATTCTCCCTTGCGGCTTCCGCAGATGGCGGGACCATTTTTGCCGGGTCAATAAACGGATGCTATTGCCTGGACGAGTCCACCTCCCCGCTCAGAGCCGATTCCCAGAGGGTAGTCGTGAGCGAACTGTATCTTGATAATGTTCTCGTGAAGGCACAACAGGAGTACTCCGGACGGGAGATTCTTTCTCGTGACATCTCGCTCACCTCGTCCGTGTGCCTTTCAAGCCATCAGAATTCTTTCGCTCTGAGTTTTACCTCCCTCAAATACCCCCTTCATTCCGGCCATTTCGCCTATCGTCTTGCAGGCTTTCACGAGACCTGGCAGATTTGCTCTCCGGACTCAAGGGCTGTCTTCTTGAACGTCCCTCCCGGAAGCTACACTTTTCAGGTCCATCACGTCGGACCGGACGGGGAGCCGGATTCCGAAACTGCGACTCTCGGGATAAAAATCCTTCGTCCGTGGTATTCCAATCAGTGGGCGGTGCTTACGTATATCATTGTCCTTGCCGCACTAGCTCTCTTTGTGTGGTATTTCTTCAAGGTTCGCAGCGCCCTCAAAAAGGAGAGAATCGAAAGGGCTAAGGCGGAAGACAGGGCCACATCCGCCGTGAGCCGCTCACAGGAGTTCTTCGAGACTCTGAGCGCAATGTTTACAGGCAAGAGCCCGGCGCCAAAGGACGAGGGTACTGCTGAAGGAGAAGCTCCGGTGCAGGAGTCCGCTGACCCGGATGCGCGGTTTATGAAGGTAATCTCCGAAATCGTGAGCCGCCACCTTGCTGACCCCGAATTTTCAGCCGCGGCTCTCTGCGAAGAGTCCCGCTGGCCGTCCAAGCAGGTTTACCGAAAAATAAAGCAGCTCACAGGCCTGGGCCCGACGGAGTTCATACGCGATATCCGCCTGCAGAAGGCCGCAGCTCTCCTGAGTGAGGGGAAACTTTCAGTTACCGAGGTGATGTATAAGGTGGGGTTCACCACGCCTTCCTATTTTTCCAAGTGCTTTAAGGCTCGCTATGGCGTTACTCCTTCGGAGTATCGCATTTCAGAAGAGTGAGGACTTCGGAGGCTGAGGCGGCGGTTTTCCAGGGGTGGAAGCCTTTTATCGTTTCGGCGGGGCAGAATCCGTAGGTGACCCCGATTGCCTTTACCCCGGCGTTTGCCGCCGTTTTCATATCCACGTCCGAGTCTCCCACATAGATCACATCCTCCAGCCTCGCCCCGGCCTCGGCGACTATTTCATAGACCACCTCAGGGTCTGGTTTCCTTGCGACGCCCTCCCTCTGCCCGTGGATTGAGCAGAAGCGAATCCCGGGGAAAAGCTTGCCCACGAGAGTCTCGGTGGCCGCCTGATATTTGTTCGAGGCCACGGCAATCCTCGCCCCCTCGCCCTGGATGTACTCCAAAAGCGCCGGAATGCCGGGATAGGGAAGGGTGTTGTCCGCAAGGTGGAGGTTGTAATAGGCGCGAAAATCCCCCAGAAGCGACTCCGCCTTCTCTTTCTCTCCCTCCGGCAGCGCCCTTTCCATCAGTTTCCCAATGCCGTTTCCCACAAAGCCGTAGAATGCCTTCAGGGGATGGGTGGGATATCCGTGCAGAGCGAGAGTGTGATTTCCAGCCGCGCAGAGGTCCGCCACCGAGTCGATGAGCGTGCCGTCAAGGTCGAATATGAAGAGTTTTCC
>CAVJRU010000043.1:0-16748 GCA_963652025.1 bacterium
CTCAAGGGGTTATTGAGGCACTTCTTGACAATGGTTGCGCCCTCATCACCTGTGACAGCAGCCACCTGCCCACAGGGCTTATGCTCCCCCTAAGCGGCCACACGCTTCAGAGCGAACGATTCCGTGACCAGCTGGACGCTTCCCTGCCCCTCAAAAAGCAGCTTTGGCAGCAGACCATTCAGGCGAAAATCGCCAATCAGGCCGCTTCGCTGGAGTATTCCACAGGGCGGGAGCACCGTAATATGAAAATCTGGTCCACTCAGGTGAAGTCCGGAGACTCGGAAAACATTGAGGCGAGAGCTGCAGCCTATTACTGGAAAAACATCTTTCCTGACGACCCGGATTTTCTTCGCGGACAATTCGAAGATGAGCCGAACGGACTTTTTAACTACGGGTACGCGGTTCTTAGGGCAATTGTCGCGCGTGCGCTTGTTATGAGCGGGATGCTCCCGACCCTCGGCATCCACCACCATAACCGCTACAATGCCTACTGCCTTGCGGATGACATTATGGAGCCATATCGGCCGTATGTGGACAAGGTGGTTGTTGACATCATCGCTCAGAGCGGCGACAAATCACTCACTCAGGCGGCAAAGGTGAGGCTGCTCTCCATTCCGGTCATAGATGTGGAGATTGATGGGCACACGAGCCCGCTTATGGTCGCAGTGTCCACGACAACAGCTTCCCTTGCAAAATGCTTCTCTGGCGAGGCGCGCAAAATCCTCTATCCCACAATGACTTGATATGCAGGATAGGTTCAGTCAGTACAGGGTTATGTGGGTGCTTGTTTTCTTTGATTTGCCGACCGACACCAAGAAGGAGAGGAAGGCGGCGGCTGATTTCCGCAAGAAGCTTCTGCAGGACGGATTCATTATGTTTCAGTTCTCAATTTATATGCGCCATTGCCCGAGTGCGGAAAACGCAGCTGTCCACATAAAAAGAGTCAAGACATTTCTTCCCCCTGAGGGTCAGGTGGGGGTTCTTTCCATCACGGACAAGCAGTTCGGCTCGATGGAACTATTTCTCGCGAAGAAAGTGCAGGCACTTCCGTCCGGCGCCGGAGTTCAGCTCGAGCTGTTCTGAGCAATGTCACGAGAGTGTCAAGACAGAAATCCAAGAAAACAATATAAAAGCAAAATCCCAGCTCAAAACGAGTTGGGATTTTGTTTTCTAAAAACAGTCACAACGTTTTGTGAATCAAGCTTTTATCTAAGACATACTGTTTCTATCGGTCAAAGATAATAATTCCCGACGCGGAGGGACGAAATTCATCCGGATTGCCGTTCTCGGCAGAAATCCCTATCTTTGCATTCTATGAGACAAAGAACACGACTTCTGATCGCATCTCTGCCCCTTCTGCTCTGCCTCGCACTGACGGCAGGCGCTTCCGACAACAGGAAATCTCCGATGGCATATTCCGGATTCTCCGGAGGGATGATGCTGCATACCGGCTACGTGAGCGCAGGCTCCGTCAGTTTCACCGATCCCGGCGGTAATGATGTAGGCGTTGATATGAAAGGAATGCCCTACGGCATAGGCGGCGCGCTTAAGGTAGGCTTCGGGAAATATCTCCGGGTCGGGACCGAGGGCTACGTCTCGACGCTGAACTACGGAGGGAACCACAGCTACGAGAGCATCGGCTGGGGAGGACTTCTGGTTGACGGAGTGCTTCCTCTCGGCAGGTGGATGCCGTTCGCGGGGCTCACCTTCGGTGGCGGAAGCGTCAAGAACGTCACGGCGCTGGAGGACACGACGGGGGATTTCCGTCTAGACGGCGGGACGACATCCTACCGCCGCTACCCGTTCCTCGCGCTCGCGCCGTTCGCCGGCGTTGAGTACGCCCTGACGGAACGCGTGCATCTCGTGCTGAAGGCGGACTATCTGCTGAACCTTTCATCAAGACAGGCGGATTTCGTGCGCGGCCCGAGGCTCTATTTCGGGTTTATGTTCTGCCACTGACCGTCTTTTGATGGCTTCCCTTTAAAAAGGAAAGAAAAACTAAAAGTCCCCAAATCGCCACTACAGCGGTCTGGGGACTTTATATATCAAATCTCAAGTGTCAAAGATGGGATATTACGCTTTGTACTCGTCCCAAGACTTGATTGTGATCTCATCCTGCGGAACCTTGCAGAAGGCGCGGATGTAGGCTGTGGCTAGGCGGCTGTTGGTAATCAGCGGAATGTTGAAATCGATTGCCGAACGCCTCAGACGGTAGCCGTTGCTCAGCTCCTTTCTTGTGTAATTCTTCGGGATGTTCACAACGAGGTCCACACTGTGGGAAGAAATCAAATCGAGCGCATACACGGCCCCCTCTTCAGCCTCCTCACCCGGCCAGAGAGCCCTGTGGGCAGGAACACCGTTCTCGCAGAGATAGCGGCAGGTCCCGTCAGTCGCATAAATCTTGATTCCCTTGTTGCGAAGAAGTTCGCAGGCCCCGAGCATATCCGCCTTCTGAAGAGTGTTTCCGGAAGAAATGAGGACACTCCTCTGAGGAATCCTGTGACCGACTGAAAGCATAGCCTTAAGGAGAGCATCGTCAAGATTGTCTCCGACGCAGCCCACCTCTCCGGTGGAAGACATATCCACTCCGAGAACAGGGTCGGCGTTTCCAAGACGGGAGAATGAGAACTGCGAGCATTTTACGCCCACATACTCAAGCTCGAACGGGTCAATCTCCACCTTCTCTGGCTTCTCACCGAGCATACAGCGCGTCGCTATGTCGATGAAATTCACTTTCATAACCTTCGAAACGAACGGGAAACTTCTTGAAGCGCGAAGGTTGCACTCAATGACCTTGATGTAGTTGTCGGTCGCGAGGAACTGGATGTTGAACGGACCGGTTATATGAAGAGCCGAAGCGATGGCTGCGGTGGTCTTGCGGATTTTCGCGGCGGTGATGCCATAGATTTTCTGAGGCGGGAACTGGATGGTTGCGTCTCCCGAGTGCACTCCGGCAAACTCGATGTGCTCCGAAATTGCAGCAACTATCACTTTTCCATCGCACGCAACGGCGTCGCACTCAAGCTCCTTGCACCTTTGCATAAATGAACTGATTACGACCGGATGGTCCTCAGACACCTCCACTGCCCTGTCAAGGAAAATCTTCAGGTCCTCCTCTCCGTAGCAGACGTTCATCGCTGCGCCCGAAAGCACGTATGACGGCCTCACAAGCACAGGATAGCCCACTTCTGCAATGAACGAATTGATGTCATCCATCGTGGTGAGCTCCCTCCAGCGCGGCTGGTCAATGCCGAGAGCGTCCACAATCTGAGAGAACTTGTTGCGGTCCTCCGCACGGTCGATGTCCTCTGCGGAAGTTCCAAGAATCTTCACCCCGGCGCGGCTAAGAGGCAGAGCAAGATTGTTCGGAATCTGACCTCCCACGCTCACAATCACACCGAGAGGCTTCTCCAGCGTGCATATATCCATCACTGTCTCGAAACTCAGTTCATCGAAATAGAGTCTTGAGCAGCTGTCGTAGTCGGTGGAAACAGTCTCAGGGTTGTAGTTTATCATAATGGCCCTGTAGCCCTTTTCGCGAAGGGTCTTGAGCGCATTCACACCGCACCAGTCGAACTCAACGCTGCTTCCGATGCGGTACGCTCCGCTTCCGAGAACGATGACGCTGCGCCCGTCGCTCGCAAACTTGACGTCATCCTCCGTTCCGTTGTAGGAGAGGTAAAGGTAGTTCGTGTCGGAAGGGAACTCGGCTGCAAGAGTGTCAATCTGCTTTACAACCGGACGAAGGCCCAGAGAAAGGCGTTTTTCGCGCACCGAGGACTCTTTCAGGCCGAACACCCTGGCAATCTGGATGTCTGAAAATCCCTGGCATTTAGCCCTGTGGAAAAGCTCTGACGGCACGTCGTCAAGGTTTTTGCAACCCTCGAGGGCGCGGTAGGTCGTCTCGATGTTCTCAAGCTTGTCGAGGAACCACTTGTCTATCTTTGTGAGCTCATTGATGCGCTCCACGCTGTAGCCGCTCTCAAAAGCAGCCGCGATTGCGAATATACGGGTGTCTGTCGGGTTCTTCAGAGCCTCGTCCAGGTCTTCGGCTTTGTATGGCTTGTTGCAGGCAAAACCGTTCGCTCCCTGTCCAATCATCCTGAGGCCCTTCTGGATTGCCTCCTCGAAGTTCCTTCCCACGGCCATCACCTCGCCCACACTCTTCATACTTGAACCGATTTCACGGGAAACGCCCTTGAACTTGGCAAGGTCCCAGCGAGGGATTTTGCAGACTACATAGTCGAGCGCCGGCTCGAAAAAGGCCGGAGTGGTGCCTGTGACGGCATTTTTGAGTTCAAAAAGCCCATATCCCAGACCGAGCTTTGCCGCGATGAAGGCAAGCGGATAGCCGGTGGCCTTGGAAGCGAGGGCGGATGAACGGCTCAGGCGGGCATTCACCTCAATCACCCTGTAATCCTCTCCGTCCGGACTGAAAGCATACTGGACGTTGCACTCTCCGACGATGCCGATGTGACGCACGATGTCAATCGCGGTTTTGCGAAGGAAATGGAACTCCGCATTGGAAAGGGTCTGGCTCGGGGCCACGACGATACTCTCTCCGGTGTGCACTCCGAGCGGGTCGAAGTTTTCCATATTGCAGACCGTGACGCAGTTGTCATAGGAGTCCCTAACCACCTCATATTCAATCTCTTTCCATCCTCTGAGCGATTTTTCCACCAGCACCTGCGGAGAAAAGGCGAATGCCTTTGAAGCAGTCTTGCGGAGTTCATCCTCATTCTCGCAGAAACCTGAACCGAGTCCTCCGAGAGCGTATGCGGCGCGAAGAATGACCGGATAACCCACGGTCTGAGCCGCCTCAAGAGCCTCATCCAGAGTAGAAGCGGCGTGGGAGCGGATGGTCTTAACCCCGATTTCGGAAAGCCTCTCCACGAAAAGTTCCCTGTCCTCGGTGTCGATTATGGCCTGAACAGGCGTTCCAAGCACCTTGACGCCATATTTTACGAACACCCCGGAGCGGTAGAGCTCCACTCCGCAGTTAAGCGCCGTCTGTCCGCCGAAGGAAAGCAGGATTCCCTGTGGCCTCTCCTTTTCAATCACCTTCTCCACAAAATATGGGGTGACAGGAAGGAAGTAAATCTTGTCAGCGACGCCTTCCGAGGTCTGCACAGTGGCAATGTTCGGGTTCAGCAACACCGTGGATATTCCCTCTTCCCGAAGAGCCTTGAGGGCCTGGGAACCGCTGTAGTCAAATTCTCCGGCCTCACCGATTTTAAGCGCTCCGCTACCGAGCACCAGAACTTTCTTTATATTCGTGTCTATCATTTTCAAAAAAACTATAAGAAAAAACTACTTGTACGCCCCACCGGCATTAAAGCCTTGCGATGAACTCGTCGAAAAGGAATTCAGTGTCCACCGGTCCGCTGGAAGCCTCAGGATGGAACTGGGCCGAGTAAAACGGCTTCGAAATGTGCCTGATTCCCTCATTAGTCCCGTCATTCATATTTTCGAAATATGGCACCCAGTCAGAAGGGAGAGTCTTCTCATCCACAGCGAAACCGTGATTCTGGGAAGTTATGTAGCAACGGGCAGTTCCGCACTCGCGCACAGGCTGGTTGTGGCTGCGGTGGCCGAAAGGAAGCTTGTAGGTGGAAGCACCGGCGGCAAGCGACATCAGCTGATTGCCCATACAAATGCCGAAAATCGGTTTTGTGCCCTCGTACGCCTTACGGATATGCTCCACGGCTTTTGTGCAGAGAGCAGGGTTTCCCGGACCGTTGGAAATGAAAAGTCCGTCCCATTCGAGAGTATTGAAATCATAGTCCCAAGGCACTCTGACAACTTTCACGCCCCTGTCAAGAAGGCAGCGGAGAATCCTGTGCTTGATGCCGCAGTCAACGACCACCACAGTCTTATCTCCTTCGCCGTACTCAATTGGCTCAGAGCAACTTGCAAGCGCAACCTGATTCTCCTTGTTCGGGTCATAGAAAGGAAAATCCTCGCTCTCCCCTTCCGGAACTATCTTTCCGAGCATCGCACCGCGTGTTCTGATGAGCTTTGTGAGCGCACGGGTGTCTATGCCGTAGATTCCCGGAACGCCCTGCTCGGCGAGCCACTCGTCAAGGCTCTTTACGGCGTCCCAGTGGCTGAACTTCTCGCTGTAGTCGGAGATGATGAGTCCACGGGTGTGAATCCTCTCCGATTCAAAGGTAGAGCAGAGTCCCCAAGAGTCCTTCTGCTCCGAAGGAATACCGTAATTGCCAATCAAAGGGTAACTTACGCAGAGAATCTGCCCCTCGTAGGAAGGGTCCGTAAGGCTTTCGGGGTAGCCGACCATTGCGGTGGAAAAAACCACCTCGCCGCTTCCGGAGCAGTCCGCCCCGAAACTCCATCCCTCCATAGAGATGCCGCCCTCAAGAAGGAGTTTTGCTTTTTTTGCCATATATAAGTTTAATATCTAAAAAATTCTATTTCAAGGCTTTAGCCTTAATTCGTTTACCGCAGGTGCAGTTTAATTCTGCCGCTTCTCCGCTCCCCAACCGGACGCAGTCTCCATCAACTGAGCAATCCTCTCGTTCCCCAGATTTCCGAGACTTCCGATGTGCGTGTGTCCAAGGTCCGATGCCCTGAGCTGCGCCGTCTCGCCGCCCGAGTACTTGAACCTCCCCTCGTTCACCTCAATCCCCACCTGCTTGTAAGCCTCGCGGAACGGAGTCCCGGCAAGAGTGCGGCGGTTGACCTCCTCAACTGTGAAAAGGTAGCTGTAAATCGGGTTATCCAGAATGTGCTCGTTCACCTGAATGTATCCGAGCATATAATCAGTCATCCCAAGGCACTCGTGAAGAAGAGTCAGAGCAGGGAAAAGTATATCTTTAAGAAGCTGATAATCACGATGATAGCCGTGAGGCATATTGCTGCATAAAAGCGAAATTTCATTCTCAACGGAAAGCACCCTGTTGCATTTTCCCCTCACCATCTCCCACACATCAGGATTTTTCTTGTGCGGCATTATGCTCGACCCAGTGGTGAGGTTGTCAGGGAAATGGATAAAGCCGTAATTCGGGCACATATACATACAGCAGTCGGATGCGAACTTATTGAGAGTCAACGCGATTGACCCCATAGCAGATGCCACGCACCTCTCGGTTTTTCCACGGCTCATCTGCGCCGCGACGCTGTTCACGACCGGAGAGTCAAAGCCCAGAAGACGGGTAGTCATATCCCTGTCCAGCGGGAAGGAATTTCCATATCCGGCAGCGGACCCGAGCGGATTGCGATTCACGACCCTGTATGCCCCGCCGAGCATTGACATATCGTCAACAAGTGCCTCAGCGTATGCTCCGAACCACATTCCAAAGGATGAAGGCATAGCAATCTGGGCGTGAGTGTAGCCCGGAAGCAGGACTTCCTTGTATTTTTCGCTAAGACTCTGGAGTGTGCGGAAAAGCCGGAGAGTTTCCTCGCGGAGAGTGAGAAGTTCGTCGCGAAGGAAAAGTTTTATGTCCACAAGGACCTGGTCGTTACGGGAACGTCCGGAGTGGATTTTCTTTCCCACCTGCCCGAGAGTGCGCGTAAGGCAGAGTTCCACCTGAGAGTGGATGTCCTCAACGTCGTCCTCGAGAGTAAAAGTGCCCTCTTCGATGCTCCTTGCGATTTCGTCCAGTCCGCCAAGAAGAACGGAAAGTTCCTCCCCGGTGAGAAGGCCGATGCTTTCAAGCATCTTTATGTGCGCCTTGGAGCCCTCAACGTCATATTTTGCGAGTCTGAGGTCCAGCTGCCTGTCGTTCCCGACGGTAAACTCCTCAACGGCATCCGTTGCGCTTGTTCCTTTATTCCAAAGTGTTGCCATATAATAGTAGTATTCTTTTTTAATCGTCTATATGCTGCGGGCGAGAGTTGCGATAAATCGTGAATAGATTTCTATCGCCTCGGTAATCTCGCTCACTTTTATATATTCGTCCGCACGGTGCGAGCGCGCAGAATCTCCAGGGCCCATCTTCACCGCATCCACCCCGGCACCGCTTATCCTCATCCAGTCTGAAGTCGTAGGCGAGGAGAACTCCTGCAGGGCGAGAGAGCGCACTGCGGCATACAACGCCCCATCCCTGGAAGTTGCGCTGGAGCGGTTTGCAAGGTTGCGGGCCCGCAGTTCGCTCCTGCACACGCCCTGAAGTTCCTCCAGGATTTCCGGGTTGGAGTAAACATCGGTAGGACGGATGTCCACGACGAACCGGCACAGGTCAGGGATTACATTATGGGCCGTTCCGGCCTCAATCTGAGTCACATTAAGGTGCACATCTCCCATCACAGGGGAGACTTTCTCAAAACGATGAGCGCGAAGCGCCGCAATGTCGTCCAGAGCGATGTAAAGGGCATTGACGCCTTCCCCACGGGCCGCGTGCCCGCTCACCCCGTGAGCCTCTCCGTCCAGAACAAGCAGTCCCTTTTCGGAAGTCGCCGCCTTCATCCCCGTTGGCTCTCCCACAATGACCCACTTCGGAAGCGGGAAAACCGGGTCAGCGGCAAGGCCTGCGGCTTTGCTGAGGCCGCCGTATAGCCACCGCGCCCCGTCCGGGCCCGACCTCTCTTCCTCACGTGTGAGAGTGAGCATCAGATTGACGGGAAGGGAAATATCGTAAAAACGGGAAAAGGCCGCTATCATCGCTGCGACACTTCCCCCGTCATCATTCGAACCAAGTCCCCAAACTGTCTCCGGATCATTGCCGGGGTCGTAGGGGTCGCGCGTATAGCTCGAGGCCGCCGGAACCGTATCTATGTGTGCGTCAAGTGCCAGGGTCGGTTTCGCAGGGTCGAAATGTCGGCCCAAAGCGAGAATGTTGCCCTGTCTCCTCTCATAGCGGATGCTCTCCGACTCCAGAAAAGAACAGATTACCCCCGCAACTCCTTCTTCCTCAAAGGATTGGGACGGAATGCGAACCATCTGCCGAAGCAATTCTATATATTTTCCGTAGTCTGACATCTTCGTTTATATTCTTCTATTCGCGACCTTCAAAGGTCAAATTATCTAAGTTTCAATCTCGTTCCGGCACCTTCGCGGAGCAGGTCCCCGGAGTGTTTGATTACAACGCTCTTCGCACCGTCCCGAATAGCATTGAAAGAGTTTTCAAGTTTCGGAATCATCCCGTCAGCGACTTTCCCCTCGGCCTCGAGAGACTTAAAGTCGGAAAAGGTCATCTCGTGGATGACACTTGACGGGTCATTTCTATCCAGCAGCACGCCAGGTTTCTCAAAGCAATAGACCAGTTCCGCGCCAAGAGCCGTCGCAAGGCTGGAAGCGATTGTGTCTGCGTTGGTGTTGAGAAGGTCTCCGGCGCAGTTGTGATTTATGGCATTGAACACCGGCACCACTCCCCCCTCAAGCATCCATCTTACTCTCTCCGCGTTCACTCCCTCGGGGCAGACATTTCCCACAAGACCAAAATCCACGACAGTAACCCCGTCCGAAAGGGTTCTCGGTGCGTGCCGTGAGGCTCTTATGAGCGAGGCGTCGCAGCCTGAAACGCCCATAGCGTTGCAGTCGTATTTCTGAAGCAGAGCGGTTATGTGCTTGCTGCACCACCCGGCATAGACCATCGTCACAATCTGCAGAGTCTCCGGGTCCGTAACTCTTCGTCCCTCAATCATTTGAGGCTCCATTCCAAGACGTCTCTGAAGGTCGCTGGCAATCTTTCCGCCACCGTGCACAAGGACTTTTTCGCCCTCGAGAGCAGCAAAATCCCGACAGAACCTTTCCAGAAGTTCCGCCGAATCCACAACGTTTCCGCCTATTTTTACGACCTTAATTGCCATACTAAGAGTATATATATTTACTTTGTTCTGCTGCTTGAGAGCGTCCCGTTAGAGTGATTTCAAAATCTCACGTATTACCGTCTGTGCGGAGACGACCCTGTTCGCAGCCTCAGGGATTACAAGTGACTGCGGACTCTCTATGACGTCGTCGCTCACAATCATATTTCTTCTCACCGGCAGGCAGTGCATAAAGAAAGCGTTGTTGGTAAGGGACATTTTCTCGCTCGTAACCGTCCAGTTCCTGTCAGAGCACAGCACCTTTCCGTAGTTGTCTCCTTCAAATGCCGCCCAGTTCTTCGCATACACGAAATCAGCCCCTTCAAGCGCCTCGTCCTGGTTGTGAGTGACCTTCGCCCCGCGGGTAAACTCCGTCGAAAGGTCATATCCTTCCGGGTTTGCAATCACAAAGTCATATCCTGCCCAGTCCATACCTTCCGCAAACGAGTTCGGAACGGCCTGAGGAAGCGCTTTCGGATGCGGCGCCCAGGTCATAACCACCTTAGGGCGAGCAGTTTTCTTGTGCTCCTCGATGGTTATTATGTCGGCAAAAGTCTGCAGAGGATGGCGGGTTGCCGCCTCCATACTGAAAACAGGTTTGCCGGAATATTTAATGAACTGATTGAGTATCACTTCGTTGTAGTCATCGGCCTTGCTCTCGAACTTAGCGAACGAACGCACTCCGATTGCATCGCAATAACTTCCCATAACAGGGATAGCCTCCAGAAGATGTTCGCTCTTGTCGCCGTCCATCACCACTCCCCTCTCGGTTTCGAGTTTCCACGCGCCCTGGTTCACATCCAGAACGATGACGTTCATCCCAAGATTGAGAGCAGCCTTCTGCGTGCTGAGACGTGTGCGGAGACTGTTGTTGAAGAACACCAGAAGCAGTGTCTTGTTATGTCCGAGCGATTGATCTGAAAAAGGATTGGCCTTGACCTCGCGGGCTGCAGAAAGTGCCCTCTCGAAGTCGCCGAGCTGATAGATTGTTGTAAATTCCTTCATTTCGGGTTGCAAAGTTAATCTCAAAAAACTCCAAGTCCAAATAAAAATGCGGCAAGTTTTCCTCTATTGCCGAATTTTGTGAAAACGCCCTTAAAAGATGCTTCGGGCTCTATCGCGTAAGTTCCTTCCAGGCAGATATAAAGCTGTCGGCAGTCTCCTTGCTGATCGTAAGCGACGGAAGAAGACGGATGACCGATGCGCCGGCTGCCCCCGTGAAGAAATGCTTCTCAAAAAGAAGGCGGTCACGAAGCCCAATGAACTCCGGTCGAAGTTCCAGACCTATCATAAGTCCTCTTCCACGGTACTCCTTAAGCGCCGGGTCCAGACCGGCAGCTCCATCGAAAGCCTCCTTGAAATACTCGCCCATCTTCGCCGCATTTTCCACAAGATGCTCATTCTCAATCACATCCAGTACAGCGATTGCAGCCGTGCAAGCAAGGTGGTTTCCGCCGAAAGTGGTTCCGAGCATTCCGTACTCCGGCTTTATTGACGCTGAGATGAGCACGCCTCCTATCGGGAGTCCGTTAGCCATTCCCTTTGCCGTAGTAATGATGTCTGCCCTCACTCCGGAGTGCTGGTGAGCGAAGAAAAGTCCGCTGCGGCCATATCCTGACTGGATTTCATCCACAATAAGAAGCGTTCCCCACTTGTCGCACAGTGCCCTCAAGCTACGGAAGAAATCGTCCGAAGGCTCATATATTCCGGCAACGCCCTGAATGCCCTCGATGATGACGGCGGCGTATTCTCCGCTGGAAAGTGCCTTTTCCACAGCCTCGGTGTCCCCGAGAGGGGCGAAAGTTATATGGTCGGTCTTATTGAACGGAGACTGGATTTTGGGGTTGTCGGTTGCAGAGACTGCGCCGCTCGTCCTTCCGTGGAAGGATTTTGAGAAAGCGAGAACTTTCGCTCTTCCGGTTGCGAATGAAGCGAGTTTGAGGGCATTCTCATTTGCCTCCGCACCGCTGTTGCAAAGAAAAAGCGAATAATCAGGATAGCCCGAGATGCGGCCGAGTTTCTCCGCGAGAGTCTTCTGGAGGGAGTTCTGCACGGCATTGGAGTAAAATCCAAGACGCGTGAGCTGCTCCGAAACCATCTTGACATAGTGCGGATGGCAGTGTCCGATGCTGATGACGGCGTGTCCGCCATAAAGGTCGGTGTATTCCACTCCGTTCTTGTCCCAAAGCTTGGTGTCGAGGCCCCTGACGGGCTCAATGTCCCACAATTTATAAACTTTGAATAAATCCATATTCGTAACTTCTTGATTTAAATATAATTCCCTTTGTTCCCAAAGGCCACGCGCTTTTTAAAAAGCCCTCCCACGCCTATGGGAAAGCGCCACATACGCACCTATAAAAAAGCTCTAAAATGCAGAGGCTTTAAGGCGAAGGCCCTCATCCTCCCCGAGGCCGAAAATGAGGTTCATATTCTGCACCGCCTGACCCGAGGCGCCCTTGAGAAGATTGTCAATCACCGAGCAGACAACGAGTTTCTCTCCGTGCTTTTCTATCGACAAAAGGCATTTGTTGGTGTTCACCACCTGTTTGAGGTCCACAGGAGCATCGCTGACGAACGTGAAAGCGGCAGAGCGGTAGAACTCTCTATAAAGTTCCCGTGCCTCATCCTCCGAAAGCGGACACTGAAGGTGCACCGCCGCGAAAATTCCCCTTGCAAAATCTCCCCTCATCGGGACGAAGTCAAGTTCAGACGAGAACCCCTGCTGCAGAAGAGAGAGATTGCGTCTTATCTCTTTAAGGTGCTGATGTTCAAAGACTTTATATGCGGATATATTGTTATTGCGCCAGCTGAAATGGGTCGTCGCAGAAGGTTTCACCCCGGCTCCCGTAGAGCCCGTGATGGCGCTGATGCTGACATCGGAACGGATGAGTCCCTTTGAGGCTAGAGGCAGGAGGGCGAGCTGAATGGCGGTTGCAAAGCAGCCCGGATTCGCAATTTTCTGCGCCCCGAGAATCTTCCCCCTCTGCATTTCCGGAAGGCCATAGACATAGCCCTCGCTCTCGTCCCGGAAGTCCTGCGCAAGGTCAATGACCTTCAGGCCCGCCGGAGCGGCGTTGTTCGTCCAAAACTCGCGGCTTTTTCCGTGCGCGGAGCAAAGGAACAGCACATCGATGTCCCGGAGGCTGAATTCGCTGCAAAACCTAAGGTCCGTATCCCCGAGAAGCCCCGAGTGCACCTCATACAGAGGGCGTCCGGCGCTGGACTCGGAGTGAACAAAAACGATTTCCACCGCCGGGTGGTTCACCAGGATGCGAATCAGTTCACCCGCCGTATATCCGGCTCCGCCGACAATTCCAACTTTTATTTTTTCCATATGTCGGTTTGCCCTATAGGTTTTCTTCGTCGGGATGAGCCCCATAATACACACGAAGCGGGGTGGAGAGGATTTTTATAAAGCCCTTGGCATCCTCGCTGGTCCATCCCTTCTGGCTCTCGCCGTACTCGCCGAGTTTGGACTTGAGAAGGTCATTCTTCGAATCCACGCCAACGGTAGAGAATCCGTAAGGACGAAGTTCAAGCGTCACTGTGCCGGTCACATCGCGCTGGCTGCTCTCAAGCATAGCCTCGATATCCCTCATCACAGGCTCAAGGTACTGGCTCTCGTGCAGGAACATTCCATACCAGTTGGCAACCTGGTCCTTCCAGTACTGCTGCCACTTGGATAGGGTGAATTTCTCAAGGAATTTGTGTGCGCCGATTATGAGCATAGGCGCTGCAGCCTCGAAGCCCACGCGGCCCTTGATGCCGATGATTGTGTCTCCCACGTGCATATCGCGCCCTATTCCGTAAGCCGCGCCGATTTCCTCAACTGCCTGAATAGCAGCGATTTTGTCGTCATAGTTTTTGCCGTTTACTGAGCAGAGTTCACCCTTAGAGAAACCGAGGCTAAGTGTCTCAGTCCCCTGCTTTTTCACCTGCTTGAGGTACGCGGTCTCTGGAAGCCCCTGAGTGGAGTCAAGAATCTCTCCGCCACAGATGGAGGTTCCCCAGATTCCCACGTTGTAGGAGTATTTGAGTTTGGTAAAATCTGCGAAAAAGCCGTTGGCATTGAGGTAATCCACCTCTTCCTTGCGGGAAAGGTTGCCGTCGCGGGTGAGGGTGATGATTTCCATTTCCGGGCACATTACGAGGAAGGTCATATCGAAGCGGACCTGGTCGTTTCCGGCGCCCGTAGAGCCGTGTGCGATGGCCTCAGCTCCGATTTCCTTGGCGTAGCGGGCAATCGCAATGCCCTGGAATATCCTTTCGGAAGACACGGAGATAGGGTATGTTCCGTTACGAAGAACGTTGCCATAGACCATATATCGGAGGCTCTTTTCGTAGTATTCCTTTGTAACATCTAGAGTTACATAGCTTTTAGCCCCGAGTTTATAGGCATTTTCCTCATTCGTGCGAAGCTGCTCCGGGCTGAATCCGCCGGTGTTTGCGCAGGCCGCATAAACTTCATAACCTTTTTCTTTTGCAAGATACATCACGGTGTAGGATGTATCCAATCCGCCGCTGAACGCGACTACGACTTTCTTTGCCATATTTTTGTTTTTTTATTTTTCTTCTGGGTGATGGATTTCAAGATGCTCCTTCGGGTCATAAAGCAGGCCCGTGCAGATGCACATCTTGTAGTCGTGACTCTTGAGGATGTCGAAATGGCGGCATCCCTCGCAGCCCTTCCAGAACTCCGGGTCGTCGGTGAGCTCGGTGAACGGTACCGGGCGGAACCCGAACTCATAGTTCATCTTCATCACAGCAGCTCCCGTCGTGATGGAAAAAATCTTCGCATCCGGGAAAAGCCTGCGGGAAAGAAGGAAGGTCTGCTCCTTGATTTTCTTCGCGATGCCCATCCCTCTGAAGGCGTGGGCGACGATGAGTCCGGATGTTGCGACAAAACTCTTTCCGCCCCAGGACTCGATGTAGGAGAACCCTGCAAAGCGCGGCTCGGAGCCTTCTGCATAGGCAAGAGCAATCACAGCCTTGCCTGCAAGCATTTTCTCGTGAATATACTCGGGCGTTCTGTTTGCAATACCCGTTTTCCTTTCGAGCGAGGAGATGTAGATCTCCTGACAAATTTCTTCCGCATATTTAAGGTGTTCGGAAGACGCCACCACGACTTTAATTTCCATTAAATATATACAATACAAGCCCAAATGGCAAGACAAACCGAGATTGTCAATTGCAATTATTGAGCGAAAATTCTAACTGAACTTATGTGAAATTAACCTTGACTCCGGGGAGGCTTCCTCTGTCTTTCCAAATCCTTGGAGACAGTCCCGGAAGCGAAAACAGACGCCCCTTAAAGTCTGCAAAGTGCAACGAATTTTCCGAAATTTGGGAGGTTTCTACGCCTCCTAAAGTCGGACATTCCCCATTCGGGAAGATATATGAAGCACTTTTTCCATAACCGAGGGGCAAAGGTAAGAACATTTTTTTGATTTCGTCGGCTATTTTCGTTAGTTTTGTCCTAAATTCTATGAACTCCTCTTTCGCGATTTCTAAAGGACTTCCCTTTCGCGAAAATAAAGTAACAAAAACGCAGCGATGGAAAACCGTGAAATCTGCCTCGCAAGATATATAGTCGAGAAAACCACCCACAGCATCTTCCTCACCGGAAAGGCCGGCACAGGAAAAACCACATTCCTAAGGGACGTTGTCCGTCACACGAAAAAACGCCACATAGTCCTTGCACCGACAGGGGTTGCCGCTGTGAACGCCGGAGCGATGACCATCCATTCCTTTTTCCAGTTCGGGCTCGGGGCATACGTCCCGGGGGTGGTCTCCGCTCAGCCTCAGTATTTCATCCGCAAGGCGAAGCTCGACCTCATCCGTCGTCTGGAGCTTCTCATAATTGACGAGGTCTCGATGGTTCGCGCAGACCTTATGGACCACATCGACGCGGAACTCCGCCGCATACGCCGCAGCTACCTTCCCTTCGGAGGAGTGCAGCTTCTTATGATCGGAGACCTTCAGCAGCTCCCGCCGATTGCACACGGAGAGGAGGCGGAACTTCTGCGCCCCCACTACCCTTCCCTCTATTTCTTTGACAGCAAAGCCCTTCAGAAACTGGACTACAGCACCCTGGAACTTAAGGAAGTTTACCGTCAGAGCGACCCGCATTTCATTGACATCCTGAACCGCGCAAGGGTCGGAGCACTAACGGATGAAGACCTCGCGGAACTCAACTCGCGTTACATCCCGGGATTTTCGCCAAAGCCCGAGGACAACTACATCCGTCTTGTCACTCACAACCGGATGGTGGAGAGCGTAAACAGCACCGAAATGGAGCGGCTCGGCAGCGAAGAATTCACTTTCAACGCCCGAGTGAGCGGGACTTTCCCTCCGGAAGCCTATCCAACGGCAGCCCAATTGGTTCTGAAAAAGGGGACGCAGGTGATGTTCATTAAGAACGACCCTGACAAGAAGTTCATCAACGGCACCCTCGGAGAGGTGTTCTCCATCACTCGCGACTCTCTCAAGGTAAGGCTGGCCGACTCGGGGGCAATAGTAAGCGCAGAGCCGATGGAGTGGGAAAACATCCGCTACCAGCTGAACGAGGAGAGCGGGGTGATTGAGGCGACCCCGATAGGCCGTTTCCGTCAGTACCCTCTGCGCCCGGCCTGGGCAATCACCATCCACAAGAGTCAGGGACTCACCTTCGACCGTGCCGTAATAGACGCCCGCGCCGCCTTCTCCCCGGGCCAGGCATACGTGGCGCTGAGCCGTTGCCGCTCCCTCGAAGGCATCGTCCTGAGCTCCCCGCTAAGCAATTCCGCATTCATAACGGACAACACTGTGGAGCAGTACCTCGAGTCACACATAGCAGACCCCGGGAAGCTTGCCTTCTCGCTCAATTACGCCCCGTTCGACTACGACCGTAGCCGCGACTCCGCCCCTCTCCGCACCCCGGGGGTCAAATCCCGCCCTGCAGGTTTCGTCCAGACAGGCGCAGGGCATCAGGCAGGTGCAGG
>CAVJRU010000043.1:16776-18073 GCA_963652025.1 bacterium
ATGCTCAATCCGCCGCAGGATTCCCCGGCAGTTCGCAGCCAGCCGCCCGGAGGCCAAGGCGCGAAGCAAAGCTCTCGGCAGAGGGAAACGAGCAGATGGACTCCGCCTCTCTGCAAATTCTCAGCGCGTTGAAAGCCTGGCGGCTTGAAAAAGCCCGTGAGCTGGACGTTCCCGCCTTCCACGTCTTCTCGAACAAAGTCCTCGACAACATAGCCACGCTGAAGCCCCGCACCCCGGAGCAGCTTCTTTCTGTCAGCGGCATAGGCCCCGCCAAAGCCGAAGGCTACGGCACCATACTCCTGAAAATCATCAATAACGTCCTCTCATCTTCTTCACATTCCGGTTCATAAGATGGCGACCGAGATGGCGGTACAGGAATGCTTTGACGGGGGACATCGTCTGGTGATGTTCCTTCAGGAGGGAGTCCGGGTCGGGGTAAATCCCGAAATCGCGGGTAATTCCCTCGCTTTGGATGTAGGTTGAGTTTCCGTCGAAATCCACTTTCGGATGACGAAAGTCACTGACGGCGACTCCATATCCGCAGAATGCGCCTGTGCAGTCAGCGAAACGGCCCTGAAGGCTGCTCAAATAGGCTTTATCAAGTATGAATCCCTCCAGTTCAAGCCATTTCCCGTCAAGGAGGACTTCCACCCAGCTGTGGAATATATCCCTGGGAGCGCTCAAATATACCACGCCGGACATCGCCCCCTTCTGAAGACGCTTGTCTATAGTGAATCCGTGGACACGGCAAGGGATGCCGCAGGCTCTCAAAAGCGCCATAAAAAGCGTTCCCTTTGTGTTGCACTGGCCATAGCCGTCCGCCAGAACCCGGGAAGAAGGGATAGAGTCATCGACATTATATCCGAAAAGGATTTCATCCCGGACAAAATCGTAGATGGAACGGATTCTTTCAAATTCAGGCATATCCCTCCACCCCCGCTCGAGGGTCAGTTTTTCGATGCACCCGGAGTTGTAGTCAAGCATCGGCGTAGCCGACAGATATTCGTTGTTCATAATTACAGACTGTTCTTAAACGGAGACAAATTTACGAATTTTCTCCCTATGCCGTCAATCGTGGCAAAAAGATGATAACACCATCTGTACCGCGCATCGGGAGGGAAATAGCAAAAGAAAAAGGACTTTTTTCAAAGTCCTTTTTCTTTTGCTTCATCCCAGATGGCGTCCATCTCAGCGAGCGTCATATCGCGCAGGTCGCGGCCCTGCCGGATGGTGTGCTCCTCGAGGTAGGTAAACCGGCGGCGAAACTTCGCACAGGTGCGCTCCAGAGCGGTGTCAG
>CAVJRU010000044.1:0-17429 GCA_963652025.1 bacterium
GCCGAGAAGTTGCTGACCCTCTTCATATACCCGATAATCCTCGTGAGGTAGTCCACATTCTTGCTGTGGCACTTAGGGCACTCGTGCAGGTAGCGCTTGTCGATGAAGCCGCAGTCGTTGCAGATGGTGTTCGGGATGTTGAAAGTGAAATAGTTGCAGCCCTCGTGAGCGGCCACCCTCAGAAGCTGGCGGTACTGGTCTTTGCTCAGGTGCTCCTCCAGGTTCATATGAAGCGCGGAGCCGCCGGTCAGGTGCTCGATGTACTTCCTGCCGTGCAGACGGAACTTGTCCACTATGTTGAGGGAGTTGTCCTCGACGATGTAGAAGTAGCTGTTGTAGCAGTCGCGAGGCACCATATAACCGTCCTCCCTGTCCCATTTCGCGTGCTTAACGCCCACGTTCTCCGCAGGAATCATCTCGCAGTTGAAAAGGGTCTCTTTGGTGCGGTATTTCTTGTTGTATCTTTCGATGGTTCCGAGAACTTTCTGTACAAACTCGGTGTACTGAGGGTTGTCGGTGATAGGGATTCCGAGGAACTCAGCAGCTTCCACAAGGCCGTTGATGCCCACTGTGAGGTACTGCCTGCCGATGTTGATGTAGCCGGCGTCGAAAAGCGGAAGCATTCCCTTTGACTGAAGCATCTTGAGGTTCTCGTTGTAGCCGAGCTGAACCTTGTGTACGAGGTCCGTAACGTCCTCAAGGAAGGCCACATAGTCCATTCCGTTCTTGACGGCGTACTGGATGCAGCGGTTGAGGTTGATTGTGAGCACGGATTTCGAGCCTGTGGAGATTCCGCCGGCACCGAGGGTGTAGCTGAATCCGTTGTCCTGTATCTCGTTACGCAGACGGCAGCAGCTTGCAAGCGAGTCGGCGTTGTCGCTCATATAGGTGAAGAATGAGTGGCCTTCGGAGTACATCTGGGCTGTGAAATCGCCCCACTCCTTGTCGCGAACCTCGTCTCCTTCGGTCAGGAGCGCCATCGTCTCCACAGGGAAGGTGAGCGGAGTCTTGAGCCTCTCGGCGTTGAACCACTTCATAAACCTCTTCTGAAGCCAGTTGAGGCCCTCCCAGTCCGGCTGGCTGCCGTCAGGGAAATAGAACTCCTTGAAAAGGCTCTCGAAGTAGTAGCGGTCGTAGTAGGAGATGTTCCAGAACACGGCCTGGAAGTTCCTTGCGCCCGTAGGCTGGTTGATTGAATAGACAATCTGCTCGAAGCAGTCGGTGATTACCTTGTCGATGGTGCGCTTCTTCAGGGAGAGGTCCACCACTTCGTCAGCTCTCTTGTAGTAGTCCAGTCCGAACTCCTTGCCGACGAAATAGTTCATATACATAAGGAACTCCGGAGTTGCGCAGGCGCCGCTCAGCATACTGGAGACGATGAACACGAGGTTTACGAATCCGCCGCAGAAGGACTTGAGGTTCGTAGGCCTTGTGGAGTTGCCTCCGATGGAGATGGTTCCGTTCAGGAGCCACGGGTACATAGTGATGCTGGCGCAGTAGTTCGCGAGCGAAGTTTCGTCGTTCTTGTAGATGAAATGGCCCTTGAGGAGCTTCATATATTTGTCGGCGAGCTCCTTGCCGTACATTTCCTTGAGACGGTCGCACAGAATCCTGCGGTTCATCCTTATGAATCCCTGTTTAGGGAGTTCGCCCATAAGGGTGGCGATGTTCTTGTTCTCCACATTGGCGTTCGCGTCGTACTTGCTGCCGGTTGCCGGGTTGGCGGAGTTGCAGTAGTCGATGAGGAAGTTGAGCTTGTCGCGGGTGTCGCGGTCCTCGGCGTGGCGCTGGCGGTAGAGCATAAACTCCTTAGCCACTTTGAAATATTTCTCGGCCATAAGAGCCGTTTCAACCTGATTCTGAATCTCTTCCACCGTCATTCCGTTGCTAAGTCTCAGGTGGGCGAGAATAGTTGTGAGGTCATCATCAGTTGCAAATGCGCCGACAGCGAGGAATGCTTTTCTGATAGCGTTCTTTATCTTGTCCACGGAGAACGGAACTTTCTTGCCGTCGCGCTTGATGATGTAAATGTCTGAACTACCCATAGTTATATAGTTTTTTTTATTTTGCAGATGTTTTGCCACGGTTGAGTGTGGGAGGACAAAATTAGAAACACTAATCTTAAAATTCAAGACGGTCCGATAGGACTTATTAACAAAGTTATCAACAATCAGCGCAGGGCTCTTTGTGTCTGTGTTTTGTGGCGGAGCGCTCCGATTTTCTGCGCTTGCGATTTAATTTTGCATACTCCGATTAAAAGTCCTACCTTTGCGCGCCCTAAGGGGAATGTGTGCGTGTAAGTAATTATGTATTAGTGGGTTATATTTTCCTCTCCCATTGCGCGCAGTCCTAATATAAAGGAATACTATATCATTATAGAGTACATTATTAAAGTACATCAAGAATGGCACAGATGAGAGACAGCATCGATTTCAGTTCGGAGAACATCGGGGAGCTTTTCCGCAAGGTCCTTTATCCGACGCTTCTTGGGATGATTGCGGCGGTTTCATACACGATAGCAGACGGTATTTTTGTGGGCCAGGGAGTGGGAAGCGACGCCCTTGCGGCAATCAACATCGCGGCTCCGCTTTTTCTTGTATCTTCGGGACTTGCCCTGATGTTCGGATTCGGAGGCTCGGTTGTCGCTTCCATACATCTTGCCAACGGCAAGGAAAAGACGGCCAGAATCGTGACCACTCAGGCAATGATTGCAGCGGCCATCTCCCAGCTCCTCATCTCCGCCCTCGCTCTCATTTTCCCGGAGCAGACTCTGCGTCTTTTCGGCTGTTCCCCGACTCTTATGCCCCTTGCAAAGGCCTACCTTTGGGGATATGTCCCTTTTCTTGCTTTCAACGGCCTTCTGATTGCCGGGGAGTTTTTCATCCGGCTGAGCGGAGCACCGAAATTCGCGATGGCCTCCTCCATTACGGCGTCCGCGCTCAACGTTTTTCTGGACTGGCTGTTCATTTTTCCCCTCGGCTGGGGCATCTGGGGTGCCGCCATTGCAACCGGCATAGGCACTGTGGTGGGTATGGTGATGAATATCGCCTATCTTTCGAAGAGTTCGCACAACCTTCATTTCGTTCGTTTCAAGCTCACCCGCACGGGGCTTTCGCTGACCTTTAGAAATGTCGGGTATATGTGCAGGCTGGGGGCCTCGTCGCTCATTTCCGAGCTTTCGGTGGCCTGCCTTATGATGTGCGGAAATTTTGTGTTTGCGCGACTTTGCGGAGATAGCGGTGTGGCGGCGTTCAGCGTCGTGTGCTATCTTTTCCCTGTGGTTTTTATGATAAACAACTCGATGGGGCAGGCGGCTCAGCCGATTATAAGCTACAATTACGGTCTGCAGAGGGGAGATAAAACCCGGGCGGCTCTGAACGTTTCGATGAAGACGGCGCTGGTTTACGGGGTGGTGATTGTCCTGTGTTCGCTGCTTGGGGCGGAATGGGTGGTGAGGATGTTCCTTACACCTTCCGATGCCGCGTATCCTATTGCAGTAGATGGACTTAGATTGTTCTCTGCCGGGTTTATCCCGTTCGCGGTGAATGTGATTGCGATGAGCTATTTCCAGAGCGTGGAAAGGGCAAAGGCGGCAACGGTCGTCACTCTTCTGCGCAGTTTCGTCTTTATGATTGCCGCGTTCATCATCCTCCCGCACTTTCTCGGGGTGAGAGGCGCCTGGCTAGCCGTCCCGACCTCCGAAATCCTGACGATGCTCATTGTCCTGCTGATCTTTTGGAAGTTCCCGTCCAAAGGCGTGACTGAGGGCGTCAACTGATTATTTCGATTCCAGCAGGACTGTGGCCCAGACTTCGCAGCCTTCGCCGCGGCCGACAAACCCCAGGTGTTCCGTGGTGGTGGCTTTTACGCTGATTTGGTCTTCGTCGCAGCCAAGGACTCCGGCGAGGGTGGAGCGCATCTCGGGCACATATTTTCCGATTTTCGGGCTCTGGAGGGCGATGGTGATGTCCGCGTTGCCCAGTCTCCAGCCTTTTTCGTCCACGAGGTCTCTTACCTTTGCAAGAAGAAGTTTGCTGTCAATCCCTTTGAACTCCTCGGAGGTGTCCGGGAAGTGCTTTCCGATGTCTCCGAGGGCGAGTGCTCCGAGAATGGCGTCGCAGAGCGCGTGAATCGCCACATCGCCGTCCGAGTGCGCCACAAAGCCCGTCGGGCTCTCAATCTGCACCCCGCCGAGCCACATCGGAAGTCCTTCCTCGAGCGCGTGCACGTCATATCCGTTGCCTATTCTGAAATTTGCCATAATGCAGTTAATGCGTTTATAATACGTTCTTGTTTCGGGAGGGGACCAAGATACTTGGCAAGAAAGCCCCATTCGCTGACAAAAGTAATGATTTTTTATGTAAATTTGCAGGTTACGACGCTCCTTCTTGAGGGGGAGGACCGTGTAAAATAGGAAAATAGAAAATATTACGTTATGGGCATATTCAATTTCAGCTTCTTCGGTTCGGGCGAGCACCGCGTGTTCAACTATCGTCCTCGGTACTATGACCCTGAGAAAGAAGCACTTAAGGAGAAGTTCGGAGAGGTGGACGGAACGAAGGATAAACAGTCTTACACTCCGGGAATGTACGTCAGGGGCAGCCTCAGAAACGGGCACTACCAGAAGACCCGCGGAGCCAGCAAGGTTCAGAAAATCCTCGGTTTCGTGTCCCTGATTCTTGCTTTTGTTGTCATCTACCTCATAGCCAAATATTATCCTCTTATGTTTGTCCGGTAAGAGGGAAAAGTAAATATTTAATAAGCGCATTATGCCGGATATAAAGGTACTTCCGAGTAATATAGCAAATATGATTGCGGCCGGAGAGGTCGTGCAGAGGCCCGCTTCTGTCGTGAAGGAGCTGATGGAGAACGCTGTGGACGCCGGTGCGACGCAGGTGAGCGTCATTATCCGCGACGCCGGGCGTACGCTTATTCAGGTCATCGACAACGGCTGCGGAATGTCTCCGTCTCAGGCCGTGCTCGCGTTCGAGAGGCACGCGACTTCCAAAATCGTCACGGCTGACGACCTGATGAACATCGGGACTTTCGGATTCCGCGGGGAGGCTCTCGCGTCGATTGCCGCCGTTGCCGAAGTGACGCTCAAAACCCGCCGCGCCGAGGATGAACTGGGTGTGCAGGTGGATTTCGCTGATTCTCAGCTTGTTTCCACATCTCCTACAGCGAGTCCCAAGGGGTCGAACTTCTCGGTGAGAAACCTTTTCTACAATGTCCCCGCAAGGCGCAAGTTCCTCAAGAGCGAAAGCGTCGAACTCAAGCATATAGTCACTGAATTCCAGAGGGTTGCATACACCCGTCCTGACATAGCTTTCACTCTTCTCCATAACGACAAGGAAATCTATGTTCTGAAAGTCGCGAAGTCTCTCAAATTCCGCATTCAGGATATTGCCGGGGCAAACATCGCTTCGGAAGTGGTGGATATGGGGGTGGAGACATCCCTTGTGAACATAACCGGGTTCATCGGCCGTCCTGACAAGGCGAGAAAGGGCCTGGGGAACCAGATGTTTTTTGTGAACGGGCGTTATTTCCGAAGCCCCTATCTCCATAAAGCCGTGATGAAGGGCTATGAGAGACTGATTCCAGATGGGGTGACTCCGACATATTTCATCTACCTCGATATTGACCCGCACGGGATTGACGTCAACATCCATCCGACGAAAACCGAGATAAAGTTTGAGGACGATTCGCTGGTGTTTCAGACGCTATATGCTTGTGTGAGAGAGACTTTGGGAAGGAGCTCTTTCGGAACGGCGATTGATTTCAACCTTACGGACACTCCGGAACTGCCGACGCTTGGAAAAAACTTTGAGGAATATAGAGGGGTCTCAGAGCCCGTGTATGTGGACAGCGGCTACAATCCGTTCGACCACGACGGCTTTGCTGACGACGTGCCTTCGCCGCTGAGCGTTCGCGGAGCGGTCGGCTCTTCCGGCGGCTCTCAAGGCGGCAGCTACACGCAGGGAGTAATCCCGCAGACCCAGGATTACGGAAAACTCTTCGAGGAGAGTTTCTCCCCGTCAGGAAGTTACCTTACGGTTCACGGCAAATTCGTTGTAACGAATTCAAAATCAGGCATTATGGTCGTGAACGCCAAGAGGGCGATGGAGAGGATTCTTTTTGACCGTTTCATTTCTGTTTCAGGCACTGCCTCGGGGGAAAACTTCAGCCAGAAACTTCTTTTCCCTGTTTCGGTGAGAGTGGGCGCGGAGAATATCCCGATTTTTGAGGAGAATGTCCAGATGCTCTCGCAATATGGTTTTGACATAACCCCGATAGGCACGGACACCGTTTCGGTGAATGCTGTGCCTGCCGGATACCCTTCAGAGGAGGGCCCGGTGAGGACTATGGTTGCGGATATGCTTTTGCTGCTTCAGGACGGCCACTCGTCGCTTTCGGAGATTATGGCGCAGGATATGGCGCAGAAATTCTCCCTCCTCGGAGCCGCAAACTATGAGGGGGTGCATAACGTGGAGCAGGCTCAGAGACTTGTCTCCGCTCTGCTTTCCAGCACCAACCCGGAGTACACCGCAGGAGGTCGCAAAACGATGATAATCATATCCTCAGACGATTTGGACAAGAAATTTTAGAATCAAGCAAAAAGCCAGTTTTTATGCAAATCAGATTTAACGGCGGCGGGAGAGGATTTTTTTCCAACATTCCTCCTGTGACGCTCAACATAATAATAATCAATACTCTGGTGTGGGCTATCTCGGCTCTAAGACCGGGTTTTATGTACGAGACTTTTTCTCTCTTTTACCCTTCATCGCAGTATTTCCACTGGTGGCAGCCTGTCACACACCTTTTTATGCACGGGGATTTTTGGCACCTCTTCTTCAATATGTACACGTTCTTTTTCTTTGGAAGTGTGCTGGAGAGAGTCTGGGGGCCGAAAAAGTTTCTGCTTTTCTACTTTGTGACCGGTCTTGGCGCTGCGGCTCTCCATACGGGGGTCGAGTGGGCTCAGGCTCTGTGGTGGACATCAAGAATTTCCTCTGCTGATGTGGCGACAGCTTCAAGCGCGCTTTCTTCGCTTCAGAGGCTCTACATCACTCCGACCGTCGGCGCTTCGGGAGCCATCTACGGACTCCTTCTTGCCTACGGAATGCTTTTCCCGGAATCCCGGATGACCCTTCTTTTCCCTCCTGTCACCCTGAAAGCAAAGTGGTTCGTGATTATTTTCGCAGCCATCGAGCTCATTACCGGAGTGACCGGAATGGGTGGCGGCATCGCTCATTTTGCCCACCTCGGAGGTATGCTCTTCGGCTTCCTGCTCATCCTGTGGTGGAAACGCGGGAACAAGATGTACACTTACGATAATTAATCTGCCGGTCTCAGCCCGCGTGGGGGAAGCATTCAGCGCACCTGTGAAAATTATACGATATGACTCGAAAAAAAAGCAGAAATAAAGGCAAATTGACAGCCCGTCGCCTTCTCTTCGGAATTTCCGCAGGGGTGGTTATGGCGGTGGCGGCTTTTTTGCTGCTGCTTTCCTACGTCAGCGTCGTCGTAAATCCGGAGAAAGTCTGGGTCCTGTCCATTTTCGGCCTTCTGTTTTTTCCTGTTGCGCTTCTTAATTTCGTGCTTCTGGTGTGGGCCTGCGTCAAGAGGTCGCGTCTTCTTGTGATTCCTCTGCTCGCTCTTCTTCCGTCCCTGTTCTTTATCGGACGCTATGTCCAGGTGGGCGGAGCCGGGAAGAAGGACACCGTGGCTGCAGTTGAAAAGATAGACGGGGCCGCGGATGGGGCGTCTGGGGGCGTCAGCGGGGTTAAACTGCTGACCTACAATGTGGACCGCTTCGCCTACAAGAAAAAATGCTCCTCGCGGGAAGAGAGACGCGACTCGATTTTTGCCTTCCTTCGCCGTCAGGACGCGGACATAATCTGTCTGCAGGAATTTTTTACACCCGATCCTTCGAGAATTCGGAACTATGTGAAAAAGCATCTTCCGGGCTATGGAGTCGAGTACTATGTGATGAAATGCGGCCGGGGCTACAGCGGCAATCTGACCCTGAGCCGTTTCCCTGCCCGCAGCAAGGGGAAAATCCTTTTCGACGAAAGCCGCAACCTCGCCTTCTATTCCGACTATAGTCTCCCATCCGGGGAAAGGTTCCGCGTATATAACTGTCACTTTGAGAGTTACGCGATTTCTCTTTCAAACATCTGGAAATCCCTCACTGGGGACAAGGAGCAGCTGCAAAACACTGAAAATAAATACCGCAAGTCCCTCTTGAGGCGTCCCCGTCAGGTCAACGCCGTTCTCGAACACATTGAGGAATGCCCGGTGGAGGCTCTTGTGTGCGGAGATTTTAACGACAACCCAATGTCCTACACCTACCACCGCATAAGTCGGGGGAGAAAGGACACTTTCGTCGAGGCCGGCAGAGGGCTCGGGGCGAGCTATGCCGCATTCTGGCCGATGCTGAGGATTGATTATGTCTTTGTCCCAAAGGACTGGACGCCGCTTTCCCACAAGACTATAAGAGAAAAATACTCGGACCATTATCCGATTTTAACAAACATAAAATATGGAATACAATAAGGAAGAATTGAAACGCTCGCTTGAGGTTCTCAGAAAGGGCGGTGTCCTGCTCTATCCGACAGATACAGTTTGGGGACTTGGTTGCGATGCTACTGACCCTGAGGCTGTTGCGAAAATATATGAGATAAAGCATCGCGCAGACAGCAAATCTCTGGTCCTGCTAGCTTCGGACCTGGATATGATTTGCCGTTTTGTCCGCGAGATTCCGGAGGCTGCCCAGCAGCTTGTGGAGGTGAATGATTCTCCGATGACAATCATTTATCCCGGAGCACTTTGCGGCGAGGCCGGCGCGGCAGCCGACAAGAGTCTTCTTGCCCACAATACGGTTGCCGAGGACGGTTCGGTAGGAATCCGCATCCCGATGATGGATTTCTGCAAGGACCTGGTCCACTCGCTCGGAAGGCCGATTGTGTCAACCTCGGCGAACATTTCAGGGGAGCCGACTCCGAAGTCATTCTCGGAGATTACCCCTGCAATCCGCGAGGCTGTGGACTACACGGTTGACCCTGCCCTTGAGAAGGGCGCGACCGGAAAGTCCTCTTCCATCATCAAGGTGGGTTTGGATTCATCGTTCGTGATTATTCGGAAATAACATCGGGAGCGATGGCAGTGCTGATTGCACTTAAAAATGTGTTTTATGGAACTGTTTTATTCAGAGGATATTGCGGGCGGTGTTTGCCGCCTCGGGGATGATGAGGCTTCGCACTGCGTCCGTGTGCTTCGGCACCGGGCAGGGGATGAGATCTGTGTCATTGACGGCGCGGGAGGACTCTATCGCTGCCGCATCCTTAGCACTTCTTCCAAAAGTGTGGAGGCGGAGGTTCTCTCTCAAGAGGAGAACTGGGGCGCTCATCCCTACAACCTTACGATGGCCGTCTGCCCGACCAAAAACTCCGACCGTTACGAGTGGTTTGCAGAAAAGGCCACAGAGATTGGCGTGGACTGCATCGTGCCCGTTATCGGGGAACATTCCGAAAGGCGCAAGGTTAATGCTGAGCGACTCCGGAAGGTGGTCCTTTCAGCCTCGAAACAGTCTCTCAAGGCAGCTGTGCCCCAGATTGGGGGCGAAGTCAGCGTAAGGGATTTTGTCGCTGGATGTAACTCCTCTTTGAAGCTCATCGCCTACTGTTTTGAGGATGGGGGGCATCCTCGTCGGTCCATCCGGGAGGCTCTCTCGGAGTTTCTTCAGAAGGAAGGCTGTTCACTCTCCCGCGTGAGTGCCTACGCTGAAGATGTGCCGGGGAGTTTCGCTTCAGAGGCTCCTGTCCCGGAAATTACGGTTCTGATTGGTCCTGAAGGCGATTTTTCAAAGGCGGAGGCAGAGGCGGCACTCTCCAATGGCTTTGTTCCGGTGCATCTGGGTCCCTCGCGCCTTCGCACCGAGACGGCGGCTCTGCTCTCTGTCCAAGCGGTGTATAATCAGCTCTCCCTGTAGTGTGACTCCCTCTTCCCCGAAAGAAAATATGTTTAATCTATATAAATCGTAATTATGAAAAAAATCGCTATCGCTTGCGCAGCTCTTCTTATGGCCGCTTGCGCTTCAAATGATGTGAAGACTCTCACCGGTGTAATTGAGGATGCTTCAATGAATACTGTAACCGTTAAGGCAGAGGGCGCTGAGCCTGTAACCTTCTCAACCGTTGACGCTGACAAGACAGAGGCTAACGGACTCCTTCTCGGTTCTTCAATCACAGTTAGCTACAAAGGCGAGCTCGTGGATGGCGTTCAGGCAGTGAAGGTTGTTGTTGACACCACTTCCAGGGCTGTCGTTGACTAATACATTTGCGCATTCCGAAGCATAATGTACATAGGTTTGATTTCAGACACGCACGGGGTATTTGATGCTCCGCTCCGCGAGTTCCTTTCGCCTGTGGACGAAATTTGGCACGCCGGCGACTTCGGCGGCGGTTTTGAGACTGCCGCCGCCATCGCCGATTTCAAGCCTCTCGTGGGGGTGTGCGGAAACTGCGACAACTACGACCTCCGATACGACTATCCTCTGCACCGCTTCTGGGAGTGTGAGGGGATGAAGGTGCTGATGACCCACATCGGGGGTTATCCCGGAAAGTATGACCGTTCGGCCTACGCCCTTCTGATGCGTTATCAGCCTGATATCTTTGTCTGTGGCCATTCTCACATATTGAAAGTCATTTATGACAAGAATTTCAATATGCTTGTTATGAACCCGGGGGCTGCCGGCTTGCAGGGCTTTCACATTGAAAGAACGGCACTTCGCTTTCATATCGACGGGGGAAAGGTTCACGATTTGGAGGTGTTACACCTTGACAAGGTGCTTCCTCAAGCGCGTTAGGTGGCTGTGCCGGCTTATAAATTGAAATAAAATTCAAAAAAAGTTGGCACATTCACAAATTATGCGTACTTTCGCGGCTCGTTAGAAGCGGGCTTTGCCCGTGATAGAAAAGGTTTGTTTAACTAAGTATTTTTTTTCAACTATGAAAAAGGTAGTTATGTCTTTGGCAGTTGTAGCCCTTATGCTCTCTGCTGCTTCTTGCAAATGCTGCAACGACAAAAAGGCAGCTGAAGAGTCAGCTTGCACTGAGTGCTGCGGTGATTCAACTTGCTGCGGTTGCTGCGATTCAACTTGCTGCGCAGCTTGCGACAGCACTGTTGTAGTTGCTGAGTAATTGGCGCCCCTTTTGAGGGGAACTGCACGCGGCTGGGTTTCTAGTGAGACCGTTGCCGTAAAGCGTTCAATCGCTTCGAAGATATTGTTTCCCAACAATATCTTTTTTTTTGTTTATCTTTTTGGTCTAAATCCTCTTTTCTCATCGGTCACATACCTTTAGTATGCTCCCTCTTCGAACGTGGATTTATCCTCAAAAATCTTAAACAAAAACCTTTAGAATCCCTTTTTGGTCTAAATCCTCTTTTCTCATCGGTCACATACCACCATTTTTCCTTAAATTTGCGTTATTGATGTAATTTGAATTCTTATGGCGAATAAGGTTAAGACTTCTTGGTTCTGCACTTCCTGCGGAAATGAAAGCCCTAAGTGGATGGGCAGATGCCCCTCCTGCGGGGAGTGGAACACAATGGTGGAAGAGACTGTGGCTACGGGTAAAAAGCCTTCTGGAGGTGCCCTGAGCGTGAATTCTGCACTTAGAAGCGGCACGTCGAAACCGCTTCCGCTTTCCACTGTAGAGACAGGAAGCGAGTCCCGAATATCCCTCCACAACGCAGAACTGGACAGGATTCTCGGAGGCGGGATGGTGGAAGGGTCGCTGGTGCTTGTGGGCGGAGAGCCTGGCATCGGAAAGTCCACTCTGTCACTTCAGATTCCGCTCGGCTGTCCGAACCTTAAAACCCTCTATGTGACCGGCGAGGAGTCTGCAAAGCAGGTAAAACTCCGCGCTGACAGGCTCTCAGGCGGAAACGTTTCCGACTATTCGAACTGCATTATCTACAGCGAAACTCTGATGGAGGACATCATCGCCGAGGCGACCGCCATTCATCCGGACCTTATGGTCGTGGATTCGGTGCAGACGATGTATTCCCAGAACATAGAGTCGTCTCCGGGATCAGTTTCCCAGATTAAAGAGACCGCGGCTATGCTTCTCCGCTTTGCGAAGGAAACCGGCATTCCGGTCATCCTCATCGGTCACATCACGAAGGAGGGCAGCATCGCGGGTCCAAAAATTCTTGAGCACATCGTGGACGTGGTGCTTCAGTTCGAGGGCGACAACAGGGGAGCGTACAGGCTTTTGAGGAGCATAAAGAACCGTTTCGGCTCCACATCGGAGATTGCGGTTTTCAAGATGACGGGCACTGGACTCGTCGAAGTTCCTAACCCTTCGGAGCTTCTTGTTCCGATGCACGCCGAAAATCTCAGCGGCGTGGCTGTGGGCGCGGTGCTTGACGGAACCCGTCCGTTTCTTATTGAAGTTCAGGCACTTGTGAGCACTGCGGCTTATGGAACGCCTCAGCGCTCGGCCACAGGCTTTGACACCCGCCGCCTCAATATGCTTCTTGCTGTGCTGGAAAAGCGCGCCGGCTTCAAACTCAGCATCAAGGATGTCTTTCTCAACATCTCCGGCGGTCTGAAAATCACCGAACCGGCCTGCGACCTCGCCATCGTGAGCGCAATCCTTTCTTCAAACATCGATTTCCCGATTCCGTCGGACGTATGTTTCGCAGGCGAAGTGGGTCTTAGCGGGGAGGTGCGCCCTGTCGCTCAGACTGAGAGAAGGGTCGCCGAGGCGGCAAGACTCAAATACAAAAAGATTTACATCTCCTCTTTCGCGGCCGAGTCGCTTCCGTCAGCAGACATAGAAGTGGTCCGCATCCCGGACATCCCCGCCCTCTGCCGCAGCCTCTTCATTAACCGTTAGTCCCTTTTGCACCGACTACAAAGAACAGTTCCCTCGGCAAAATCGTTGAATTCTGGTTTTTACGGTGCGGAGGTATGAGCGTTTCATCTTCTCGTTGAGGAACGAATTGCTCATAAGAAGGGTTGCTGACTCCGGCAGTGTGACGAAAGGATTGAGCACTGCCGCTATCCGCTTGTCGTTCAAACCTATTAGCCTTCCGAAACTTTCAAAATCCTCTCGGCAGGGATGTCCGGTCTTTTCGTAGATGTCTGATTTTTCGAGAACGGGGGAGAGTCCTCCGCTAAGGGCGAAATCGTCTCCGTCAATGTGGATTGCCGTGTTCAGGAGGTCGTAGGCTGGAGATAGAAGGTAATCCTCACCGGATTTGACTATTGAAAAATTCTTCAGGTGGGCGTCGCCGTTACCATAGATGTAGTTGAATGTCACTATGCGGAAAAATTCCTCCATCGCAACTCTCCAGGCAGGAATGTAGCGGCGGATTGCATCCGCTATGTCAGCATAACAGCCGTCATATTTGTAGTTGACTCCTCCGGTGGCTTCGTCCCTGCCGGTGAGCGATGCGAAGTCTTCCTGGGCGATACGGCTGCCGTCCCCGCGCAAATCGAAGCGTTTCGTTATATATATGATGTCTCCAGACGGGCTGAAACACAATCCGTTAGCTGCCGTGCGAATGCCATAGACCTGTGAGGCTATCTGCATCGTCAGGTTTTCGTTTGCGGGAATTTGTCTTCTTGTCGAGATTGTTTCGTCCCACGGTGCCGGTTTCAGGATGTGCGTAGCCCTCTCTCCTTCCGCTGCAAGGCATATTCTTCCACCTTTGATGACTGAGGGAAATTTCTCCTGCACCCCCGATACGGAGATACGGTTTATTGCTCCGATGATTTCCTCCCTCTGGCGGAAATTGTCTATTCCGAAATCAAGAATGGGTGAGACTTTCTTTCCGCCGAAGAGTCTCTTCCTGGCTGTAGGGCTGTAGGTGTCAAATCCTTCCGACAGTGCGGACGGACAAGAGTGTATTTCAATCATTTTCAGGTATCTTAACTGAGACGGCTCCTATTATGTCTTCGCCGCTGAAACACGACAGCAGAGCGAACAGGTCGCTTTCGTCGATTTTCTTCTCGCGGCAGATTATTTTTCGGTTAACTCCTTCGGGGAGCATATTTGCAAAGAACGGGAACAGTGCCCGGGCTCTGTAAACTGAGGGTGATAGCGGCAGTGTCGCTGAAATTGGCTCTGAATCAGGCCGCTGCAGATATTGTTCATTGTATTCGAAAGAATATGAACTTCCGGGAATCTCTTCCGTCAGCCTTCCGGCAAGAAGGGAGTTGCAATATATGTCAAGACTGCGCATATTCTTGAAACTTAGACAGTTTTACGGATGCGAAATACCATCTCCAGCCCAAGAACCTCCATAATCTTCTCTATTGTAGAAATGCGAGGGTTGCCTTTTCCCCGTTCGATGTCTTTAAGAGTGGCTATTCCAACTTCCGCCATCTGCGCAAGGCTTTCTTGAGATATGCCCAATTTGTCTCTTCGTTCTTTGATGATTTGTGCTAAATCCATAATAGTATGCTATATTGTACTTTTGACGCAAATATATGGACAAATCAGATAAAAAACAAGAGAAAGTATGGTAAAGCATACTTTATGGGTCAGCAAGAAGGCAGCGGGAGAGTTTTTTGGCGTTTTCTTCGCTCAGAATGCGGTTTGCTTTAAGCTGCTCTACGCTCCATTTCTCTTTCGGCTGGCTTTCCCGCCAGAGGACTACTCCGTGAGCGGCGGAGCCTATGTAGGGGTGTCGCTTCAGCTCTTCTTCCGGGAGAGTCCAGAGCGGGTAGGGGGTTGCGGTGTGCGGATTCACATAGACAAGGTCGCACATCTTGTCGTATTTCTCCCTATCGAAGTTCTTGATTTCCATCAGCTGCTCCGGGTAGGAATAGCCTCCAAGTCTGGTTCTGTACTCCACCATCTTCCGCGCGAAATATCCCCCGATGCCGGGCAGCGCGTCAAAAGCTGCGGAGTCCGCTGTGTTTAGGTCCACTCGCGGGATGTCTATGTAGGGCTCAAGACGGCGGTAGATTGAGTCTGAGACCACGAAGGATTTTGCGAAGTCGCTCTTCCGACGGAATCGGCCGCCTTTAAGTCGGTAATTGTCAATTGATTGAGCCTGTTTTGGCGAAAAGCCCAGCCTCTGGAGGTCTTCGACGCTTACAGAGTTGGGGTCAAAGCGGAACGACTCCACCTTACGCCTTGGCACCTTCTCCCGCACAGCCTTTCCCGCCTCCGACTTTGCCCCGCTTCGCCTCTCTATCACTTTCCAGTCTCCGCTTTTATTAGCTGTGCCCTTGCTCCCTGATTCGCTTTCATTGTCCCCTTTGGAACTGTTTCTCTTAGAACTGCTCCCCTTTGACCCGTCCCTGCCACCGCTCTTGCGCTCTGTCCCCTCGGTCTCCACAGCCTCTTCTTCTGCGCCCCGGGCAAGGAAAACCGTGTCGGGACAGTCCCTGTCGGCGGCTATGCGCGCCACTGCAGCACTGTGAACAAACAATGCCGCCTGATAGCCCACGATGAGGAATACAAGACTTATCACCCCCACGGCAAACGACGATTTCAAAATTTCCTTACCCATATTCAGCGTAAATAAATCGCCCTCTAAGTTCGCGTTCACGAAAGACCCCCGCAAGGGTTCAGGAAAAGTTTTTCTTTTTTTTGAACAGATTTTTCTCTTTTTAAAACTTTTAGCCGAATTTGACGCGAAATATTATGTCCGAGACGTTATTTTGTGTCGCTGTGTTTCTTAAATATTCGTAAATTTGCGGTCTGCATTTTCGCCGGGGCGCGATTTCCTCGGAAATGTGCACTTTCTGATGAACGAAAACTAATAAACAATGTCGAATAAATTTCTGAATTTTTTTAAGATCAGCGAAGCTTCTGCTCCGCGTTATGAAAACCCTGAAGAGGAACAGAAGGCCTACAAGAAACTCCGTTTTCAGTCCTTTCTTGCAATAACCCTCGGATATGGACTCTATTATGTCTGCCGCACTTCGCTCAATGTGATGAAGCAGCCGATTATCGACAGTGGATTCCTTACGGCTTCTCAGCTGGGAGTAATCGGGTCCTGTCTTCTTTTTACATACGCTATCGGAAAGTTCCTGAACGGATTCTTGGGAGACTACTGCAATGCAAAGCGCTTTATGGCAACCGGCCTGATAATCTCCACGGCCGCAAATGCCATTATGGGTCTGCTCGGCCTGGAGGCTGCCGGGGCAGGGGCTGCCAATGCGTTCATATTCATTCTGTTCGCCATAATGTGGGGTATCAACGGATGGGGACAGTCTATGGGGGCGGCTCCTTGCGTGGTGTCGCTTTCACGGTGGTTCCCTCTTAAAATCAGGGGTACTTATTACGGATTCTGGTGCCTTGCTCACAACCTCGGAGAGTTTCTCTCCTTCATTTTCGTCGGACTCATCGTTTCTGCGGCGGGATGGCAGTGCGGATTCTTCGGTTCTGCAGTGGCCGGTGTGATAGGAGTCGTGATAATCCTCTTTATGCTTCACGACACTCCTCAGAGCAAGGGACTCCATCCGGTGGAGGTGCTTTCCGGCGAAACGACTCAGGAGGAATACGATGCTAAAAAGGCATCTTCAAAGACTTCCGGAAGCAGGGCTTCACAGGTGGCTCGTATGCAATGGGAAGTCATCAAGAATCCTAAGGTTTGGATTTTGGCGCTTGCAAGCGCGTTTATGTATATAAGCCGTTATGCTCTGAATGGTTGGGGCGTGCTGTTCCTTCAGAAGGCAAAGGATTTTTCTTTGGAGATGGCCACCACAATCGTTTCCATCAACGCACTTCTCGGAATCTTTGGTACGGCGCTTTCCGGCTGGCTTTCGGACAAGCTTTTCAAGGGCGACCGCTATATTCCTGCTCTTCTTTGCGGAATTCTGCTTTCTTCCTCTTTCGCCCTTTTCCTCTATGGCGGTAACTCAGTGTTTGTCAATGGATTGGCAATGGCTCTGTTCGGAACTGCAGTGGGCGCGCTCATCTGTTTCCTTGGAGGACTTATGGCAGTGGACATCGTCCCGAGAGAGACTTCCGGAGCGGCTCTTGGGGTTGTAGGACTGGCAAGCTATGTGGCAGCGGGTGCCCAGGACGTCATCAGCGGACACCTTATTGACAAGTACGCAACTACTGCAATTGTTGACGGAGTGGAAAAAATCGTGGAGTATGACTTCGGACCGGTTTCAGTTTTCTGGCTCACCGCCTCTGTCATCTCCTTCCTCCTTCCGCTTCTGAACGTCTATCTTAAAAAGCGCGACGCCAAGAAACAGTAGTTTGTGATAAGACTAACTAAAAAGGTCGGCTAAGAGTAATTTTAGCCGACCTTTTTAGATTTTTCGCTAGGAGCTAGGCGCAGCAGACCGCTTTTTAGTTAGCCCCGAAGTTTGCGCCTAAGGGCGCGAAGTCCCCACAGCGCAATCCTATCAAAAGGAATAAGCCCCGACGCTCCGCGAAGCCCCGACGCAA
>CAVJRU010000045.1:0-17154 GCA_963652025.1 bacterium
GAAAACTCCCCGGAGTTACGTCCTACGAGGACGGTAAACCCCTCAACACCAGCGACAAAAGGCAGGATAAGCAGAATAATTCCTCACACGTGGGAGGCCTCACTGCGGGGGATGAGATGGTTACGACGATGGAACTCAACCGCTTTGGACTTCACGCCTTCAAAACCAGCTTCTTCTTCCCGGACTGCATAATTTCTCTAGGCTCCGACATCCGCCGGGAGCGCGACGATATCTCCCGCATAACCACAGCCCTCGACCAGAACCATCTCAACGGCAAGGTGAAGACGGGCAAGGTCGGGAAAGGCTCGGCTTCTGTTGGTTGGGCACACCACTCGGGCAGAGGCTACGTGAGTCTTGATGGAGCTTCTCTGAAAGTGGAGACAGGCCTTCAGAAAGGCAATTGGAAGAATATCGCTCCGTGCTACGACCGCCCCGACAGCGGCCGGGTGTTCAAGTGCTATCTTGAGCACGACCCTAAGGAGTCTTCCAGCTACGCCTACGCTGTCCTCCCCTGCACCACCCCGCGTCAGGTTAAGGCTTTCGCCTCCAAATGCGCTAAAGACGGCAATAGTGACGACGGAAGCACTCCGAAGCTGCTCTGCAACACTCCGGCGCTTCAGGCCATCTCCTACCGCGGCAACATCTACGCGGTAGCCCACAGGGCAGGGACATACACGCTCCTCGGCAAGAACCATTCATTCAAGGCCCCGGGAATCTATATCCTCACCACTGGTGGCACTATGACTGTTTCTCAATCTCTTCCCGAACCGGCCAATTACCCGCTTAGAGAGCCTGAACATACTGTCGAAATTACCCCGGACGAGGGAACCACAATCTATGGATTTGTCTCCTGCGACGGTGTGGGAGTTGAGGGAGTGCAGGTCTCCGACGGTTATCATATCGCTTTCACCGACGAGAATGGAGTGTATCAGCTGAGGTCCGAGAAGAAGAACGGCTATGTTTTCATTACGGTTCCGAGCGGATATGAAGTCAGGTGCGAAGGGTCCCAGGCAATCTTTTACAGCCATCTCCAGCAGAATGCAAACATTTCTGAACGGTGTGACTTTGAACTTTTTGACGCCGGAGACCAGACAAATCATACGGTTTTCCTTCTCGGGGATATGCATCTTGCGGGAAACCGATGCAACGACCGCGCTCAGTTCAGCAAATTCACGGCTGAACTCAATGATTACGTATCTTCCCATAGCGGAGAAAAAATGTATGCGTTCACCCTTGGGGATATGACCTGGGATCTGTATTGGTACAAAGCTTCATACGATTTCAAAGAGTATGTTGCTGATATGGACGCGGTGAAGAACCTTCCTGTGTTCAATACCATAGGCAACCACGACCACAATATGAAGACCTCTGTGGATGGTAACATCTCCGGATGGGATGCAGTTGATTGGGACACGGCAAAGCGTTTCCGCGATAACCTCGGTCCGAACTACTACTCCGTGAATATCGGGGATGTCCATTATGTTGTGCTGGACAACATCTACTGCACCAACACGACAGGGGGCGCCAAATCTGACCGCCACTACTCAGATAGGGTATCCTCTGACAACATCGCCTGGCTGAAGAAAGACCTTTCCACAGTAAGCAAGTCCACTCCGGTGGTGGTTATGATGCACGCCACTCTCTATAATCAAAGAGGGGAGTATACTCTTGACAATGCCACAGAGCTCGTCGAGTGCTTCAGCGGGTTTGCTGATGTTACATTTATTACCGGACACACCCACAAGCATTGGTCGATTCGTTCGAACCCTTCGCTCAAGGAGCACAACAGCGGCTCGGTCTGCGCTACGTGGTGGTTGACGGGCTATTCGTATGATAGGCTAAATATCTCGCAGGATGGTGCCCCGGGAGGTTATAGGGTGATGGATGTGAAGGGACGAACTCACACTTCCTATTACAAAGGAACAGGGCGCGATGAGTCATACCAGTTCCGCGCCTATGACCTCAACGAGGTGTATATGGACAATCCGAACATCTCCTCCTTCGGCGGCTACGATACCCCGAGTACGAAAAACGAGGTGCTCATCAACGTCTGGGACTACGACACGTCCTGGAAAGTTAAAGTGACTGAGGATGGAAAGGAACTTCCTGTGACAAGGCTGGAGGCTTATGACCCGCTCTATGTCCTCGTCTATGTATGCGAGCGGTGCCCGAAACCTCTTGCACCCGGCAAATCCATCACCAATAAACCGTACTGCACCAACCATATGTTCACGGTGACCGCGTCCAGTGCCACGTCAACTCTCAATATCGAAGTCACAGACGATGAGGGCAGGGTTTATACCGAGACGATGGTTCGACCGAGGGCCTTCTCTGTCGATACTTATAAGTAGAAAAAAGAGGGTGACCAAAGTCAAATTTTGACTTTTCGGTCACCCTCTTTCTTTTATACTTTAAGGAAGCACTTGTGGCGGTAGAGGAAATAGAGGAACAACCAGGCAAAACCCAGGTAGCCGGTCCAGAGAAGGACCTCGCCAACGGCAGGAGGACAGACCTTGATCAGCCCGCCGAGAAAAAAACGGGAAATATCCGTAAAACTGATGATTGTCTGTCCGATGTAGATTGTGATGGAATTAAGCCCAACGACGCGGAAAAATGTCGCCCCCTTCTTCCATCCCCTCACATCGATGCAGTAGTAGAAAATGGCGAACATCGCCACCGAATATGCCGCGGCAATGAGAACGAATGTGCCTGTCCACAGCTTTTTGATGACCGGATACCAAATAGACCACACGAGCCCTGCGGCAAGAAGCACCGCTGCGGCGATAAGAAGCACAACGGTCTTGCGCCTTCCAGAGTCCTTCGACTCTTTCACATAGCGTCCGGTGAACATCCCGAGCATAGCCGTAACCACGGCAGAAATCGTCCCCACGATGCCCTCCGGGTCACCTACGCCTTTCCAGTAGATGTGGTTCGTGGTGATGCACCTGTCTACATAATAGACGATGTTCCCTTCTTTTGAGAAGGAATCAGCCCCGAGGGGAGCATCAGGCGCCACAGTGAATTTCAGAAGAAGAAAATATCCCACAAGGATTGCCCCGGCGATACTCCACTGGGTTTTCGGTCCAGTGAAGCAGTATAGAAGTGCGGCAACAGCCCACGCAACTCCGATTCTTCCCAGCACGCTCGGAAGTCTCAGCCCGGCAAAATCGAACTGGAAAAGCCCCTGGTAGACAAGGCCCAGAAGAATGAGCGCGAACATCCTGCGAAGGATGTCCAGAACAATTTTCCCGTTTCCCCATCCGTTAGCCCTCTTCTTAGAGAGCGAAAACGGGAATGTCATCCCGGCGATGAAAAGGAAAAGCGCAAAGATGGTATCGTGGTGCTGGAAGCCCTCCCACTCCACGTGCTTCATCTCAAGAGCGAGCCAGCAGTTCTCTCCTCCCGGAAAAAGGGAGCAGAGTGCAATTATGAGCGGGCTGAGCCCGATGATAAAGAGCATATCGAAGCCCCTCAGCGCGTCAAGGGACATAAGTCTGCCCTCTCCGGGAGACGGTGTGGCTGTTTTTTGTGTCATATTGTGTCTATATAAATTGAAGTTTTCACTAAAGAAGCGGTTTCCTTCCGGATTGTCTAAAAGTCAATTTTTGATGGCGAGGGTAAAGCGCGGCTTGCCGCTCAGGTCGTAGGGGGTGCAGACGTTTTCGAAGCCGTCGCGAAAAAGAGCTGCGGTCTCCTCGGAAAGAGCCTCGTTCTGCTCCAGATAGACCCGGCCTCCCGGGAGGAGAAGCGCATCGGCCCAGCACCGAACAGCCCTGTAGAACTTCAACGGGTCGGAGTCCGGAACAAAAAGGGCGAGGGAGGGCTCGTGTTCAAGGACATTGCGGCGCATAAGTGGCCGTTCACTTTCGCGGACATACGGCGGGTTGGAGACTATGGCATCAAAGCCGCCCCCGGGGAGACTGTCAATAAAGCGCTCCGGGTCCTGAAGGACATCATATTTTACAAAATGAGGCGCTATAAATGATGAGGAGGGCCTGTTTGGGGATGTCTCAACTCCATCTATGCTGTCAAGCCCACCTGAGATTTCGCTCCTGCCTGAACAGCCGAACGGCTGCTTTCCCAAGACTCCGCCACTGCTCAAACAGCCGAACGGCTGCCCGGCAGCGACTTTCAGCGCATCCTCGCTGATGTCCAGCCCCCAGACCTCAGCGCCCGGAAGTTCCAGCGCGAGAGTCCAGGCGATGCAGCCAGAGCCAGTGCAAAGGTCCAGAATCCTCGGTCGCGAGGCGGTCTTCTGTCCGGGAAGAGCGGGGCTGTCCTCTGTCCGATGGAGAGTCCCGCCGCGAAAGTCCTCAATCACCATACGGCAAAGCTCCTCGGTCTCGCTTCGGGGAACCAGCACGGCGGGCGAAACGCAGAACCGCCTCCCGTAAAACTCAGCCCATCCGGTGATGTATTGAAGCGGCTCCCCCTCTGAAAGCCTCCGGGCGCAGCTAAGAAAAGCCACAGAGTCCGATTCTGAGATTTCCAGAAACGGTTCAATAAGCCGTGAATATGGCTGAAGATGAAGCACATCGGCGCACAGCACCTCCAGAAGAGCATCCCGCTCCCCCGCCGAGGGGTATTCCCCGGCAATGGTCCTGCGCCCCTTTTCAAACAAATCTTTCAGCCACATAATAATCAAACATCAATTTAGCGGGCGCAAATTTAGAAATTATACCACACGAAATCAAGCGCAGCGCCGTGGATGTGGCAATTTTCTTTTGGCGGGGCCGGATTACAGGTCGCGGGCGGCGCGGACTCTGTGTGTATCCCCTTTTGGGTGTTCCCACAGGACACACTGCCCTGTCGTTATGTGGTAATATAGACTACAGTAGTAATCCGTGTAGTTTCCCTTTGTGGATGTCCAATATTCTTCATTTGAAGCTATTTCCGTTCCGCCTATCTCCGAGAGTGTAGCATTCAAAGACTGATATGTATTGTTCAATGCGGAAAGTTGAGATAAAGTCGGCATATACCACCCGGAGCCCTTCGCCGCGCACCAGGCAAGCCCGGAGTTCCAGTCTTTCTGGGCTTCGTCAAGGGAAAGAATCGAGACTGTCGTGGAAGTTTCAGTTACCGGCTGGATTACCAGTCCTCCCACTCCGTTGATGGAGACATACTGGCCGAACTGAAGGAAACTCGGGTCCCTGCCGATCGCAAGTATCAGCTTCACCGCTGTCGCCACATCGAGAGACTTGATGGACAGATTCTTCAGAATGTCGAGTTCAGTGAGGGAGGTTTTCTGCACATTGACGGTCTGGAGCGCCGTGTTCGTGGAGATGTCAAGCGAGGCGAGGTTCGTGCCGGACACATCGAGGGTAGTGAGGGACGTGCTCTTGGAAAGGTTCAGCGAGGTGAGGGCCGTCTTCGAGGCGTTGAGAGTCGTGAGGGCGGCGTCATTGGAAACATCGAGAGTTGTGAGGGCGGTGTTGGTGGACACGTCGAGAGACGCCAGAGCGCTGCAGGAAGAAGCGTTCAGAGTCATCAGAGCTGTGTTGTTCAAGACATTCAGGGAAGTGAGGGAAGAGTTGTTCGAGACATTGACGGATTTAAGAACCGAATTGCCTGAGATATTAAGCGAGGTTAACTTATTGTTTGAGCAGTCCAGCGTCTCGAGAGAGAGCAGCTGGGGAAGGATATCGTCGATGGTGGTGAGCCCATAGCCCGAAAGATTGATGGAAGTCACCTTGTCCATATTCTCCAGAACGCCGTCGCCATCGGAGTCGAAATTGTCCAGAAGATACTTTATAAGCGGCATCTCAGGGGCTGCCGGAACGATTCTGTAATACCGTGACACGCTCTCAGTGCTCCCCAGCGAGAGCTTTAGGGCCATCTTCACCTGAAGATCACCGAAAATGAAAGCCTTGCCGAGAGGGTCGGTGCAGACGGAGATGGAGAGTACTCCGTCTTTGGCTGAGGCTCCGGTTATGCTGAGCGAGACGCTTTCCCCGTCGGTGTCGCCAGTAAAGGTGTAGGCACGAAGGGAAAGTGCTGATTTGTAGTTCTTTGCAAGAACTTCGGCTTGAGATGAAGGCTGAACGTCAAAACGCATAGTGAAGTTGCCGGAGATGGCTAAATATGTCCTGAGATAAGTTGAGCGCAGGACCTTGTCGGTGTAGTCCGGGATGTAGTGGAGCGTTACCGTCTCCATCTTCTGGAGTGCATCCACTCTCTTGCCGAGGGAGGTGACGACGGAGGAAAGTTCGGTGAGGGAGTCGTCGAGCGTTTCTATCTTCTTTTTCATTTCCTCTACTTTGGCGGAAAGTTCCCCTTGCGCGCCAGATAGGGCGGAAACAGACTCCTTGACCTTTGCAAGGTCCTTGGAAAGGGCGTCCACATCTTTCTGAAGGGTCCTGAGGTCGCTCTCCTGCACATCGTCGCTTTCCTGCAGAGCGTAGACGTCGGCCTTCAGAGCATCCAGCCGCTTCTCTATGTCCGCAATCTCGGCGCTTTCAATCTCCGTCACCCTCTCCGAAAGGGAGGAAACTTCTGAGCGCAAGCTCTCAAGTTCACTGTTTATTTTGTTGCAGCCCCCCAGAAGAATTACCGCCGGGAGGAGCAGAACTGAAATTCGTATGATTCGTTTCATTGTCTGTCTGAATTTTGAAATTGACACCGGGACTTATAGCGAGCGGACCGCACGGATTTTATAACGTTCAGCGTGTTTACCTTCGCCAGTGTTAGCGTTATTTCCAAAATCCACTGTCGCGCAGGATTCTGAGGCCCAGTAGCGTTCGAGGCTGATGGTGGTCGCCCCTATGGCGGAAAGTGTAGCGTTTATAATGGAAATCTGCGGGTATATTTCCTTCTGCAGGACATAAGTCGATGGCGGGGACCAACCTGTACCTATTTGTCTGCACCAGGAACTGTAGTCATCATTATACGTCGTTTTCTCATCGCAAGTGATAATTGCCGGCGATTTGACATTATAGATAACGGCCTTGACTCCGCCTATCACAACGGCTTGAGCCAACTGATAAACAGAAGTTTGCAAATCGTCGGAAATTTTCAAAATGACTGTCGTCGACACTTTGAGCGTTGAAAGAGAAGTCTTTTTCCAGATATCAAGATCCGTGAGGGCATTATTCAAAACATTGAGAGAAGTCAGAGCTGTGTTTTTTGAAATATCAAGTGCCTTGAGAGAGTTGTTCGAGACGTCAAGAGAGGTGAGAGCGGTACTTTTTGAGATGTCAATCGTCGAAAGAGAATTGTTTGAGGCATCCAGAGAGACGAGTGCCGTATTCTTTGAGGCATCAAGCCCGGTAAGAGAATTGTTCGAGACATTCAGGGAGGTGAGAGCGGGATTATGAGACAAGTCTATGGACTTGAGGCTGTTGTTCGAGCAGTTCAGTTCCTTCAAGGCGGGCATCTTCACGAGAATGTCGTCAATTGTGGAGAGCCCGTATCCGGACAGATTGATTGAGGTCGCCTTGTCCATATCATTCAACTGGCCGTCGCCGTCAGTGTCGAAAGTATTGAGCAGGTAGGTTATCAGAGGATCGGATTTGATGGCCAGACAGGCATACTCCGTTTCGACTGTCTTACCCCCGACAGAAGCCTTGAGCGCAACAGCATATTCCGTCTTTCCCGTATTGAAATCGGTATCGAATTTAGTAGGAGAAAGAGTAATTGTGAGAATGCCGTCCTCCCCAGAGGCCGAGATTATGTCAATGCTGAAAATTTCACCTGATGAAGCCTTCGAAAGGGTGTTGACCGCTCTGGTGCAGAGGCAGGACTTCCAGTCTTTAGCGAGAGTCTCGGCAACTGAGGAAGGGTAAACCCTGTAAGAAAGGCTTATCTCGCTCCGTAAAATTGTCAGTCCGTCTCTTATGTACTTAACCCATTCAATTCCGTCTGCATAGCTCGGGATATATGTAATGATTACATCCGTATCGGTGGCGTCCACTTTGGCCTCGAGAGCCTCAAGGCGGGAACGGATGGAGGAAACTTCCCACGACATCGAAGAAACCCTCCCGCTCAGCGTCTCAATCTCAGAGGATAGTTCCGTTGATGTGCCCTCGAGAGCCGTCAGGTCCGCCTTCACCTTCGCGATGTCCTCCGAAATTCCGTCAGCCTCCTCCTGCAGAGCCTCTATGTCCGCAGCCTTCACGTTGTCAGACTCCTCCAGCAGTTCAATTTCGCCCTGGAGCGAGGCGATTTTCTTTTCGAGGATGCTGATTTGGCTGTTTTCGATGGCCGCGATCCGCGAGGAAAGAGAATTGAGGTCGGAGCGCAGCACGTTCATCTCAGTCTTAATCTTTCCGCAGCCCGCAAGGAGCAGGGCGATCCCAAAGAGGAGAAGCAAGTATTTTCTTATAGTCCGTTTCATATTGAGTTTCATCTGTCTGGAATTAAATTGGGAAACAAGGAAGGGGTTACAGGGCTCTGATCGCGCGGACGCTGCAGCTTTCGCTCACTGCGGCTGTGCCGGTGGATCCGTCACTGAAATCAGTGTAACCGGCCTCTTCCGAGAGAGATGTTTCAACCGACCAGTAGCGGTTTGAGCCGAGGAGTGTTCCGCCCACCTGAGAGAGAGTGGAATTAACCGCGGACTTATTGTCGTATAACGCTTTAAGCTCTTCCTGCTGAGGCAGATTCCAGGAGGAGTCCTTCGTCTTGCACCAGGTCTCGGCGAGGCTCCAGGTGCAGTCGTGCTCGTCAACGGAAACCATCAGCCCCGTAGCGAAAACAACGCCCGGAACACCTTTTATTGAGGCATACTGACCCACAGGGAAAAGATTCGGATTAAGGGAGCCGGCCACGAGGAGTACTTTCGTTGTCGAGTCCACCTCAAGAGATTCCAGAGGGAGGCCCTCGAGATTGAGTTCCGTCAGGAAGTTTTCCGACGCGTAGAGATGTGCTAATTTGGGGTTCGCCGACAGGTCAAGCGAAGATAGCCGGTTTTTCGTGCAGTTCAACTCCTCGAGGGCTGGCATCTGGGAAATCATATCCTGGATGGTGTAGAGCCTGCGGTTCGAAACGTCAAATTTCGTCGCCTGGTCAAGTTCCAAAGCGCCGTCACCGTCAATGTCTAGATTGGTGAGAAGGTAGGTGATGAAGTCTATGTCGCTAACTTCAATTTCCGAATCGAGAAGAACAGGAGAGCTTACGCAAAATATGCCGTCGCAACTTGCCTGAACCTCCACCATCGCCCGGGTCTCCCCGAAGATGAAGTCGCGGCTGAGGTTGTCGATGAGAAAGCTCACCGAAAGTATGCCGTCCTGCGCAGAAGCGGAGCTTATGCTGATGGGAATATTCTCCGCCCCGGAAGCCTTAGTCGCGGCGTAGGAAGCCTTTGCCGAAAGAGCCGTCTTCCAGTTCTTCTCAAGAGTCGCAGCCTCGGATGAGGGCAGCACCTCGAAGTTCAGAGTAACTCTGCCCTGGATTTTCAGGACATCCCTTGTGTACACGACCGTTTCCACTTCGGAGTTGTCTGAAGGGATGTAGGCAAGGGTGGCTCGCTTTTCGAGCGCGGCGAGTTTATCTTCCAGAGCGGCTATGTCGTCGTTGATGGAGGCAATCTGAGTCTCAATCGAGGAGATTTTCCCTTCTATTGTCTGCAAGGTTTCCCGAAGAGAACCAGCCTCGTCCTCAAGAGCGGAAATGTCATTTTTAATGCCTGCAATTTCCTCCGAAATGTCCTCCGACTTTTCTTGCAGGGCATTTATGCTATCCCTCTGAAGCTTATCGGAGGCCTTCAGGGCCGCAATCTCGCTCTGGAGGGAGGCGATACTCTTCTCGACGGCGGCAAGGCGGACAGTTTCTATTGCCGAGACCCTCTCCTCAAGAGAGTCAAGGTCGGAACTCAGGGAGTTGAGTTCCGATTTAATTTTGCCGCAGCTCCAAAGCGCAATAGCCGCCAGAGACAGGAGAAAAATAATCTGCGCAATTCTTTTCATATCAGTTGTCATACGTTTTCGTTACTAAAGTTTCAGCGGAGGCCGACTAAAAAGTCCCGAAGGGACCGCGCCGGGAGCGCGAGATTCCCCTAGAACACCCTCACGGCACGCACAAGGTAGGAGTAGCTGAGGTTGGAGGTAGGGCTTGTCGGGTCGGAAACGGAACCGTCGTCGAAGTTGAGGTAGTAGGCCGAGTAGGCGGTCTCCGTCGTAGCGGACCAGTAGTTGGCCTGGGAGAAACCGGCCGCCTTGTGTGCGGAGAGCGCGTCATTTATTGTCGCCTGGTTGTCATAAATCACCTTTATTTCCTCCAACGAAGGCATATACCATTTTGATCCGAGCCCAGCGCACCATTCCTTCCCATCCCGCCAGGCTTTAGAAGTTTCAGCGGCAGAAACTATTTTCTCCGTAGTGCCGGAAACAAAAAACACCACTCCGTCGACGCCGTTCACAGAAATGTAGCGTCCGACGCTGAAGCCGGATGTAATCGGCAGACCTTCTGTGTAGTCGAGCGTAATGAGGGAGGTGTTCGAAGAGATGTCCAGCGATGTGAGAGAGGTCCCCTCAACATTCAGAGAGCCCAGCTCCGTGATGCCGGAAAGGTCGAGAGAGGACAGTGAGGAGCACTTTGAGACATTCAGAGACTTTAGACCCGTCTTCGAGACATCCAGTAAGGTGAGAGAGGTGTTCCGTGAAAGGTCCAGCGCCGAAAGAGCGGAGTCGCCGGAGAGGTCCAGCGCCGAGATGGAGCTGCCTTCCGAGATGTCAACCTTAGTAAGAGACGAATTGTCCGAAGCATTCAGACTCTTGAGCGCGGGGTTATTCCTCAGGTCAAGCGACTTGAGGTTGTTTTTCGAACAGTCGAGAGTCTCGAGAGACGGCATCTCTGAAAGAATGTCGTCGATGGTGGAGAGTCCATAGCCGGAAAGGTTGATGGAAGTGACCTTGTCCATATCGTTCACCTGTCCGTCGCCGTCGGAGTCGAAGGTGGCGAGAAGATAGGAGATCAGGTCCTTCTCTTCTACAGCGGCGTTGAGATGTATGTACTGAGTCTCAAACGGGGACTCTCCGAGGAAGACTGCAAGGGTGAGGGCGACGGAAGTCCTGGAGAGGATGAAGTCGCGGTTGAGATTGTCGATACCGATGTCAACCGAAAGAATCCCGTCCTGCGCCCTGGCTCCGATGACTTCCAGGTTCACCGGGCTCCCGTCCTCCGAGAGGTATGCAGCCTTGGCGGAAAGAACGCGGCGGAAGTTCTTCGCGAGAGTCTCGGCAGCGCTTTGAGGCTGCACGTCGAACTTCAAGGTCACAGAGCCCGAGATTTTCAGGACATCCCTCGTGTAGCTGACGGTCTCCACCCCGTCCTCGCAGGTCGGGCGGTGGATGAGGACGACCATTCCGCCGAGAGAGAGCACCTTGTCCTCAAGGGCGGAAAGTTCCGAGAACAGGGCGGTGATTTCGGAGGACAGGCTCTCCATTTTGGCGCTGAGCGTCGCCGCTTCGGAGGAAACCCCGTCCGAGGTGTCGCCCAGACTGAGAACGGCGTCCTTGACATCGGAGAGCTCTGAAGAGATGTCGGAGAGCTCCTTTTTCAGCGCATCCACTGCCTCCTGCTGCACCGAGTCGGAGGCCTTCAGAGCCTCGAGTTCCTCCCTGAGGGAGACTATCCTTTTCTCAAGGTCCGCCACCTGGCTGCCCCGGAGCGCGAGAGCCCGGTCACTCAGAGCCGAGATTTCACTTCTAAGGTCATCTATTTCCGCGTTCACCTTGGCGCAGCCACAGAAGACGAGAAGCGAGGCGGAAAGCGTTGCTATGATTGCTGTAATTCGTTTCATATTGCTGTTTCAGATTGTCGGTTTATAAAGAACGGACTGCACGGGCAATTTCTTTAAATTTCACCCCAAATGCGGGCTCCACAGACGTCTGAGAAGTATGACCATCAGACATATTCACAGTCACATAGTAATGGGTGTCCTCATTGGTCTGAGATCCGGGAGTTTGTGTCCAGTACCATTTCTTTGAAAATGTCTCGGCACCTTCTACCGACGATAGTGTGCTGTCTATTGTTTTCTTTTTTTTATAAACGGTTTCAAGTTCTCCCTGATATGGCAACCTCCATCCGCCCCCATAATTACTGCACCAGGAAACCATATCATTATATGTTCCCTTGCTTTCCGTTGTGGAGATTGCCATCGGTCCGGATGTCTGAAATACGACCCCGAGTTTATCTCCTATCGAGATGTATTGCCCGATTTGATAGATTGAGGATTTCAACCCTTGGGAAACTATCAGCTTCACAGTCTTGGCTATTTTGAGCGAGGAGAGCGAAGCTGCCCCGGAGACATTGACCCAGGTGAGCACAGTATCCTTCGACACATCAAGCTGGGTGAGTGCGGATTTTGAAGCGTCGAGGGTCGTGAGTGCCGTGTTGGCAGACACGCTGATCGAGGTAAAGGTCGTGCCGGAGATATTGAGAGCGGACAAAGCGGTGTTGCTTGCCGTATTGAGCGAAGTCAGTTTGCTGTTCGAGACATTGAGCGAGGAGAGCGCAGTGCACTTTGAAATGTCAATAGCCGTGAGAGCCGTGTTCGAAATGTCGAGGGTATCTATCACGGTGTTCAGGATGATTGAGGAAAGGGCCGTGTTCTTCGACAGGTCGAGCGAAGTGATGGAGGTGCCGGAAACCTCGAGGAATGTGAGCGCCGTATTGGCAGACAAGTCAAGCGAAGTGAAAGGGTCGGTGGAGAGGTTGAGCGAAGTGAGCGCGGCATTCTTCGACAGATCGAGCGAAGTGAGGTCAGCGTTGCTGAAAGCGACCAGAGACTTCAAAGCCGTGTTCCCCGTAACGTCCAGGGAGGTGAGGGAGTTTTTCGAAACATCCAGAAGGGTGAGCTGCGGGTTGTGTGACAGATTGATGGATGTCAATTTGTTGTCGGAACAGTTCAGATCCTTTAGTGCCGGAAGGTGGCACAGCATATCGTCCACCGTGGTGAGTCCATATCCCGAAAGGTCGATTGAAGTCACCTTGTCCATATTGTTCGGCTGCCCGTCTCCGTCAGTGTCGAAGGTGTTGAGCAGATAGGTAATAAGAGCCTTCTCCGAGAGGACCGGAGTGATGTTTATGTATTCGGTTGCAATTGGGGCGCTGCTGAACGAGCCGAAAACGGACACTGACGCCGCCAGATTGCCGACGATGAAATCCTTGTTGAGCCTGTTCGAAGATACGGTGAGCGTAAGAATGCCGTCCTTCGCCGAGGCCTCGATTATGTCCAGCGGGACATTCTTCCCCGCATCAGACTTGGTGAGCGTATAGAGAGCCCTCACTGAAATGAGCGAGAGGGAGTCTTTCGCAAGGGATGCCGCAGCGCTTGAAGGCTGCACGCTGAACTTCAAGGTGAAGGCCTTCGGGATGATGTCAAGACTGTCCCTGCTGAAGTGTACCCTTTCCACCTTGTCGTCGTATTGCTGGATGTAGGTGAGTTTCACACCGGTGTCCACCGACCGAACTTTTGCCGTCAGAGCCGATATCCCTGAAAGGATGGCATCGATGTCCTCTTCCATCGCGTCGAGTCTTGCGACTATCCCGTCTATTTTCTCTGACAGCTGCCCATTATCCTCGTCAAGACCGGAGATGGATTTGCGGACAAGGGCGATGTCGTCGGTAATTCCGTCCACTTCCTCCTGCAGGGCGGAAAGGTCCCTGGCCTGCACAGCATCGGACTCCTGCAGAAGAACGAGTTTGGTCTTTGCGGAGTCTATTCTCTGCTCAATGCCGTGAAGTTCAGAGTCCTCAAGGGCTGTCACCTTGTCCCTAAGGGAGCCGAGTTCGGCTCTGAGGCTTTCCATATCGTCGTTAAGAGAGGAGCATCCCTCCAAGAGGAGGACCGCCGAAAGAAGGAGAGCCGAAAGCCATATTGTTCTTTTCATATCGTTGTCAGTTTTATTTGTGGTGGGATTGGAAAGGGACTACAACTTTCTGATTGCCCGCACTTTGTAGCTGTTGTCAGCTCCGGCGGAGCCCTGGGTGCCGTCGGAAAAGTCCATATATGTGCCGGAGGCGCTGTTTATGAAGGAGGACCAGTAGCGTTCGGCGCCCAGAGTGGTGGCTCCGACAGCGGAAAGGGCGGAGTTGATTTCCGACATATTGTCGTAGATGATTTGAAGGTCGTCCGGAGTCGGAAGGCTCCATCCTGTGCCGAGAGAGGAGCACCAGCTGCGGCCCACGATGCACGGCGAAGCGGTCTCCGCGGTGGAGATCAGAGTGGATATGACGCCGTAGAGTACGCCGGTGGCGCCACCCAGAGAGACATACTGGCCCGTCTGGACGAGTCCGCCGTCAAATCCCGTTGAGACAATCAGTTTCACAGTCTTGGCGATGCCGAGCGAAGTGAGGGCGGTGTTTTTCGTAACGTCAAGCTCCGTAATCTTCGAGCCGAGAACATTGACCGAGGTGAGAGCTGTGTTCGCAGAAAGGTCCACAGAGCTGACTGGCGTGCCGGAAAGGTCAAGAGCGGTGAGGGCAGGATTCTTTGAAAGGTCAAGAGAAGTCACAGCACAACCGGAAATGTTGAGCGTTGCGAGAGCGGGGTTACCGGACACGTCCAGCGCCGAGAGGTTTTTGTTGCTGAACGCCACAAGAGCAGTAAGCTTGGGGTTGTGCGAGAGGTCTATGGAGCTGAGGGAGTTGTTGTAGCAGCTGAGTTCCTCCAGCGCCGGAAGACAGGTGATTATGTCGTCAATAGTCGAAAGCCCGTATGCGGAAAGGTCAATGGAAGTAATTCTGTCCGCTTCCACCCGTCCGTCGCCGTCCAAGTCAAAATTGTTGAGAAGGTAGGTGACCAGCTTCTCCTCCTTGATTTCCGGGACCACTTTCATAAACCCGGTCATAGTCTGCCTGCCTCCGGAATTGACCCCCACCGCCACAGCAGCGCTCTTTTGGCCGAGGATGAAAGCCTTGCCGAGATTCGAGGTGGAGACGGTGACAGAAAGGACGCTGTCCTTTGCCGCGGCGCCAATCACCTCAAGGTCCTTCATTCCCCCGTTCGAGGAGGTCGGGACTATTCCCTTTGCATAGAGAAACCTCTCCGGATGGAGCGCGAGACTGTCGGCAAAGCGCGAAGGCTGCACATTGAATTTGATTGTGACGTTTCCGGAAATCTCCAGTCCCTTCCTCGTGAAGATGAACATTTCCTCTCCGGCGGAATTTTGCGGGATTGGGTTAAGACTCACGATGACGACCGCGATTTCCGTTTTCTTTTTGAGTTCCTCGATGCCGGAGCTGATCGCGGCGAGGTCGGACTCCATCTCCGCTACTCTCTTCCGGATTTCCTCTATCCTCGCGGTAAGTTTCCCGGTGGTGTCCTCAAGGGCGGAAACCTCGTCCTTGAGCGAAGAGAAATCATCGGAGACCTCGGAAACCGACTTCTGCAAAGAAGAAATGTCTCCGTCCTTCAACTTGTCGGCTCTCTGGAGTTTTGCGACCTCGTCCTTGAGGGAGTCAATCTGGTAGGTGAGAGTTATGATTTGAGATTGTTCGATGTAGGAAACCCGGTCAGAAAGGGAAGCGACCTCGGACCTGATGTCCTTCAGTTCGGATTTTATCTTATTGCATCCCCCCGTCAGGAGAAGAATGACAGCCGAAGACAACAGGACCAATCGACTCAAAATTCGGTTCATATCGGTTTGGGGTTAAATGTTTTTTATACAGCATAGGTGCATAGGCACGCCCGACAAATCACAAATATGGAAAAATTAAAGCATTAAGACAACTCCCCTCCACAAAAGTTTAAAAAAATTTCTAAGGAGGGGAGCAGTTCGGCCGATAAACCAGCCTTCAGGCCTTATTTTCTGATGTTGCGGACGGATGAGTTCTCAATGATGGTGTTGAGAAAATCGGTCATATCCATCCCCGCGGTGCGCACCATCTTAGGCACGAGGGAGGCTGCCGTCATTCCCGGGATGGTGTTGAGTTCGAGAACATAGAGCCCCCTGTCCGAAAGAATGTAGTCCACCCTCACAACGCCGGAGCATCCAAGATGCGCGTAAATTTTCTTCGAGGTCTCCTGAACGAGGGCAGTTGTCTCGGGGTCAAGCGGAGCCGGACAGATTTCCTCGCTGAAGCCGTTGTACTTGGCGTCGTAGTCGAAATACTCGTGGGAGGTACGGATTTCAATCACTGGAAGAGCCTGCTCCCCGGAGGCGTCACGATAGACCGCACAGGTTATTTCCCTGCCCACGATGGCCTCCTCGGCGAGAACCATATCGCTGTCCTCGAAGGCGAACTTCACGGCAGCGTCAAAGTCCTCCGCCTTCTTAACCTTGGTCACGCCGAAACTTGACCCGCCGTCAGTAGGCTTAACGAACATCGGGAGTCCAAGCTTTGCGACCGCCTTCTCAGCGAGGCCATCGAGGGACTCGCCCTTGCGGATAAAAATGTCTTTTGCGCACTTTACGAAATCCACGTCCTTGAGGTAGTTCTTGCAGGAGAACTTGTCGAAGGTGAGGGCTGAGACGAAGCTGCTGCAGGAGCTGAACGGGATGGAGAGCATCTCGAAATAGCCCTGCATCTGCCCGCTCTCGCCCGGAATGCCGTGCTGCATTATGTAGGCATAGTCGAAATTCACTTTCTTTCCGCCAATGACGGCCGAGAAATCGGTCTTGTCAATCTGAGGCTGCGCCCCATCGGGGAACTCCACCCTCTCTCCGCCTTTCGGTCTCCACGCGACAACCGCCCATTTCCCGAAACGTGCAAATATCTCATAGACATCGTACCTGCTCCCGTCAATCTTGGAAGCGGTAAACAGTCCGCTTTTTACGGCAATTTCCCATTCTGACGAATCGCTGCCATAGACGACAGCGATGTTCCTGTAATTTTTCATATATTTTATTCCTTGATAATTCAACGCGGCAAGCGCTTTTTACTCGAAGTAGTAGTTCTCTTCGGGCACTGTCTCCGTCGGCTTCACCTCCCCCGGGGCCTTCGTTGCAAGGGCGTCGCAGCCGATGTTCATACTGACTCCCGAAGGCGCCGTGAAGTGGTCGTCCTCGCTCACTCCGAGCGTGCCGTTCTTGAGAACTTTCTTCATAAACAGTCCCCAAATCGGAAGCGCCATATTCGAACCGCCTCCCAAAGCCGTAGAGTTGAAGTGAATCTGACGGTCCTCTCCTCCGACCCAGACGCCTGCCGTGATGGAAGGGGTGTAGCCGATGAACCAGCCGTCGGAGTTGTCGTTGGTCGTTCCGGTCTTGCCGG
>CAVJRU010000046.1:0-17153 GCA_963652025.1 bacterium
GGACTTATAATCGACTATTACGACGGCGTTTGCGTGCTCCAGGCCCACTCTGTTGGTATGTTCCGCTCCCGCAAGCAGATTTGCGCCGCTCTTCGAAAGGTCTATGGTGACTCGCTGAAGGCGGTTTATGACAAAAGTTCCGGCACAGCTCCGTTCAAGGCGGGACTCGACCTCGTTGACGGGTATATGTACCGCCGCGAGGGCTTCACGGACAACTCCCAAATGGTCCTTGAAAACGGCCACAAGTTCATCGTGAACTGGACCGAGGGTCAGAAAACCGGCTTTTTCCTCGACCAGAGGGAGAATCGCGCACTGGTGGAGCGTTACTCCAGGGGCCGCCGGGTACTGAACCTTTTCTGCTACACGGGAGGTTTTTCCGTCTATGCACTCTCGGGAGGCGCGCTTCACGTCGACTCTGTGGACAGCTCCGCAAGGGCTATGGAACTGGTGGAGAAGAACATTCAGCTCAACGGATTCACAACAGGAAGCGCTGAGGCGCAGCATCAGGGACTTTGCTGCGATGCAATTGACTATGTGAAGGGCATCCCCGAGGGCAAATACGACCTGATAATCGTGGATCCGCCGGCATTTGCAAAGCACAGAGGGGCAATCAACAATGCCCTCAGGGCCTACCAGAGGCTCAATGCTGCCGCCATCGCGAAGGTCGCCCCTGGCGGACTGGTGTTCACTTACAGCTGCTCGCAGGTGGTGGACAAGGAAGCCTTCGCCCTCGCGGTATTTTCTGCCGCGGCACAGACGGGCCGCAGCGTGCGCATTCTCGACCGTCTCAACCAGCCTGCCGACCACGCGGTGAACATCTACCATCCGGAAGGGGAGTATCTGAAGGGACTCCTCTTATACGTTGAGTAGGAGTTTGCGGGTATTTTTGAGAAGAAAAATTTGCAGAAACGAAAAAATGCCTTAACTTTGCATTCTCAAACCGAATGGTGCTATGGCCGAGGGGCTAGGCACAGGTCTGCAAAACCTGCTACAGCAGTTCGAATCTGCTTGGCACCTCCAAAAAGGGGATGACTTTTGGGTCATCCCCTTTTTTGTGCTGTGGGAAAGAGGTTGGATTTCCCGAGGACATTCTATGCCGTTGCATCTTCAGGTGACAAATGCCAAGATGAAAAAGGCGGCATCAGCCGCCGCGATGGAAGGACGGAGTGTAACGTAGGACTGGAGTCGCCCGATGTAGCGAAGCGGAATCGGCTTGCCCCTCGGGGCTGTCGCATAGCGACTGGGGGTGAGGTAGCACGAACCCCAGGGGTTCGTAGCTCATTTTTTTTGCGTATAACGCAAAAAAAATGAGCTGTCGTCGCTCCCGCGAGGACACCTCATACTAACCACATAATTAATAACACTAAAACTAATAACCAATGAGTTAATTAAGAACTAAGAATCGTTTTTCCTTAACTCGTTGCAAAGGTACGCATATTTTTGAAACCTGCAAACTTTTTCCGCATTTTTTTTGACTTTTTTGCAAATTTTTTTCGCAACCCTCGCTAAAAGTTGGACGGAGGGGGAGTCTCGCAGCTACAAAAACTTCTTCAACTCTGCATAAACCAGATGCACAGGAAGTCCCATCACTGTGAAGTAAGACCCTGTGAGACCGGTTATTGCAGCATAACCGATCCACTCCTGAACTCCGTAGGAGCCGGCTTTGTCGTAAGGTTTGTATTTATCAAGGTAATGCTCGATTTCCGCATCCGAAAGGGGAGCGAAGTGGACAAGGCAGCTGTCGCTGAAGGATTCCTCCCGGTGAGCATCACGGATGGTTACTCCTGTTATAACCTCGTGGGTGCGTCCGGAAAGAAGGTGCAGCATCCTTACGGCATCAGCGTGGTCGTGCGGCTTCCCGAGAACCTCGTCGCCGCATAGAACAAGTGTATCTGCCGTGATTAGGACTTCGTCTTCCTCCAGAGGACGATGGAATCCGTGCGATTTCCCGACTGAAAGCATTTGAGGAATGTCCCTGTGGGGAGTGGACGGGTCGTAATGTTCAGTGAAATTGTTCCTGGTGTCCACCTCGAATTCAAGGTCGAGGCCTGCAAGGAGTTCCCGCCTTCGGGGCGAAGCGCTCCCTAAAATAATATGTTTACTCATAATGTATAATCCAAAGACACAACACCGCAGAACGCTGTTTCAGACTTTTAGTATGTTTTCTCGTACTTGGAGACGTCAAAGTTCCACTTGCCTTGGGCCCGAAGCACAATCTCGATGATTTCGCGGACAAACCTTGCCCCGGCAGGGAAAATGGAAACATAGTCGGCGCAAAGTTTTGCCTCTTCCATAGCATCGGATGGGCACACGCCTAGACCGCAGGCTGACAGAACAGGTGCGTCGGGAACGTCATCGCCACAATAGAGAACTTCTTCCGGAAGGAGAGAATACTTGTTGCAGAAGTCCTTGAAGTCAGCTATCTTATCTTTCGATGACAGATAGATATCCGGACCTGCGAAACCGAAAAATTTGAAGCGTTTTTCCACTGTGTCGGAGTGTGCTCCGGTGATGATGCCAAGCTTGTAACCGGACATTGAAGCCATCCTCAGACCAAAGCCGTCCTTGGCATTGTAGGTGCGCAGAAAATCACCGTCACCCGCCACGAAAATGCTTCCGTCAGTCATCACCCCGTCAATGTCGAAGGTGAAAGCCTTGATTTTCAGAATCTTGTCGTAAACCTCCTGGCTTACTTCCAGCTGCTTGAGCTGGGAATTCGTTATCTTCGCCATACCCGATTATGACTTCGCTCCGCCGCCAAAGCCACCCATAGGGAATGTATTGCCGGGCTGGTTTGAACCAATTGAAATTGGACCGAACTGAGACTCATATTTCTGGATGTTGTCCTGAAGAGCCATAAGAAGTCTTTTGGCGTGCTCTGGAGTCATAATTATGCGGCTTTCAACCTGTGCCTTAGGAAGCATTGGGAGCGATGCCGCAAAATCAAGAATGAATTCGCTGTTGGAATGTGAGATGATGGCAAGGTTTGAATAGGTGCCTTTGGCTGTTTCCGGTGTAATCCCGATTTCAAGCTGATTGTCGTCTTTATTAGCCATAGAATTATATTTTGGAATTGTTGTCGTTAAAATGTCGCTACATATAGCGATTTTAATAATTATGTCCCGCGAAGATAGTGAAAATTTATGTATATTTGCGGGATTATGTGCAAATGATTTGCATAATCCCGCGCGTTGTGGTTTCACTTGTGTATAAGGAGCGGGAAGAACCAAGAAATAAATATATAAATATATGGAACAGGAACAGCAGCAGTTGCAGTCAAAGTACAATCCTGCGCAGACCGAAGACAAATGGTACGCCTATTGGCTCAAAAACAAATTTTTTCATTCTGAACCGGATGAGAGAGAACCATATACGATTGTGATTCCGCCGCCAAACGTGACGGGTATCCTCCATATGGGGCACGTTCTGAACAACACGATCAACGATGTGCTTATCCGTAAGGCACGTATGGACGGAAAGAACGCCTGCTGGATTCCGGGAACGGACCACGCTTCCATCGCTACTGAGAGCAAGGTCGTTGCAAAACTCAAGGCAGAGGGAATCAACAAGGAGGACCTCACCAGAGATGAATTCCTGCGTCACGCCTGGGAGTGGAAGGAGAAGCACGGAGGTATCATCCTCAGCCAGCTTCGCAAACTCGGCGCTTCCTGCGATTGGGACAGAACCAAGTTCACTATGGACCCGGACCTTAGCGAGGCCGTAATCAATACCTTTGTTTATTTCTATAATAAGGGATTGATTTACAGGGGAGTAAGGATGGTTAACTGGGACCCTGTCGGACTTACGGCGGTCAGTGACGAGGAAGTAGTCCACAAGGACACAGCCAGCAAGTTCTATCATATGCGTTACTTCATCTCAGACGGCAACGGCAACCCTACCGACAAATACATCGTTGTGGCTACTACACGTCCTGAGACGATTATGGCAGATGCTGCAGTCTGCATCAACCCTGCTGACACACGGTATGAGTGGCTGCGCGGAAAGAAGGTCCTTATCCCTTTGATTAACAAAGAGATACCTATTATCGAGGACTCATATGTGGAGATGGACTTCGGAACCGGTTGCCTTAAGGTGACTCCGGCTCACGATGTGAATGACTACGCCATCGGAATCCGTCACAATCTTCCTGTGCTTGACATAATCGACGACCACGGCCGTTTGAATGAAAAGGCTCAGATTCTGGTCGGAGAAGACAGGTTCGTTGCAAGAAAGAAAATCGCGCAGATGCTTGAAGAAGCAGGAAATCTCGAAAAGACAGAGGATTACACTTCGCCTATCGGGTACTCCGAGAGAACTAACGCTGTCATTGAACCGAAACTCTCCCAGCAGTGGTTCCTCAAGATGGACGACCTTGCAAAAGCTGCGCTTGAGAGCGTAGAAAGCGGAAAAATCAAACTGATTCCTGAGAAATACCGCAATACATACCGCCATTGGATGGAGACAGCGCACGACTGGTGCATTTCCCGTCAGCTCTGGTGGGGACAGCGGATTCCGGCATATTACCTTCCGGACGGCAGTTTCGTAGTGGCCCCTTCGGCTGAAGAGGCGCTCGTTCTTGCTCAGAAAAAGAATCCTTCTCTTACAGCTGCCCACCTCCGTCAGGACGACGATGTGCTTGACACCTGGTTCTCATCCTGGCTCTGGCCGATTTCGGTTTTCGACCCTGAGATGCCGGGCCATCCGGACCACACTCCGAACCGCGACCTTGCATACTATTACCCTACGAATGACCTCGTGACAGGTCCGGACATCATTTTCTTCTGGGTAGCCAGAATGGTGATGGCAGGAGACGAGTTTATGAAAGAAGAGCCGTTCCACAATGTATATTTCACAGGAATCGTCCGCGACAAACTCGGCCGCAAGATGAGCAAAACCCTCGGAAACTCTCCGGACCCGCTTGACCTCATCGCAAAATACGGTGCTGACGCTGTCCGTCTGGGTATGCTTCTGTGCAGTTCTGCCGGAAATGACATTCTTTACGACGAGTCGCAGGTGGAGCAGGGAAGGAATTTCTGCAACAAAATCTGGAATGCCTACAGGCTCATAACCGGTTGGAATGTTGACGAGTCTCTCCCTCAGAACGAGGCTTGTGCCGTGACTGTCAAGTGGTTTGAGAATAAACTTAACGCAGTTGCCGCAGAAGTGAACGACCATTTCTCCAAATTCAGGATTTCAGATGCCCTGATGGCCGTTTATAAACTCTTCTGGGACGATTTCTGCGCCTGGTATCTTGAGGCTGTTAAGCCTGCATACGGCAGCCCGATTGACTCAAAGACCTACGCCGAGACTCTTGACTTCTTTGAGGCTCTCCTCAAGATGATTCACCCTATAATGCCGTTCATCACCGAGGAACTTTGGCACGCAATCCGTCCGCGCAAGGATGGGGAAACCATTATGTTTGAGAGATATCCGCTCGGAAAAGAAGTCGACGTCAAATATGTTGAAGGGTATGCTCTTGCAGAGGACGTTGTTGCCGGAGTTAGGAATACGCGTCAGCAGAAGGGGCTTTCTCCTCGTGAGGCGTTGAAGCTTTCTCTTGTTGGAGATTTCCCTGAGGAGTTCTGTCCTGTAGTTAAGAAGCTCGCCAATATCAGTGAGATAGAGTATGCTACCTCAATAAGCGATTCAGTTGCCGGAGTTTCATTTATGGCAGGAACTCTCAAGGTGTTCATCCCTCTCGAAGGACTTGTGAACGCGGAAGAGGAGATTGCCAAACTTGAGGCTGACCTTAAATACTATGAGGGCTTCCTGAGGTCTGTTCAGGGCAAACTTTCCAACGAAAAGTTTGTTTCTCACGCACCTGAGGCAGTTGTCGCTGCCGAAAGGAAGAAGGAGGCGGACACGCTCTCGAAGATTGAGGGAATCAAGGTGTCGCTCAAGGCTCTTGGAAGATAGTTTGAAGTTTTGCTCGAAAGGCTTTCGGGAGACAGCGCAAACTTTTGCCCGAAAGTCTGGGGCTTACGAAACTAAAGAATAGAAATAGAATTTGCTAAACACATAAAACACAGATTATTATGATGACAGTTTTACCACTCGGAGTTTTTGGCCCTTGGCAGGTTGTCCTTATCGTTCTTGTTATTCTTCTTCTTTTCGGAGGCAGGAAAATTCCTGAGCTTATGAGAGGTCTTGGACACGGAATGAAGAGTTTCAAGCAGGGAATGAAGGATGCGGACAAGGAGATAGAGGAGATTAAGAAAGAGATTGAGACTACTCCGGAAGACATTAAACCTGCTGACAAGAAATAGTCGAGGCCGAACAAAAGCGGTCTATTATATATGTCAGAAAAAGACGGTAGCAATTCATCGGAAATGTCCTTTTGGGACCATCTGGACGCGCTGAGGGGGACATTGCTCCGCTCGGCAGGCGTCGTTTTGGTCATTGCTCTCGTTCTTTTCATTCTGAAAGACTACTTTTTCGACGTCGTGGTGCTTGCTCCCACGCAGCCTGATTTTTTCGTCTACAGGCTGTTCGGGATGAGCCCCAAAATCTCGCTGGTCAATTACGACCTCACTGCGCAGTTTATGGTGCACCTTGAGACTTCGCTCCTCGGAGCAGTGGTCTTGGGCGCACCTTTCATTTGTTTTGAACTGTGGAAATTCATCGCTCCGGCACTCTATGAAAAGGAAAAGAAAGCGGTGAAGCACGCCTTTGTTTTTGCCGGCTGCCTTTTTTATGTGGGTCTTGCGGTAGGGTATTTCATCCTGCTGCCGTTCATTGTAGATTTCTTCCAGGGGTATGCGGTGAGTTCGCTCGTTGTGAACACAATATCACTCAGTTCCTACATCTCGACTTTCTTCTCTTCCGTGTTCTCGATGGGGCTTGCATTCGAGTTCCCGTCGGTGATTATGGTGCTTTCGAGCCTCGGGCTGATGCACAAGAGCACTCTGAAAAAATATCGCAAGCACGCTCTCGTAGTGCTTATGATTATAGCTGCCGCAATTACGCCTGCTGATTTGATGTCGATGATAGTGGTGACAATTCCGCTCTATCTGCTCTACGAATTCAGTATTCTCATATGCCGCAAGGATGAACCGGTAGAAGAAGACGACGGTGATGATGATGAGAAGAAGGAGGAAAGCGGTGAAGAAACAGAAACGAATTTGACAAATGATATCAATTAACTCTCTTACAGTCGCTTACGGCGGATTCACTCTGCTTTCTGACATAAATTTCCACATCAGCGAACAGGACAAAATCGGTCTTGTGGGAAAGAACGGAGCAGGGAAGTCCACCATTCTGAAACTCATCTGCGGACTCCAAAGACCCACTTCCGGAAAGGTTGTCGTGCCTTCCGGAATAAAAATCGGCTATCTTCCGCAGATTATGGAGCATCACAAGGGACGCTCGGTCATTGATGAAACGATGACCGCCTTCCAGGAGATGTTCGATATGGAGGCGGAGCTGGAAAAGGTGACCGCCGAACTCTCGGAAAGAACAGACTATGAGTCCGATGCATATCAGAGACTGATTGAACGGCTCAACGAGGTCAATGACCGACTGTCAATAATGAAGAACGACTCGCCTCAGGTCCAGGCAGAACGAACTCTCATTGGTCTGGGATTCAAATATGAGGAACTCCAGAGGGCTACGGAAACGTTCAGTCAGGGCTGGAATATGCGAATCGAGCTTGCCAAGATCCTGCTTGGAAGCCCAGATGTTCTGCTTCTCGACGAGCCGACGAACCATCTGGACATTGAGTCCATAGAGTGGCTGGAGGGCTACCTGAAAGACTACAAGGGGTCTCTGGTTCTGATTTCCCACGACAGGAAGTTCCTTGACAATGTGACGAACCGCACCGTGGAGATTATGCTGGGGCATATTCACGACTACAAGGTTCCGTACAGCAAGTACTTGGAACTCAGAAAGGAACGCATCGCCCAGCAGAAGGCAGCCTACGAGAACCAGCAGAGGATGATTGAAAAGACTGAGGACTTCATCGAGAGGTTCCGCTACAAGCCAACGAAGTCCAATCAGGTTCAGTCCCGTGTGAAGCAGCTCGAAAAGCTGGAGAGGATTGAGGTGGACTTGGAGGACAAGTCGGCGCTCGCCGTGAAATTCCCTCCTGCACCGCGTTCCGGTGATATTGCCTTCAAGGCTGTGAATCTGTCGCTTGGCTATGGTGAGAAAGTCGTTTTCGCTGGGGCGGACATAGAAGTGAAAAGAGGAGAGAAGGTGGCTCTCGTGGGACGAAATGGTGAAGGAAAGACCACGCTTATGAGGGCAATTATGGGAGAGTTGGAGCCTCTGAAGGGGGAGTCCCGCACGGGATATAATGTCAACATCGGTTATTATGCTCAGAATCAGGAAGATGTGCTCGACAAGAACGACACGGTCTTTGAAACTCTGGACAGGATTGCGGTGGGGGACATCAGAACGAAGCTTCGCGACATCCTCGCGGCTTTTCTTTTCAAGGGTGAAGATATAGACAAGAAGGTCGGGGTGCTTTCAGGAGGTGAGAGGGCGAGACTTGCGATGGCGAAGCTTATGCTGCGGCCATACAATCTTCTTGCGCTCGATGAGCCGACAAACCATATGGACATTCTCTCCAAGGATATCCTGAAGCAGGCCCTGAAGTCATACGACGGCACACTTATCATCGTTTCCCACGACAGGGACTTCCTTGACGGCCTTGTGGACAAACTCTATGAGTTCAGGGACGGACGCGTCAGAGAGCACCTCGGAGGCGTCGCTGAGTTCCTGGAAAGGCGCAGGATTGAGAACTTGAATGAACTTGAGAGGCACGCCAAACCGTCTGTTCCGGAAGCAGTTGCCGAGGAGGCTGCGGCAAAGAAGGCGGCCTCTGTACAACAGTACCAGGAAAAGAAGTTCGTTTCAAAGGAGGAGAGAAAAGTGCGTAACCGTATTTCTTTCCTGGAGAAGAAGATTGACGAGATACAGGCGAGGATGCAGGAGATTGAGACGGTGCTTGCAAATCCGTCGCCATCAGACGATTATATGGATTTAACTCGTGAATTCCTTGAGCTCAAACGCGACCTCGACGCAAAGACCGACGAGTGGGCGGAATTGAGCGACGCTCTGTCTTAAAAACAAATTATACTTTAGATATATGGAAGAAGAAAAGATGCAGTTTCTATATGGCATTCACCCTGTTATGGAGGCGGTGAAGGCCGGCAGGAAGTTCGACAAGGTGCTTTTGAAGCAGGGGCTTGAGGGCCAGCAGTTTAGGGAGCTCTACGGCCTTTTGGCAGAAAAGAACATTCCTTACCAGTTTGTACCTGTTGACAAGTTGAACAGAGCGGTACGCGGAGCTCATCAGGGCGTGATTGCGTACATATCGCAGATTGATTATGTCGAACTTGAAGATATGGTGAACACCGCTCTTGCGGTTAACCCTTCGCCGATTTTCGTCATTCTTGACGGGGTAAGCGACGTGAGGAACCTCGGCGCCATCTCCCGTACGCTCGAATGTGTCGGTGGACAGGGGATTATCGTACCCGCAAAGGGGGGAGCGGCCATCAATGCCGAGGCTGTGAAGGCTTCTGCTGGGGCTCTGATGAGGATTGACACCTGCAAAGTGCCGAATCTCCGCTACGCCGCCTACTATCTGAAACAGAGCGGATTCAAGATCGTCGCCGCAACTGAGAAAGTTGACAACTACATCTATGACATAGACCTGACCGGTCCTATAGCGATTGTGATGGGTTCCGAGGGCAAGGGCATCTCTCAGACTATGCTGGACCTGGCCGACTCCAAGGCCGCCATTCCTATGGCTGGTGAAATAGGGTCGCTTAATGTCTCAATCGCGTCTGCGGTGATTCTTTACGAAGCTGTAAGACAGAGGCGTTAGAGCTATGTTCGTTCTTGACTCGCATTGTGACACTCCATCGCAGATATATCGTCTGAGGGACATCGGTGTGGAGGATTCTCACGCGCACGTGGATTTTCCGAAACTGCGCCGAGGGGGAGTGGACGCTTCTTTTTTCGCCTCATACATTCCTCCGACCCTATCTCCGGATGCGGCCACCCGCTATGCCTTGGAGCTTATTGCCTGTACGAGAGATTGTGTGGAGGCTAATTCCTCTGTTGCAGCTGTGGCAACTAGCGCCCGGGAGGCTCTTCAAAACAAGGCGGAAGGGAAGACGTCCGTCTTTCTTGCTCTTGAGAACGGCTCTCCAATTCAGAAAAATCTGGGGTTGCTGCGCCTGTTTTACGCTCTTGGAGTGCGCTATATGACGCTTTGCCATTCCCGTGACAACGAAATCTGCGACTCCTGCACAAGCGGGGAGTCAGGGAAGTGGGGAGGATTGAGCCCTTTCGGAAGAAGCGTTGTGAAGGAAATGAACCGTCTGGGGATGCTTGTGGATGTTTCTCACATATCCGACAGGTCTTTTTATGACGTGCTGGATTGCAGCGAGGCTCCTGTCGTAGCGACGCATTCCTGCTGTCGGGCGCTTTGTGCACATCCGAGGAATATGACGGACGATATGATACGCTCCCTGGCCGCTCACGGGGGAGTCATTCAGATAAATTTCTATCCCGCCTTTCTTGACGAGGATTTTTCGCGAATCATCGGGGAGATTTATGATGAGTGCGGCAAGATAGAAGACGAATTCATCGCCGACCCATCTAGTGAACGGAAGCGTGCGGCGTGGTATGACTGTCTTGACAGATTGAAAAAACTTCCTCGGCCAAGTTTCCGTAGAGTTGTGGACCATATTGACCACGCCGTAAATCTGGTGGGACCGGAGCACGTGGGACTGGGGTCGGACTTTGACGGGATTGCCGTTACTCCCGGTGGTCTTGAAGACTGCAGTATGTTCGGAGTTATCTTCGAGGAGCTCCGCGCGAGGGGATACTCAGACGCGGCGATTGCAGGCATTGCCGGCGAAAATTTCCTCAATCTGCTATAATCTTTTGTCCTATTATACTTTCATAGGATTTAAGTTTTGTAAACAATCTTCCCATTATAAATAGGCGGTAGAGCTTCGTACATAAAGGATTATAGTTAAGGGCAATTTAGAGGCTGTTGAAACCTGTAAATTGCCCTTAAAAAGTGCCAAAAGTAATGTAACAATTTTGTTAAGTATTAAAACTTATGTGTTACATATGTTGATTGTCAATCAGTTTAATTCACCCTTTATTGTTTCCCAAAGTAAATGGAGAGCAGAGGCGGCAAAACGCTCAATGTTGCGCTCGCGGTCGTTTTTGTAGGTGAAAGATTGTGTTTTTACTCCATTTCTGGAGGCTACGCCGACCCAGACAAGCCCGACCGGCTTCCCGTCCGTTGCTCCTCCCGGACCTGCGATGCCTGTCGTTGAGACTGCGAAGTCTGCGCCAATCGTTCGCCTTGCACCTTCCGCCATTGCGGCTGCGCATTCACTGCTGACCACGCCGTATTTTTCTATAATTTCCGAGTCAACTCCTAGCACTTTTTCCTTGACTTCGACAGCATACGAAGTGACTGAACCTTTATAGTATTCAGAGCAGCCGGGAACAGCGGTAATCATCTCCGAAATTTTTCCTCCGGTGCAAGACTCCGCTGCGCAGAGAGTTTTTCCGCTGCCCTTTAGAAGTCGTGCAATTTCCTTGGGAAGGCTGCTGTCGGAATCGGCGTAAATCGTGTCCCCAAGAATCTGGTGAAGTTCGCCGCAGAGCCTGTCCAAAGTCGCCTTGTGAGTGGCGCTGTCTCCGCCGTAGATGGAAAGGCGAAGCCTTACGCCGGTAAGGGGATTGGGGAGGTAGGCAAGATGCACGTCAGAAGGCAGAGCGTTCTCCCAGGATTCGATTTTCTTGGAAAGCGCGGACTCGGCAAGGCCGAAAGTCATAAGAGTGCGGTGAGTTATGTCCGTAAGCGGGAAATGGGCCTTGATGTCGCTGATGACATCAGGAAGGGCCGCCTCGGTTTCAAATGGCACTCCTGGCATAGAATAGAGCCTTGCGCTGTGTCCGAAGCGATCCGGTGCAAAAGGGAATACCATAATCGGGGCAGTGCCGCGGTGATTGAGGATTACCTCGCAATTTTCCGGGACAAGCGCCTGAGCGATGTTTTCCGGAAGGGCGTCAAGGCCTCTGGAGTGGAGAATATCCACCACGATAGCCTTCTGTGCTGCGTCTTCCCGATATCCCTTGCTTTGTGACAGCTCAGAAAGGGCCGCCTTCGTTATGTCGTCCTTTGTCGGGCCCAGGCCACCGGTAACCACAACTATGTCGTTTTTGCTGAGTTCAGCGCTGAGTTGCTCGAGAATCTGACTGCGGTTGTCTCCGATTGATACCATATCAGTCACCTTGACACCGATTTTACCGAGTTCACGTGAGATTACAGATGAGTTTGTGTCCACAATCTGGCCGATGAGAATTTCGTCGCCTATAGTGCAAATTGAAGCAGTCGTATTCTGATTCATAGTTGATTATGATTCTTTACTTGAAGTAATGCTACTGGTTATGTCCGCACCTGACGGGTTGGAGCTAACGCCTTTTCCCTTCAGGGAGTTGCGGTCAAGGCCTTTCACGATATTCCTTACAATCGAAGGGCCCTCACGGAACAGTCCGGTGTAGACTTCCACAAGCGAGGCACCTGCGGAGAGCATCTGGTCTGCCTGTGTGCTGTTCATTATGCCTCCGACGGCTATAATCGGCAGCAGGCCACGTGACTTCTCATTGATATAGCGGACAAATTCCAGATTTTTATTGAACAGATTGTTGCCCGTAAGGTCATCAGTTGCCCTGAGTGTGCCCCCGGCTACCACACCGTCAACTCCACAGGAGAGGCAGCAGGCAATCAGCTCGTCTGTCTGCGCGTGGCTGAGGTGCGGTGTAAGTCTCAGCAGCACAGGCTTGTTCTTGTCATAATAGAGCCTGGATGTGAGCACTCGGTCAATGATGTCAGAGATGTCTGAGATATCCTCCGCATTTTCTGCTTCGGCAGGAGAGCGGTGAGGGTGGATTACGATCATATCCACGAAGTCGTAGAGCATCGCGAATGCGTTTTCATAGTCTTTCAGAACGTCAGTTCCCTTGCTCTGGGCGTTGCGGGTGATATTTCCCGAGATTATGCAACGCGGTTTGTCCGTGCGAAGCCTTTCAATGGCTTTCTTGACTCCCAGGTAGTGCTTGGGGTCGACGCTGTATCCCTGATTGACATAGGTCAGAGGGCCGATTTCAATGAAACTGAACCCGAAATCCGAGAGGCTGTTGTAGAGCATTCCATCGGTGTCGATGAACGCGGCAAGGCCCACGGGATTGGGGAAAGTGAGTCCGAAAAGCTCTGTTTGAACCGCGTCCGGGACTCTCCTTTTATAAAAAAGGCGCACTATCGCACGTCCAAGCGGCATTTTGCGTACAAACGAGATAACCTCCGTAGCGATTTTGAATGCGTCCTCCGGAGAATTGTGCTTTAGATAGTATTTAAGAAATGTTTTATACATAGCTGTGCCAGCAAATCGGGGCACAAACTTAATGAAAATTTATGATAATACTGCCTCTAAGCCGGCGTTAATAAGACGTTGACTATAATCTATGGCGGATTTTGACGATTGGCTAACCAAGTTGCTGGTAGGAGCCGTCCTCAAATAAGGCGATAATCTTCACTATCCTGCGGCTTCCGTGGCCGGAAACTGGACTCTGGGCCGTTGTGGAAGGGGAGAGTGCGGGAGAAGCTGAGGACGGAATTCCTTTAGAGCTGCTTTCTGTGACAGTGGAGGGAGCTGCAATGCTCCCTGCAGCCGTTCCGGGAGCATTCGCAGGATTTTCGTTTTTTGACGCTCCGCCGCCTTCGCTTGCAAATTCTTCAGGGAAAAGCAAGTCGCTTGTGTCAACGCCCATAGTGACTGCAGGAGCAGCGGACGCGGCTTTTGGATTGCTCTGATACATTCTTCCTTTGCCGAGAATCAGCCATTCGTAATTAAGGGCGGGGTAGTGCTCCATCATAGCGGCGATAATCTCGTAGCTAGGCTTATTGCGTCCTGACATTATGTGGGAGATGTTGCTTCGCGAAACTCCGATGGTGTCAGCGAACTGCGCTTGAGTCAGGTTTTCTGCACTCAAAAACTGGGATAGACGACTGTTCATATTTGTAATCTAAAGATTTACAAAGGTAAACAAAACAAATGTTAATTGCAATAGGTTTTCGTGTTACATTTGTTGATAACTCGTGGATAAATTGTGCAAATTACTTCAAGTAATAGTACAACTAAAATAGTTAAATGTTTGGGTATTAACTGAGTAATTCGTGAAAATATACTTTTTTACGCGCCATAATGAGGAAATAGGGGATTGTTTAATATTTTGCCGATAGTAATGATTTAATAAATATCGCGTAATGTGCTGAGTTTTAACTAAATGATAGTTCCGTAAATCTGCTAAAATGCCACTCTAAAATAATTTTGTAAACAGGTTAAAAAGTCAATAAAATCCAAGTGGAAACTGGCCTAAAATTTACAAATGTAATTACAAAGTGAACATTTGTAGTTTAATTTTGTAAACTTATGGAATATTCCCATATCTCAAAAAATATGGCTAACTTTGCGTCCGTTTTGAATGAAAGAATATGATACCTGAAATTCATATCGAAGACTATAATTATCCTCTTCCGGACGAGAGGATAGCAAAATATCCTCTGGAACAGAGGGATTCGTCTAAACTTCTTGAATATCGCGACGGAGTCATCTCGCAGCATATTTTCCGCGAGTTGCCGAGTCTTCTCCCGACGGGGTCCCCGATGGTGTTCAACGACACCAAAGTGGTACCTGCCAGAATGCATTTCCGTAGGGAAAGCGGCGCGGTGATTGAAATTTTCTGCCTGGAACCGTCTCTGCCAGAGGAGTATAATCTTAATTTCGCTCAAACGGAATCCTGCCGGTGGAAGTGCATAATCGGGAACGCCAAGAAATGGAAAGGCGACAGGCTAAGGGTGATAAATCCAGACGAATCGGCTGAAATAGAGGCGATTGGACTCACTGCAGACCTTATTGAAAGGGATGGACAGACTTCTATTGTAGAGTTCCATTGGACCAGTGGGATGCCGTTCTCAAAGGTGCTTGAAATCTGCGGAAACATTCCGATTCCACCATATCTTAACAGAGACACGGAACAGATTGATTTGGAGAGATATCAGACTCTTTATGCAAAATATCGCGGTTCCGTAGCAGCGCCTACGGCAGGACTTCATTTTACTGCTGAGGTTCTTGACGGGATTAAAGCCCAAGGCATTGATATCGAGAATGTTTGTCTTCACGTAGGAGCCGGGACATTTCTTCCTGTTAAAGACAGCCTCGTTTCGCATCACCATATGCACCGGGAGCCGTTTTCGGTGAGCCGTGAGCTTCTTGTAAAGCTTCGTTCAAATGCTGACAATGTCACAGCCGTCGGCACGACTTCGGTCCGTACTCTGGAATCCCTATATTATATAGGTGTTCATTGCCTGGAAAAGGGATTTCCTGAGGATGTTTCCCAGTGGGAGCCTTACGAAAGGGATTATACATACAGTTTTGAGGAGTCGATTGATGCGATAATCGCATATTTGGATAAAAATAATCTTGACGCTCTGCATTGCGGAACGTCAATCATAATTGTCCCGGGTTTCCGTTTCAGAGTGGTGAAAACTCTCGTTACGAATTTCCATCAGCCTCAGAGCACTTTGCTTCTGCTGATTTCTGCATTTGTCGGCGGAAATTGGAAACCGATTTATGATTACGCGCTCGATAACGGTTTCAGATTCCTTAGTTACGGAGACAGTTCGCTGTTGCACAGAAGTCCCCTATCCAGATAAATCCGCTTCTGTTACAAAATATATATTATGTTAACTTGCGTATAGAGGAACGCCCCTACCGGTTACTGAGAAACTCTATTTGCGTGAGATAGGATAGAAATACTACGAAACTTAATTGAATAAAATTTAGAATATGAGTCGTAAACATCAGGATATTGTTCTTGAGAATGTTGAGATTGAAGCTGTCGCAGCTGAAGGAAAAGCGCTCGCACACGTTGACGGTGCTGTAGTTTTCGTTCAGTTCGCAGTTCCCGGAGACATCGTGGACATTAAGGTCACAAAGAAGAAAAAGAACTATATGGAGGGCTATATCCTCCGACTGGTTCAGCCTTCAAAAGACCGTCTGGAGCCATTCTGCAGCCATTTCGGACTCTGCGGAGGGTGCAAATGGCAACCTCTTCCCTACCGGATGCAGCTTCAGGCAAAACAGCAGCAGGTCTATGACCAGCTTGTGCGCATCGGACATCTCGATGTGCCTGAGATTCAGCCGATTATCGGCTCGGACAAAGTGCAGTTCTACCGTAATAAACTTGAATTTACATTCAGCCGCAGAAGGTGGATTTATGACTCTGAAAATCCGGATGAACTCTCTGACTCAGAGCGAGTTGGACTTGGATTTCACGTTGGAAGATTCTTTGACAAGGTTCTTGACATCGACTGCTGCTACCTTCAGGACTCCCCTTCCAATGAAATCCGTAAATTCATAAAGGCTTATGCCATAGAGAATAACCTGAGCTTCTTCGACATACGTGAGCATACCGGTTTCCTTAGAACTATGGTCATCCGCACTACCGAGAAAGGCGAGGTGATGCTGATTGTATGTTTTTACCACGAAGATGAAAAGGCCCGCACTGCCCTACTGGATGCGGTTGCGGAGAAGTTCCCGCAGATTACTTCTCTCTATTACGTTATAAACTCCAAGGCGAACGACTCCATCAGCGACCAGGAATGCATCCTCTATAAAGGTGACGAGGCAATTTACGAGCAGATGGAAGGTCTTCGCTTCAAGATAGGTCCTAAATCCTTCTATCAGACCAACACTCTTCAGGCCTATAAACTTTACAGCACTGCCCGCGAATTTGCCGCTCTCACTGGAAACGAGACCGTTTACGACCTCTACACCGGCACAGGAACGATTGCTCAGTTCGTTTCATCCAAGGCCGCTAAAGTCATAGGTATCGAATATGTTCCTGAGGCGATTGAGGACGCGAAGGTAAACGCCGGAAACAACGGAATCACCAATTGCGAGTTTTTTGCCGGCGATATGAAAGACGTGCTGACCTCTGATTTTATCGCTGAACACGGCCGCCCTGACGTAATCATCCTTGACCCCCCTCGGGCTGGAATCCATCCGGATGTTGCGAAGGTGATTCTGGACGCTGCTCCCGAGAGAATGGTCTATGTA
>CAVJRU010000047.1:0-17098 GCA_963652025.1 bacterium
TGAGCGGCGCCGTGGGCAATTTCGCCAACATCCCGCCGTTCATCCAGGACTATGTTTGCGAGAAGCTGGGCATCGACTCAGCCGCCATCTCCACCCAGGTCCTCCAGCGCGACCGTCACGCCTATTACATTGCTACACTGGCAATTATAGCCTCCACCCTCGAGCAGATGGCCTTTGAGGTCCGCAACCTACAGCGCACCGAGGTCCGCGAGGCGGAGGAGGCGTTCCGCAAGGGTCAGAAAGGTTCCAGCGCGATGCCGCACAAGCGCAACCCAATCAGCAGCGAGAACATCTGCGGCTGCGCGAGGGTTATGAGGGGATATATGAGCGCATCCTGCGAGAATGTGGCTCTCTGGCACGAAAGGGACATTTCCCACTCCAGCACCGAGAGGATAATTCTTCCGGACGCGACCGAACTCCTCGACTATATGCTCAACCGCTTTATGGGCATCCTGGACAATCTCGTGGTGTATCCGGAGAGGATGATTTACAACATCTACCAGACCAAGGGAGTCATTTTCGCGCAGAGGGTTATGAACGCCCTCATCGGCAAGGGACTTTCCCGCGAGGAGGCTTACGACACCGTTCAGCCCATCGCGATGAAGGCCTGGACCGAGGGACTGGACTATCTGACTCTTCTTCGTGAGAGCGAGAAGGTCTGCGGCCTTCTGACGAGCGAAGAGCTGGAGGGCTGTTTCACCCTTGAGTACTACTTCAAAAACGTGGATTACATCTTCAGCCGCGTGGGCATCTAAGAAAACAAAAACATCCGTCTCCTGACTTTGGAGACGGATGTTTTTTTATTGACATCTTCAGCGATGAAGATAACTGTCATTTGCTGCTTTCTCTAGCGAGGAAGCACTCGAGAGTGTTCTCCATCAGCATCGCTATCGTCATCGGACCCACTCCGCCTGGAACCGGCGTGAGGAAGGCCGCCTTCTTGGAAACGGACTCGAAATCCACGTCTCCCGCCAGCTTTCCCTCAGCGTTTCTGTTCACTCCGACGTCAATCACTGTGGCGCCGCTCTTAACCATATCCCCAGTCACGACACCTTCCTTGCCCACTGCAACCACCAGGATGTCAGCAAGCAGGGTGATGCTCTTGAGGTCCTCGGTGCGGGAGTGCGCGATAATCACCGTCGCATTCTCGTCCAGAAGGAGCTTTGCAACCGGCTTTCCGACGATGTTGCTTCGTCCCACAACGACAGCGGTCTTGCCCGCAATCTTCACCCCTGTGCTCTTAATGAGCTCGATGATGCCCTTCGGAGTGCAAGGCTTGAGGCAAGGGGCACCCGTCCAGAGCGCACCCACATTGAGGATGTGGAAGCCGTCCACGTCCTTCTCCTTGGAGATGGCGTAGATGACCTTCTTCTCGTTGATGTGCTTAGGAAGCGGCAGCTGCACGAGGATGCCGTCAACGGAGTCGTCAGCATTCAGGGAGGCGATTGTCGAAAGAAGTTCCTCCTCGCTCACGCTCTCCGGAAGAGAAATCTGGCGGGAATCAATCCCCACGTAGCCCGCGGCCTTGACCTTGTTGCGGACATAGACCTGACTTGCAGGGTTTTCTCCCACTATGATGACAGTAAGCGAAGGCTTGCGGCCGTATTTTGCTTCGAGAAGCGGAATCTGCTCGCGGACCTTGTCCTTGACTGCGAGCGAAATGGCCTTGCCGTCTATAATTGCAGCTTTCGGTGTATTTTCCATTGCGTAATGAGCTATATCGTTACGGTAAAATAGATTGTCGCACTCTATGCGTGAAATCTGAGAATAAACTTTCTCTCTGGCCTCAAAAATGTCACTGCCATCGCCAACCACCATCATAACCCTTCCGCCGGCTGTGACAAGTGCGCCATCTTCCCTTCTGGCAGTGCCCATTGAGTAGAGCTTCACGCCCTCGAGCCTCTCAGTTCCGGAGATAACCGCACCTTTTGTGTAGTGTCCGGGGTAGCCCTTAGATGCGAGAACGACACCCATCGTGACGCTCTGCTTCCATTTTAGAGGCTCAGGCTCCCGACCGGTTGCGATGGCTTCGAAAACATCGTAGGCATCGCTCTCCAGAAGAGGCAGCACGACCTCGGTCTCAGGGTCGCCGAAACGCGCATTGAACTCTATAACCTTCACTCCCTGAGGAGTTTTCATAAGACCTCCGTAAAGAACTCCGCTCAGCGGGCGACCCTCCTTGCAAAGGGCCGAAGCCGTGCGGCAGAGAATTTCCCTGAAGGCGAACTCCTTTTCCTCCCCGCTCACAAACGGAAGGCCCGTGTAGGCACCCATTCCGCCTGTGTTCGGACCCTTGTCGAAGTCGAAAGCGCGTTTGTGGTCCTGAGCGAGCGGCATCGGATAGACCTTCTCTCCGCTCACAAAGCACATAAACGAGAACTCCGGGCCCGTGAGATAGTCCTCAATCACCACCTTTCCCTCTCCGAAGCTGTCATCCACGAGCATATCCCTAAGAGCCCGCTCAGCCTCCGCGAGGTCCTCAGCGATTACAACGCCCTTCCCGGCTGCAAGTCCGTCGTACTTGATGACTGCAGGGAAAGGCCTTCCGCTCACGTAGGAAAGAGCCTGGTCGAAGTCGGTGAAACTGCGGTAATCCGCCGTAGGAACCCCGTACTTCTGCATAAGGCGCTTTGCGAACTCCTTGCTGCTCTCAATCTCGGTCGCAGCCTTGGTGTGGCCGAAAATCTTGAGCCCTGCTGCCCTGAATGCGTCCACAATGCCCTCTGCGAGCGCCGCCTCCGGTCCCACGACAGTAAGGTCTATGGAGTGGGAGAGCGCAAAATCCAGAAGCGAAGGGACATCGGTGTCCGAAATCGCAACATTGTGTGCCAATTCCCCGATACCGGCATTACCCGGAGCGCACCAGATTTCCCCCACCTGGGAGGAGCGGCTCAGCGCATCCACTATTGCGTGGCAGCGTCCGCCGCCGCCAACTACGAGAACTTTCTTCATCATTAGTGCTTGAAATGTCTTACTCCGGTCATCAGCATAGTGATGCCGCACTCGTTTGCCTTAGCCACCGCATCGGTGTCGCGGATGCTTCCGCCAGGCTGCACGATGGCGGTAACTCCGTACTGGGCAGCAAGCGCCACAGTGTCGTCAAACGGAAGGAAACCGTCTGAAGCGAGGATGAGTCCCTCGGTGAAACCTGCCTCACGAGCCTGCTTGAGGGCGATTTCGGCTGAGCCCACACGGTTAGTCTGTCCGGCGCCCACTCCGATAGTGTGGCCGTCGCGCACAACCGCAATCGCATTGGACTTGATGTGCTTGACGATTTTCCAACCGAAGTTAAGGTCGCGAAGCTGCTCCTCTGAAGGCTTAGCTTCAGTGACGCACATCTCCTTTGTCACAGTCTCCACGGCCTTGTCCTGCTCCTGAACGAGCATACCGCCGCAAACGGAGATGTACTGCATCTGTTTTTCCGGATTCGGAGTCATATCCACCTTCAGAACGCGCAGGTTCTTCTTTGCGGAGAGAATCTCCAGAGCCTCAGGAGTGAACGAAGGCGCGATTACAATCTCAAGGAATATAGGCTTCATACCCCTTGCAACCTCGGCCGTAAGCTCACGGTTCACAACGACGATGCCGCCGTAGATGCTCACCTTGTCGGCCTCGAAAGCCGCCTGCCAAGCCTGCTCGATTGTCGGAGCCTCGGCAGCCCCGCACGGATTCATATGCTTAAGGGCTATGCAGCAAGGAGCGGAGAAGTCGCGGATTGCGCAAAGAGCCGCGTTCGCATCCTGTATGTTATTGTAGGAGAGTTCCTTACCCTGAATCTGAGTGGAGAAAGCAAGGGAATATGAACACTCCTTTCCCTCAGCGAAGAACTTCGCGCTCTGGTGAGGGTTCTCGCCGTAGCGCAGCGGCTGCTTGATTTCGTACTCGAGGAAGAGTTTCTCGGGAAGTCCAGCCTGGGCGCGCATATAGCGGGAGATGCACATATCGTACTCTGCTGTGTGGGTGTAGGCCTTTGCGGAAAGCTTGAGGCGTGTCTCGTCGCTTGTGCAGCCGTTCTCCTTGAGCTCTCCAAGGACGGTCTCGTAGTCTGCAGGGTCGCAGATAATCGTCACATCCCTCCAGTTCTTAGCCGCGCTGCGGACCATTGAAGGGCCTCCGATGTCGATGTTCTCGATGGCATCGGCCATAGTGACACCCTCCTTTGCAATCGTCTGTGCGAACGGATAGAGATTGACGCACACAAGGTCGATGGTCTCGATGCCCTGCTCGGCGAGAGTCTGCATATGTGCAGGAACGTCGCGGCGCGCAAGAATGCCCCCGTGCACCTTCGGATGAAGGGTCTTCACCCTGCCGTCCAGAATCTCCGGAAATCCGGTGACTTCGCTGATGCCGATTGTGTGTACTCCGCTCTCCTCCAGCAGTTTCTGTGTGCCGCCGGTTGCAATGATTTCCCATCCCAGACTCACGAGTCCCTCGATGAAAGGAACGAGTCCCGTCTTGTCGCTTACGCTGACTAAAGCTCTTCTTTTACTCATATTGTTGTAAGAATTATTTCTGTTTTATTTTTCCGGGACTATGACGACGCCCTCCTTATCCGTAACCTTTCCGATTACCGTAGCCTTCTCGCCGTGAGATGCGAGGATGGAGATTGCCTTCTGAGCCTCTGACTCAGGGAGAACCACCACCATACCGATTCCCATATTGAAAATGTTGAACATCTCCCTGTGCGGCACTCCGCCCCACTTTTCCAGCATACGGAAAATCGGAAGAATCTCCCAGCTGCCCTCCTTGATTTCGAGGCCCTGTCCCTTGTGAAGGACGCGAGGGATGTTCTCGTCGAAACCGCCTCCGGTTATGTGGCTGATGCCGTGAACGTCGCACTGACGGATGACGTCAAGAACCTGCTTCACATAGATTCTGGTCGGGGTGAGAAGAACGTCTCCGAGCCTCTTGCCACCAAGCTCCGGGATGGTGTCCGTGTAGGACAGGCCGCTGTCGGAAACAATCTTGCGGACGAGGCTGAACCCGTTGGAGTGGACTCCGGTGGAAGCGATACCCACCAGAACGTCGCCGGTAGTCACCTTGCTGCCGTCAATGAGGCGGGATTTCTCCACAACTCCTGTCGTGTAGCCCGCGATGTCATACTCTCCGCCCTCATACATTCCCGGCATCTCGGCAGTCTCTCCGCCCACAAGCGCGCAACCGGCCTGACGGCACCCCTCTGCAACACCCGCAACGATGGCCTCCACCTTCGCCGGCTCATTGTGACCCACAGCCACATAGTCCAGGAAAATAAGAGGCTCAGCGCCCTGTGCGAGCACATCGTTTACGCACATCGCCACAGCGTCGATACCCACCGTGTCGTGCTTATCCATCGCAAACGCGATTTTGAGTTTCGTTCCCACTCCGTCAGTGCCGCTCACAAGAACCGGCTCCTTGACTCCGAGAGATGAGAGGTCGAACATTCCTCCGAATGAACCGATGCCGCCCATAGAACCCGGACGGGCTGTGGAGGCAACGTGCTGTTTGATGCGGCGGACAACTTCGTATCCTGCTTCGAGGTTTACACCCGCGCTTTCATATGTTTTGGCCATATCTGTATATGTTTTAATTTTCAAATTATAGGTTTATGGACTCCAGGCGTCTGAGCACCTCTTCGTATGAAGGCATTATGTTGCCCAGGTCGTGGCGGAAGCGGTCCTTGTCCATACGCTGTCCTGTCGCCTCGTCCCAAAAACGGCTGGTGTCGGGGCTGATTTCGTCGACGACCATAAGACGTCCCCCGCTGTCGCGCCCGAACTCTATCTTGAAATCCACAAGGCGGATGCCCACCCGCGAGAAAAGCTCCAGAAGGCGCTCGTTCACCTCACGGGCCATAGTGTAGATTTCGCGAAGGTCATCCTCGCTCACAATCCCCAGCGCAAGAGCCTGGGAGCTGTTGATGAGCGGGTCTCCGAGAGAGGAATCCTTCAGGGTGAGGTCGTAGATTACGGCCTTGCCCTTCGTGCCCTCCTCGAGCCCGAGCCTGTCCGCAAGCGACCCTGCAATGTAGTTTCGCACAATGAGTTCCAGCGGAATGGGCTCGCACTTGACGCAGACCTGTTCGCAAGGGCTCAGGAAGTCAACGAAGTGAGTCGTGACTCCGCAAGAGGAAAGATACTTCATCAGAAGGCCCGAAATCTTGTTGTTCACCTCGCCCTTCCCCTTGAAAAAAGCCGTCTTGACACGGTTGAACGCCGTCGAGACGTCCTTGAAATTCAGTATAACCCGAGAGGGGTCGTCGGTTGCGAAAACCTGCTTCTCGCCGCCGTCGAATATGAGTTCACCCTTGGTCATCGTCTTACTTCTGCTTTTTTTGAAAATACTTCACCGCATTGCTGAAAAGCGGCTGGTCCATCTCCTCGTCGATGTTGCGGAAAACATTCTTCTCGTACCTCTCGCTGTGGCCCATCTTTCCGAGGATGAGACCGTCGCGGCTGAGGATGCCCTCAATGGCATAGAATGAACCGTTAGGGTTATATGGGGATTCCATCGTGACCTCCTCGGTGATAGGGTTCACGTACTGGAATGCAACCTGTCCGTTCTCAAAAAGCTCGCGCGCAAGGCTCTCCTCCACGACGAACTTGCCCTCTCCGTGGCTCACGGCGATGGTGTGGATGTCCCCGACGCTAAGCCCGCTGAGCCAAGGCGAACGGGTGGACGCGACGCGGGTGGACACCATACAGGAGACGTGGCGGTTGATGTCGTTGCGGAAAAGGGTAGGGGAGTCCGGGGTGACGCAGCCGGTCTTTCCGTATGGAAGAAGTCCGCTCTTCACAAGAGCCTGGAAACCGTTGCAGATGCCCAGGATAAGACCCTTGCGGGCAAGAAGTCCCTCCACAGCCTTTGCAACATCCTTATTCTCAAGGACATTCGCAATGAACTTTCCGCTTCCGTCAGGCTCGTCTCCAGCGGAGAAACCTCCGGAAAGCATCAAAATCTGGCACTCGGCGATGTCGCGGCTCATCCTGGAGATGGACTCGGTGACGTCCCTCGCCGTGAGGTTTCTGAACACCCCGAAACGGACCTCGGCACCGGCCTTGCGGAAGGCCTTGGCGCTGTCGTAGTCGCAGTTCGTGCCCGGGAAGACAGGGATGTAGACAAGAGGCTTTGCAACCGCTCCACCCTCGTACTGAGGGGCTTTATAGGCCGGCGCGGTGCATTTCACGTTGAGAAGGCTCTTGTGAGCGGCCTCAGCCGTTGAAGGATAAACCTTCGAGTATCTCCTGGAGTTGGCTTCAAGGAGGGAATCTATGCTTACGCTCTCGCCGTTAATGCGTATCAGGCAGTCGTCTGAGTCGGTCACGACTCCAATCTTCTCAGCCCCCGGGAAGTCAAGCTCAGTCTCCGCCTCCACAAGGATGGAGCCCGGAATGCAGCGGAAAAGTTCCTCCTCGCTGATGCGAAGGTCCGCCCCGAACATATTTCCGAAGGACATCTTTGCCACAGCCTCGGCAACTCCGCCAAAGCCAACGGCCCAGCCGGAAACTATCTCGCCGGAAGCAATCTTGGCGTGGATGTAGTTCCACATTGCCTTCAGGCCCTCCACATCAGGCATCTTGTTGGAAAGAGGAGTGTGACGGAAGAGGTAGATGCTGTTGCCGCCCCACTTGAACTCAGGGGATATCACTTTTGACGCGTCAACCGTTGTGATACCGAAGGAGATGAGGGTAGGAGGCACGTTGATGTGCTCGAAAGTGCCGCTCATCGAGTCCTTTCCGCCGATGGACGGAAGACCGAAGGCAAGCTGCATCCTGAGCGAACCCAGAAGAGCCGCAAGCGGTTTGCCCCAGCTGTGAGGGTCGGAGGTCATCCTCTCGAAATACTCCTGGCAGGAAAAACGCATCCCCGACCAGTCTCCGCCGGCAGAGACGACCTTCGCGCAAGCCTCCACCAGAGAGTATGCGGCGCCGTGGTATGGGCTCCAGGAAGAGATGAACGGATTGTAGCCGAACGCCATCATAGAGGCCGTGTCGGTGTAACCGTCGGTAGGGAGCTTCTGCACTGAGACCTGAGTCTCCGTGGACTGAAGGGCGCCGCCGTACGGCATAAGAACTGTGGAGCGGCCGATAGTGGCGTCAAACATCTCCACAAGGCCCTTCTGTGAGGCCACGTTAGGCATATCCATCACCGAGAGCATCTTCTCGCGGATGTTGCTTCCCTCCGGGCTAAGGGCGAACGGGTCCTTGTCTTCCACGGCTCCCACGCTTGCTGAGGCGTAATGCTTTGCGCCCGCGCTGTCGATGAATTCGCGGCTGAGGTCAGCGACCTTCTCTCCCGCGTTGAAAATCCTCATCCTGCCGCTGGACGTGACGTCGGCGACGTAGGTCACCTCCACGTTCTCCTCGCCGCAGAGCCTCTCGAACTCCTCGCGGTCGGCGGCGCAGAGCACCACCGCCATCCTTTCCTGAGACTCGCTGATGGAGAGCTCTGTGGAGTTGAGGCCGCTGTACTTCACAGGGACGCGGTCCAGATATATGTCAAGCCCGGGGGCAAGCTCGCCGATAGCGACGCTCACTCCGCCGGCTCCGAAGTCGTTGGATTTCTTGATAAGACGAGTGACGTCCGGACGGCGGAAAAGCCTCTGGAGCTTGCGCTCCTCCGGCGCGTTACCCTTCTGCACCTCGCTGCCGCAGGTCTCGATGGAAGCCTCGGTGTGCTCCTTTGATGAGCCGGTGGCGCCTCCGATGCCGTCCCTTCCGGTGCGGCCACCAAGAAGCAGGATTACATCTCCCGCCTCAGGGCTTTCCCTTCTCACATTCTCCGCCTTCACTGCACCCACAACGGCTCCCACCTCAAGCCTCTTGGCGGTGTAGCCCTCGTGGTAGATTTCGCGGACGTGGGTGGTTGCAAGGCCGATCTGGTTGCCGTAGCTGGAGTAGCCGGCAGCCGCCTTGCGGCTGATAAGCTTCTGTGGAAGCTTACCCGTGAGCGTCTCGCTCACGCTCCGGCAGATGTCTCCCGCACCTGTCACCCTCATCGCCTGATATACGTATGCCCTGCCGGAAAGAGGGTCGCGGATGGCCCCGCCGAGGCAGGTAGCCGCCCCGCCGAACGGCTCGATTTCCGTAGGGTGATTGTGTGTCTCGTTCTTGAACTGCAGCAGCCACTTCTCCTTCTTCCCGTCCACATCCACATTCACGAAAATGCTGCAGGCATTATTCTCCTCGCTCTGCTCCATATCCTCCAGAAGCCCCTTGCTGCGAAGATACCTCGCCCCGATTGTCGCAAGCTCCATAAGGCAGAGGCTCTTGCCCTCGCGCCCGAGTTCCTTGCGGACCGCATTAAGCTCCTCGATGCTCGCCTCAATCTCCTCACGGATGAACGAATCCTCCACCCCGACGCTCTCCAGACAGGTCGTGAAAGTCGTGTGGCGGCAGTGGTCGCTCCAGTAGGTGTCCAGAATGCGAAGCTCGGTCTCGGTCGGGTCGCGGTGCTCCGAACTGAAATACCTCACAACCTCTCCAAGGTCGTCCGCATTCATAGCAAGGCCCCAGCGGCGGCAGAAATCCGCATACTCGGAAGGCTTCATCGCGGTGAACCCCTCAAGGGAAGCGAGAGGCTTCACGTCGGCCTTCTCGTTGAACTCGAGAACCCCGAGATTCTTCGCCCGCGCCTCCACGGCGTTGATGAAATAATGCTTCACGGCGGCGAGAGTCTCATCGGAAACCTCGTCATCAAAAATCAGAAGCCTTGAGCTCCTTATCCTCACATCCGCCTCAGGGTCAATCAGATGCACGCAGTCAACGGCAGAGGAAGCCCTCTGGTCGAACTGCCCCGGGATGTATTCCACGGCAAGGAACTTCCGCCCCTGGAGCGGGCAGGTGTCGCTCACGGTGTCGGTAACCCTTTCGCCGAAAACGGTGTAGCGGCATTTCTCGAGCAAAGAGTCCGAGAAGCCGAACAGGTCATAAACATTCAGTAACCTTAGGGAACGAAGAGAGAGGGAGAGGTTTTCGTTGAATTCTTTCCGGAGGCTCTCTGCCTCAACCCTGAATTCCGAACGCTTCTCCACAAATATGCGATGTGCTTTCATATTTTATATTTCTGTCTGGAGTACTTTGTCTGCCTGTTTCTTTCGGAAGGCGTCCAGCTGAGTGCGGAGACGCTCATCCTGCAGAGCGAAAATTGAGACGGCGTAGAGGGCGGCATTGCGCGCTCCGTTGATTGCCATAGTCGCAACGGGCACCCCTGAAGGCATCTGCACGATGGAGAGCAGGGAGTCCATTCCGCTCAGGGCGGCGCTCTTGATAGGGACTCCAATCACAGGGAGGGAAGTCATCGCCGCGGCCATCCCGGGCAGATGAGCTGCTCCGCCGGCTCCGGCAATCACAATGTCCACTCCTCTCTCGCGTGCGGAGGAGATGTAATCACAGAAAAATTGGGGTGTACGATGGGCGCTGATGACCTTCTTTTCGTAAGGAACGCCGAACTCGTCGAGGGTGTCACAAGCGGCTGACATTACTTCCCAGTCACTCTTGGAACCCATTATGATGCTGACTTTCATAAAACCGACTCTAAGAAGTCGCAAAGGTACAACATAGCTTTGGTCTTCGCAAATGAAGTTATTGACAAATTTTTGTTGATAACTTGTGCGGCCTTCGTCGTCCGCTTCGTTTAATTTGTGAAAAATGCGTGAATTCACCCCGGAAAATTAGTAGCTTTGCAGTTTGAATTAGTGATTATACAGGTTAGCAGTTATGATAGAGAAGAAAACGAAAATCATATGCACCGTCGCGGATAACCGCTGCGACGTGGATTTCATCCGCAGCCTTTATGAAAGCGGAATGAATGTCGTGCGCATCAACTCGGCTCACGCAACGCTCGAGGGCGCGCAGAAGATTGTGGACAATGTGAGGAAAGTCTCCGACAGGATAGGAATCCTCATCGACACCAAGGGCCCGGAAATCCGGCTCACGGCGATGGCGGACTCTGTGGGATTTATGGCAAAAACCGGCCAGAGGGTGGAAATCCTCGACGACCCGTCGCAGCGCTGCCGCAAGGGAGTCCTCTACACGAGCTACCCTCATATGGCGGAAGAGGTCCCTGTGGGCTCTGACATCCTCATCGACGACGGCGCCGTGGACCTTTCCGTAGTGGGAAAAGAAGAAGGGAAACTCATCTGCGAGGTGATGAACGAGGGGATAATCAAGGGCCAGAAGAGCGTCAACGTCCCTTCCGTGCACATCAACCTCCCGGCCGTGACGGAAAAAGACCGGAAATTCATCGAGTGGGCAATCGACGCGGACATAGACTTCATCGCCCATTCCTTCGTCCGCAGCGCCCGTGACCTGAACGAGATTCAGGAGATTCTGGACGCACGGAACAGCCATCTTAAAATCATCGCCAAAATCGAGAACCAGCAGGGCATCGACAACCTGGACGACATCCTCACCTACAGCTACGGCATTATGGTAGCCCGCGGAGACCTGGGAGTGGAAATCCCGGCGGAGAACATCCCTCTCATCCAAAGGGACATCGTGCACGCCTGCAGAGACAGGAAAAAACCGGTCATCGTTGCCACCCAGATGCTTCAGAGTATGATTGAGAACCCGCGCCCGACGAGAGCTGAAGTGACCGACGTCGCGAACGCCATCTTCCAGAGCGCCGACGCCATTATGCTCAGCGGCGAGAGCGCATTCGGAAAGTACCCTGTGGAGGCGGTTCAGACGATGAGCAAGATTGCCGTGCAGACGGAGAAGACCATCGACGTGAACCTGGACCTGAGCCTTCGCAAGACCGTGAAGCCTGTTGCCGTGGTGCTGGCGCGTTCGCTTGTCGCCGCAACTCACGAGCTTCCCATCAAGGCCCTCGTCTTCGACACCTACACAGGCCGTGTCGGACGCTATCTTTCCACCTTCCGCCCGAAGGTCCCTGTCTATGCGATGTGCTACAACAGCTACACGATGAGGGAGCTTGCCCTAGTGTTCGGCGTTGAGGCCTATCCGTTCTCCAAGGTGGGCGACAAGGAGGAGTTCTCCGCCAAGTCCATCGAGATGCTCACCCGCGACGGAAAAATCGCCCAGGGAGACCTCGTCGGCTTTATGGGCGGTGTGTTCGGCGCGCAGATAGGTGCAACCTATATGGAAATAAAACGTGTATAAAGAGGTCGACTAAAAAGCTGTCTACTGCGTTACGCGCTCCTATCGCACATACAAAAAAGGCTGACTTTTTAGTCAGCCTTTTTTGTGTATTTATACTCGAACTAGAGATTCATTGAATGGGTATCCTCGGACCAGTTGACGATGGACGGAGCCCAGTAGATGCGGCGGTCTTCGAGACTGATCTTGAACGTGTAGGAGATTTTCTTGTTCATCGCGATTTCGGTGTCCCCCTTGCCGTGAACATCGTAGAGGAAGAAGGTCTCGGACACATTCTCCACAGCGTAAGTGGTGGCGTCGGAGTAGGTCAGCACCTGATATTCGATGGTGATCGTAGGGTTCACTGAACTGGTGGAACCGTTCGGATTGGAAAGCGGCTGCGGCAGGATGAGAAGGTAGTCGTTGCGGCTTGAGTTGTCGGTGCTGTACTTGAGGTTGAGCTTCGTGTTGCCGTCGAACTTCACCGGAGAAGAGCTCTTGTCAAACCAGGTGTAGTTTTTCTGATTGGAGTACATCTGCATCCAGCCGTCTTGAATGCCTGTTGTGGTGCCGGACGGGTTGTAGGAATATGTGCCATAAGTGTAGAGCTTGTTTACAAGCACTTTCTTCAGTCTGAAGACCACGTCTCCGGCCTTGTACTCCTTGCCGGCGGTGCCGTCGTGGCCGTTGGCATAGTCCTTCTCCACGAGCTCATCCGTGACCTCATCCTTTCCCACTGTGAGGAAGTTTATTCCCACTATCTGGCTGAGTTTGTGGCGGAAGACCGTAGGGACGCCCTTGTACCCGCCGTTGCCTGCGCTTGTGTTCCTGGAAGTCCTGTCCTTGACAAAGTCAGCCACCATAAGGTCGGTGTCCTGATGCGCATCTGAGTCAAAAGATATCAAAAAGCAGTCATTGCTGTAGTGGACAATGTCAACTCGCTCAGTGGATGAGGATGTCTCCTGATAGTAGTACGGGCTGTAGGAGAAGAAGGTAAGGCTTCCCTGCTTCGGCCAGTAGTAAGGCGTTGCGGTGGTCCAGGTCTGAGCCGCTGTGGAGTAGCTCACTTCGCTGGTCGGGATATAGAGCTCGGCAGAGTTCATATCAGTGTCCCAACTTTTTCCCGAAGGGAGGAAGTAGGCAAAGGAGCCGAATGTCGGGTCGGTGGTTTTGTAGGCGGCCCCGTCAATCATCGCCTTTGAGGAGAACTTGCCGTTCACCGGGGTGAAACTGATTCCTGTGCCCTGGTTCTCGGCAAGAGTATTTTCTGTCTTTGCGCAGCCGGCGAGCGAAAGCACCGCTGTCGCTGCCGCTACAACTGAAATTAGTAAATCGTGTTTCATAGCTGTTTACCTAATATTTCACTGAAATTAACTTTCCATCTACAGAAACACAAATTTACTCTTTTTTTTGATATTCAAAGCCTTTCAGCCCTTTTTTATGCTCTTTTTCAGCCCCTACTCCCGCTAAACGCCCATTTTCCCGCTAAACGCCCCTTCTCGCACTAGACTCCTTCTCCCGCTAAACGCCTTCGACATTGGCGTATTTGAAGCGGCGGATTTTCCTTGTGGCGGTTTTCTCGAACGGGTCACGCAGAATCTGTATGGCGCTCAGGTGCGAAGTGCGGTTCACGTTCTTGTTCACCTTCGAAAGAATCCTGCGCTTGAGGTCCTCTGCCTTCGCAAGAAACTCCGCCTCTCCCTCGTGGTCCCAGTCCAGAACATTCTCGTTGAACGTCACAAGGGCAATCAGCTTGTTCTCGCGCGAGAGCACCACAGACTCGTCCACAACGTCAATCGCATTGATAACCTGCTCAATCTCTTCCGGGTAGATGTTCTCTCCAGCGGCTCCAAGAATCATATTCGAAAGGCGTCCCCGGATGGAAAAACACCCCCGGGCATCCCTCACAGCAAGGTCGCGCGTCTTGAACCAGCCGTCCGCGGTGAAGGCTTCGGCGGTACGCTCCGGGTCTTTGTAGTAGCCCATCATAACGTTCGGCCCCTTCGCCACAATCTCTCCCTCGCCCGTTGCGGGGTTCACCCCGTCCAGACGAAGCTCCACGCCCCTTACGGCCTGCCCGATGGAACCCGGAGTGCGGCTGCTTCCCGTCGTGAAGGTGAGTAGGGGAGCGGTCTCGGTGAGGCCATAGCCCACGGCATAGGGGAAACGGGTGTCGAGAAGGAATTGTTCAGTCTCTATGTTGAGCTTCGCACCGCCGATGCCGAAGAATGTCAGGCACCCGCCGAAGGTCTCGCGGAGTTTCCGCCCGATGAGAAAGTTGAGGATGGCGGGGGTGTGAGCCTGCATCCACGAGAGGACGGGGCTCTTGCGGATTGTCGGGATTATGCTGTCGCGGTGGATTTTCTCGATTATCAGCGGCACGGAGAGCATCGTCGTCGGGCGCACGGACTGCATCGCCTTCAGAAGAAGTGCCGGCACAGGGGGTCTCATAAGATAGTAGACCGAAGCGCCCACAAGGAAGGGGTACAGAACGCCGATGGAGAGTTCCAGGGTGTGGGACATCGGGAGGATGGAGAGCCAGCGGTCATTGGAGTCGCGCTTCTTGCAGTCGCTGCACGAGTGGACGCAGGAAAGGAGGTTCCAGTGGCTGAGCATCACGCCCTTGGCGTTGCCGGTGGTGCCGGATGTGTAGATGATGGTGGCAAGGTCCTGCGGGGCGGGGGTGGCTGTTGAGCCCGCCTTGCCGCACGCCTCTGACAGCGCGTCAGCAGGCGACTGGGCCTTCGCGCGCTCCTCGGATGGCGCGTCAGCAGGCGCCGCGGCCTGAACCCTCCCGACGGCCCCCTCCGGCGCCTTAATCTCCTCGAAAGTCTCGATGTCAAGCACCGTCACAAGCCCCCTGAGGGCCTCCTCGCTCACCTGCGGGAGCAGCTTCCGGGACACAAGCAGCGCCTTCGACTCCGAATGTGTGAGGATGTTGGTGACTTCGTTCTGGGACGACTCCGCAAGGATGGGGATGGCAACCCTCCCGAACGCAGTCGCGGCAAAAAAGGAGACCGTCCAGTTCGGCATATTCTGGGAAAGGATGGCCACCTTGTCCCCGGCGCCCACCCCCGAGAGGGAAAGCTTCCGGGAAAGCCCCTCGCACTGCCTGCGGAAGTCCAGGTAGGTGTAATCAATCGCCCCGTCGACAGAAGCCGCCTGACGGTTGCGCGCAAATTTTATAGTGGAATACTCAAAAAGTTCTTTTAGGGTTTTGATTTTTTCTCTCATTTTCACTCATTCTTTTTCAGCGTGCAAAGTTACACCGCTTCCGCCTTAGGAATGTGTCACAAAAAAATCTATATATGTTCTAAAGGTGACTTTTTGGGCTTTTGGGGCGCATTTGAAAGGGATTAAATGTAAAATATGTATCTTTGCCCGGTGGAATAGCAGGGCGCCCTTGCCCTGGGGGGAGAGAGTTTGGGGCAATTACATAGATTCCGCCCTCCGGGGAGGGGAGGGCGGAGGCGCTTACGAAAAAAGAGAGTATGAGTAAATATGACGAGATAATATCCACCCTCGGGACAGACTTCCTTCGGGGGAGCGCGACGCGCCTGCAGGTGGGGGCTAAGTTTTGCCTTGTGGACAACCTTGACGACGGAGAAGACTTTCTCCCCGGCTCCTTTGCCAACGGCCGGCGCATAATCTACCCGCTCAAAATCACGCGCGGCTTCTGCCTCTACTGCCACAGCGGGAAGGTCACGCTGCGCATCCAGCAGAGAGACTATCACATTGAGCGTCAGGGTGTTCTGGTGGTGTTTGCGGGACAGATTCTGGAAAGGGTGGACATCCCCTCGGGAACGAGGCTCATCTTCGCCTCGCTGGACTCGGAATACATTATGACCGGGATGCGCGGCCCGCACGGAGACAGCCTCCGCCAGCTTTTCTTCCATCACCGCGAGCCCATCATAACCCGTGTGGGCGAAGAGGACGCCCAGAGCTACGAGCACCTCTGCCGCAGCGTGAAGCTCATCCTCTCCAACTGCGACTCCCTCAGCGCGGACGGCATCCTGTCGGGCTTCGCCTACATTTTCGCGAGCCTTCTTCTCAAATGGACCAGAGCCCAAAGCTCCCCGGCCCCAAAGGGCGGAAGAGGGGAAGAGGTGCTGTCAAGATTTGAAGACGACGTGCACAATTTTTCCCGCAAGGACCGCACGGTCGCCTTCTACGCCAGAAGGCAGTTTCTGAGTGAAAAGTATTTTTCCCGCACCATCAAGAAAGCGAGCGGGCGCACCCCTGTTGAGATTATAAGGGAGTATGTGATTCTGGACGCGAAAAGCCTGCTTCTGACAGGCCTCTATTCGGTCAAGGAAGTCTCGGACAAGCTAGGCTTCGACAACTATTCCTTCTTCTCCCGCTACTTCCGCTCCGCCACCGGCCAAACCCCCTCAGAGTACCTCTGACCCGGACCTTATTCAGAATCCCCTTCCGCCCCCTCAATTGCGCGGAGCATAAAGTCCACGAATCCACTATTAAACTAATACAGGCTGTGGCTTACTTACATATCCTCTCGCTCCCATCCTCGCCGAACCGCCCGTCCTTCGCCTCGAAAATCACCGACGGCTCCATCACCTCCACGGTGTGCCAAGCCCCCGCAGGCACCACGCACCCGAACCGTCCCGCCGCAGGGTCCATCCGGAACCGCTCCAGCTCCCGCCCCTCAGCGTCGCAGATGACCTCATCCACCCGTCCGCAAAGCAGCAACACATTCTCGTTGCTCCGAGGGTGCCGGTGCAAAGGCACAACCGTCCCCGGCATCAAAGCATTCAGCATCCTCTGCGACCCATCCTCATCCGAAGTGCGCAAGTCAAAATTCTGCCTAAGCCGCGGACTTTCCGCCGCCTGAGCCAGCAGGCTGTCGATTAGGGACTTGTCTATCTGTTGCATAAGTTAATTCTTCTTTTAGTAGCATCTCAGCACTACCTCAAACGCCTCAGCGTAGACTAGCCCCCACTGGCCTCCGCGATAGGCTGCGAGGCCGGTGATGAACTCAGCGCTGCGCGGGTGCGGATATGGGC
>CAVJRU010000048.1:0-16843 GCA_963652025.1 bacterium
AAGAACTTCAAAAGCGATTCAGAAACAGGTAGTTTGTCTTTCACTTTCCGATGCAGAAATTGGCGAAGACGTTGTTGAGCACCTCCTGGCTGGAGATTACGCCGACTATTTCGCCGAGGGCGTCTATGGCCTCGCGGATGTCCTGGCAGAGGAGGTCGGTTGGAACGGCGGCGGCGAGCCCTTCGCTTACTTGGAGGAGAGACTTGCGGGCTGAGAGGAGAGCCTCGTAGTGACGGAGGTTTGTCACTAGGGTCTGGTCATCGGCACTTCCGAAAAGGTCTTTCTGGGAGTCTGCGAGAGCTCTTTTTAACTCCGAGATGCCTTGATTTGTCTTTGCTGAAATCTTAAAAATGTTGATTTTTGCTTTTTCCGGTGCGGCAGATTCCTCCTCTCTAGCTAAAACCGTAGACTTGCTTAATTTATTGCAATCCGCCTTATTATCAACATAAGAAACAATAAAGTTATTCAGTAAAACAAATTTGTTACCCGCTTCTTCCTCCTCCAATTCATCTGCCTTATTGAGGAGAACTACTAGTTTTTGCTCCTGAAGATTCACCCTCTCAAGCACATCCGACAGAACTTCCGTAATCTCATCACAAGACTTCTTTCCGTCAACAACCGCAAGCACGACAGCGGCCTCTGAGAGTTTCCGGTATGACCTTTCTATGCCGATTTTTTCAATCGTATCCTCCGCGTCCCTCAGGCCTGCCGTGTCAATGAAGCGGAAGAGAACCCCGTCAATGTTCAGAGTCTCCTCGATGGTGTCGCGGGTCGTGCCGTCGATGGGGGAGACTATCGCCCTCTCTTCACCCAAAAGAGAGTTAAGAAGCGTGCTCTTTCCGGCATTTGTGGCCCCGACGATTGCAACCGGCACTCCGTTTTTGATTGCATTGCCCCTCTTGAAGGAGTCAGAGAGCGAACTAATGTGCGTGATTGTCTTGTTCAAAAGAGAGCTAAGCTGGCTCCTGTCCGCAAATTCCACCTCCTCTTCGCTGAAATCCAGTTCAAGCTCCATAAGGGTCACAAGGTGCAGCAGTTCTGCTCTCATCGAGGCGAGTTCCTCTGAAAATCCGCCTTTCATCTGAGACATCGCCACTCTGTGAGAAGCTTCAGATGTGGACGAGATGACGTCTGCAACGGCCTCTGCCTGTGCAAGGTCCATTTTCCCGGCAAGGAATGCTCTCTGAGTGAATTCCCCGGGGCGCGCCATCCGGCATCCCGCCTGTATGAGTAGGCCAAGAAGTTCCCCGACTATGTACTTTGACGCGTGGCAGGAAATCTCCAGCGAGTCCTCGCCCGTGTAGGAATGCGGGGCGCGGAAAACGCTGACCAGAACTTCATCCAGTAGTTTTCCACCTTCGGTGAGTACGCTGCCGTAGTGGAGAGTATAACCCTTCGAAGAGGAAAGGTCTCCCTTGCGAAGCTTTATCACCTTGTCCGCCAGAGCAAAACAGCCCTCGCCGCTAACCCTTACAATGGAGATTGCCCCTGTTCCCGGAACTGTCGCCGGGGCGCATATAATGTCGCTGAAATTTGCCATATCTTCGTTTTCAAGAATATAGATGATACTAGAAAAATGCGCACGAAGTTACGAAATTATTCCCATAGGTATTTGCATTAATAGTGCAGAAAACCCTCTAAACAACATACCGATTGAATATCTCTTGGCAGCGGGCAAAAACGGAAATTTTTCCGTAACTTTGACCGTCGCTTGCTTTGTTGCGAGCGGTCTGCTTATGTATTTATGAAGTCGCGTGGGGCTACGCGCAAAACTATAATCGATATGAACAAGGCTTTACTATTTGATTATGACGGAGTTGTGGCGAATACCGAGATATATTACACCAAATATTGGAGCGATGCCGTTCTGAAATGGCGTGGAATGGAGAATGGCGGTGAAATAGTGAAAGGCCGCACGTTGAAATGGATTATGACGGAATTCTTTGCCGAAGTAGGCGAGGCTGCTGCCGAAGAGATAGTTAGCGGGGTATATGCCCTCGAGGACATTATGCCCTATGACTACATTCCCGGGCTTGTGGAGTTTGTGGAAGAGGCACGTCGTCGCGGATTCAAAACAGCCATTGTGACGAGTTCAAACACTGATAAGATGGGGAAAGTCTATGCGAAGCATCCGGAGATTCACACATTGTTCGATGCCGTTCTCACAAGCGAGAATTTTGTCGCATCAAAGCCAGACCCCGACTGTTTCCTAAAGGGAATGGAGCGCTTCGACGCAGATTCTGCCCATACCGTCGTCTTTGAGGACTCTGTCAACGGACTTCGCGCCGGCAATGCCTCAGGGGCAATTACAATCGGCCTTGTCACGTCGAATCCTCTTGAAACTGTCCGCAAGTACAGCGACCTGCAGGTTCCGGATTTCACCGATATGGACGCCATATTCCGCTTTATTGACGAGGAAATGGAGAGACGTCGTGCGCTGACCGACAAACAATAAGGGGGAGTTATGATAGTCTGCATTGCCGAAAAACCAAGCGTCGCACGCGAAATCGCCGATGTCCTCGGGGCCAAACTGAAAAAGAACGGTTACATCGAGGGCAACGGCTACCAGGTCACCTGGACCTTCGGACACCTCTGCTCCCTCAAGGAGCCCCACGACTACAATCCCGCCTGGAAGGTCTGGAGCTACTCCTCGCTCCCGATGCTGCCACAGCGCTTTGGGATAAAGCTCATTGAGAATGAGACTTACAAGGCGCAATTTCAAGTGATTGAGAGCCTGATGCAGAAGGCGGATATGATTGTGAACTGCGGCGATGCCGGGCAGGAGGGAGAGCTCATCCAGAGGTGGGTGATGCAGAAGGCCAGGGCCACCTGTCCGGTGAAAAGGCTTTGGATTTCTTCCCTTACCGAGGAGGCTATCCGTGAGGGTTTCAACCACCTGGAGGACTCTTCGAAGTTCCAACATCTCTACGAGGCTGGTCTCTGCCGCGCAATAGGGGACTGGCTGCTGGGGATGAACGCCACGAGGCTCTACTCCCTCAAATACGGCGGTGGGTACACCCGCGACCGCAAGGTGCTCTCAATCGGCCGCGTGCAGACCCCGACGCTCGCCCTGATTGTGAACCGGCAGGCGGAGATTGACAATTTCAAGCCAGAGCCCTATTGGGAGCTCAAAACCGTCTATCGCACAGCCACTTTCAACTCCACAAAAGGCAAATTCAAAGTGAAGGAAGATGGCGAGAAACTGCTTGAAGTGATTAAGGGCAATCCTTTCACCGTCACCGATATAGTCGAAAAGAAGGGCAAGGAATTCGCGCCCCGGCTCTACGACCTGACCTCACTTCAGGTGGACTGCAACAAACGCTTCGGCTTCAGCGCGGACGAGACTTTGAAACTCATCCAGTCGCTCTACGAGAAAAAGGTCACCACCTACCCGCGTGTGGACACGACCTACCTAAGCGACGACATCTACCCCAAGGTCCCCTCGACCCTTGAAGGCCTTGTCGCCTACAGGGAATTCACGGCGCCTCTGAAAGGGAAAAAACTCCCGAAATCCAAGCGCGTATTCGACAATTCGAAGGTCACCGACCACCACGCAATAATCCCGACTGGAGTTCCTGCCACGGCCCTCAGCCAAACAGAAATGATGGTCTACGACCTTGTCGCGCGGCGTTTCATCGAGCAGTTCTACCCGGACTGCGAGGTCTCCACAACGACGGTGAGCGGAAAGGTCGCTGAGATTGACTTCAAGACTTCCGGCAAGCAGATTCTTTCTCCTGGCTGGAGGGTGGTGGAGCAGAGGGAGACGACTTCGGCCCCGGGGAGCGTTGCTGAGGAGATTGAAAAGAGTCTTTCCGGAGACGAGACGCCCGACAAGGAAGGGGGAGCGGAGCTGAAAATCCTTCCGAAATTCGAGAAAGGGGAGAGCGGCCCGCACACCCCGAATCTCAAGGAAACCTGGACCACACCGCCCAAGCCCTACACCGAGGCGACGCTTCTCCGCGCGATGGAGACCGCCGGCAAATTCGTTGACAATGAGGAACTTCGTGACGCTCTGAAAGAAAACGGAATAGGCCGTCCGTCAACAAGGGCTGCCATAATCGAGACTCTTTTCAAGCGCAATTACATCCGCAAGGAACGCAAGAATCTCTATCCGACAGAAACCGGCGTGAGCCTGATTGCAACAATTCAGGAGGAACTCCTCAAATCCGCCGAGCTTACGGGCCTCTGGGAGCGTAAGCTCCGCCAAATCGAGCACGGCGAGTACGAGGCTCAGACCTTCATCAACGAACTCAAAGCGATGGTCACCGACGTCGTCCGCAATGTTATGAACGCCTGATTATCTATCGTGAGCATTTTCGTCCGCAATGTTATGAACGCCTAACTGTCTGACGTTAGCATTTAGCACCTAAGTGTCTAAGCGGGAACTACCTTCTCCAGATGAGGTAGTTCTCGTATTTTTGTCCGCCGCGGATTTTCTGCGAGAATTGCGTAAGACGCCCGTCCTCACTACGGTAGAAACCGAATGAGTACTCCGAGCCGACAAGATAAACTGCATTGTCCACTCCAAGGTCTGCAAGCGCCTGCGCGAAGTCGTGGAATGACTCCGGTTCCGCACTCATAATGACCATAATCTCGCCATTGCGTTCGCAGATGGATTTTCGTATGGACTTGCCCTTGAGGACATTGTCGATTGCCCTTCCCTGGGAAACAAGCGGATATTGTCTGAAGAAATAACCGCCTTTTTCTGTCGCCTCCTCGAAAAGAGGGGAGTTTTCAGCCACTCCGACAGATATCTTGTCCTCAATTATGGCGACATATCCTTTCTTCGAGAGGCCCCAGGCAAGAGGCTTGCCCTTCAAGACGAATGCCCCGACAATTTTTCCGTTGTCCGCCCTGATGTCGGCGGCCTGAGCTGCAAGAATTATGGATTTGTCGGTAATGTCAGGCGTTCCGACGCCAAGTTCCGCCTTCGCGCCGTGAGGGATGTAGATTTCCAGAGCGATGTCGTTAACGCTGCGCGTAAGGTGCTCGGTAAAAGCCTTTCCAGTCGTGTCTTGAATCTGGCTGATGACGTCCCTGGATGCTTTCTGAGCCGTTCCGGACTCGGGAGAGGGCTCGTAGATATAGTGTAATCCCTCATCGGCGATTTCCTCTGTCTGAGGAGTCTTCTCCGGAGCAAAAAGGAGTATAATCCCTGTAAGCAGGACTATAAGTATGCCGAGGACTGACCACAGGATGACCCTGCGGCGCCCCTTTTTCGGGGCATCGTCAGGGCTGCTCGTCCCCTTGTTTGCGCTATCTTTCGGACGCAGCACGCGAAAGTCCGTGTCGCGAGTTTTGTCTTCTGTGAATCCGGTCATTTCTTTTCTGAATTATATTCCGCCTCAATCCAGGTCTTGAGCTTGCCCAGCACTTCCTTCGATGCGCTCAGTTCCTCGTAGAAGCGGTCACCGTCCGAAAGGACAAGCCTCTGTTTGGTGACGTCTATGTGGAAGATGTAGTCGCTGTTTATGATGTACCCCCTTCCAATCCGCAGGAAATCTCCGCCGCTCTCTCCAAGCTGCGCCTCAATCATATCCTCAATCTGGCCCAGCTGGAAGGAAACAAGAGTCCTTTTTCCGTTGAGAGTCACGATTTCGGAATAGTTTGCGTTGGCCTGGATGAAGACGAGGTTTCGCAGGGGAACCCTTATGAGTTCCGCCCCCTTGGATATTATAAGGACATCTTTCATCTATTCTGGCAAGACCTGAAATGGTCGGATGCAAAGATAATTCTTCTTTGTGGCAAAGCAGCAGCCCGAGGGTGAAAATTTACGAAATAGACAAATAATGTATGAAATTTCATCCCGTCCGAACATTCATACACGGACGCCTACATTTCATAAATACGCGCGCGAAAAACTTGATTCTTAACGCTTTAAGGCAGAACTTTGCCCCCGGTTCAACCAAACGCGGCGTCTCGCTCTACCTTTTTTGCGGAAATGCCCCTTTGAGCCGGTAAAAACATTTCGTATGCTACATTTTAACAGAAAATCAACCCCGATTCAGTGCTTCGCAGCTCTGCTTCTACTCGTTCCGCTCCTTTTCTCGTGCGGCTCCCCAAAAGGCAAATCCGCCTCCGAGGCCACTCAGCAGAATGCCCCGGCAGAGCATCGCGCCGTCTATTTCTGGAAAACGACTTTTGACCTCTCGGAGTCTGAGACGGAGTTTCTTTCCACCCACAAGATTGACAAGCTGTATCTGCGTCTTTTTGATGTCGCCATCGAGAAGAACTGGGACACGGACTCGGAGTCTATTGTCCCGATAGCAACGACAAGGTTCGTCTCTGAGCCACCTCAAGGCGTCGAGATTGTCCCGGTGGTGTACATCACTCTTGAGGTCCTTGAGCAGTACGCATCCCACATTAGCGGATATTACTTCGAGGAGCAGAATCTTCCCGAACTTATTATCACTCGGGTGCTGAATATGTGTTCCTACCACAATCTCGGCCCGATTCACGAGGTGCAGTTTGACTGCGACTGGAATTCTTCCACGAGGTATGGATACAATTGGTTTTGCGACGCCGCACGGGAAATACTTCACCGTAAAGGCATTCAGCTGAGCGGAACCATACGCCTCCACCAGATTGAAGAGGCTGTCTATCCCTTTGACAAAGGCGTGCTGATGTTCTATAATACCGGTTCACTTATGGACTGGAATACCATAAACTCCATCCTTTCTTACGGCGATGTGGAGAAGTATCTCGGGGTGGAGAAAAGGATGGAAAATTTCCTCTCGGCGAGAAAAGATAACTGCAGCGAAATTTCTCTGGCATACCCGCTTTTCTATTGGAGCGTGGCTTATGATGAACACGGGAAATTCTGCGGACTTCTCAGAACGTCAGACTTCAGCAACGAGAAAAATATTGTGAAGCAGGAGGGAAACCGCTATCTGGTAAACGAGAATGTTACTATCGAAAATCACGACCTTCCGAAGGGAACGACCATTAGGGTGGAGCATTCTGACATCGATGAGATTCTTCGGGTGAAAAAACTTGCTGAAAGCAAACTGGGCCCACTCGTCGAGTCCAATATCCTTTATCATCTTGATACAAAAACAATTTCAAACTATTCAGACGATGAGATTGAGAAGATTCTTCGCTAGTGTGATTTTAATGCTGCCGGGAGTGAGCGGACTATGCTGCGGTCCCCTCGAATTCTCCCCGCGCGAGTACTATATGTTCAGAGCCTACGATAAGGACGATGAACGGCTTTCCTATGAAACCAACTATCAAAATTGCCTTGCCTGGCAGGCGGCAACATCTGTCTCCATTCCGATTAAAGACATCTACACAGTTGTGTATGAGTATGGTATCGATATGCTGACAGACGAGGACGACTCCAACACCTTCATCAGGTGGATACGCTCTCATTCAGACCGGGAGGTGTTGGATTTCCTTGTCCTTGCAAAGTCCTGTGAGCTGGCGCGTTCACATCGCACATCCAGGTGGTATTATCCTTCCCGAAACGACGAAGTGCTCATCCGTCTGGAGAATATCCGGGATTCCGCCCTCGCGTATAAAGGCGAGAGGCTTCGCGACCGCTATGCGCTTCAGGCCGTGCGTGCGATGCATTCTCTGGGTGAGTACGAGAGGATTGAAAGATGGTGGGACGAGAATAAGGGCTCCATCAAGAGCGGACTCATCCGCGATATGACCGAAGGATATGTGGAAGGAGCGTTGCTTCGTCTGGGGAAGAAGGAAAAGGCGATGCAGTTCGCCCTGAAGCGTCAGGACATCAAATCCATCGAGACTCTCCTTAGCGCGAACGGACTCGACACTGATTTCGCATCGGTCCTTGACTTCATTGCTGAGCATTGTCCGGACAATCCCAATGCCCCCGCGTTCCTTCAGGAGAAATTCCACTTTGAGGGGCCAAGTGAACAGGGAGAGATGGGAACTGAGGAAATAAAATCAGACCTGGAGAAGGAAAAATATATCGCCATCTGTCTGAAAGCTGCAAAGTCGCCTCTTTGCAAAAAGCCGGCACTGTGGTACTACACCGCCTCGTATCTTGAGTATCTTCTGGGGAGGGAGTCAGCAGCATACGCCACTATTCGGAAGGCGGAGGCCTCTTCCGGCACTCCTTTCATAAAAGAATCGGTGAAGCTTCTTAGGATTTTCTTTGACTCCAGGCACCTTCGCTACGACGGCTCCGACGACTCCAGGCTTCTTTCCGACCTCAAATGGATGGATTCGATGATTTGCAACAATCTTACTCCCGAGGTAAGGCAAAAGACCTCAGAGGATTTATGGCAGATCCATCTTAACGGCAGCTTCTTCTACTGGGGGGATATGATGCGAAAGGTGGTTCTCGGCGAAATGGTTCCGAGAATGTGCGATGCGGGGAGGGGGAGGACTGCAATTGCGCTTGCGAATATGTCCGACAATCGTTTGGTGGGACGGGTAGATTCCTATTCCGGGTGGGGTCTAAAAGGGCTCAGCTATGACGTTGACACAATCACTATGTCCCAGTACAGACACCTGGCAGTTCTCGAAAACGGTCACGACTACTGCAACCAGTTCTTTAACCTTATGGATACGACTAAATTGAGCCATCTGGTACGCTATATATCCACAGTTGGAGCGGCTCAGAACCCTATGGATAAATTCCTTGACGAGCGCGGCTATGTGGATATGGACTATCTGAACGAGGTGCTCGGTACCAGATATCTCAGAAATATGGACTATGCAAACGCGGTGAGGGTGCTGTCTAAGGTCTCGCCAGGCTACCAGTACCGCACCAATCTGACGCCGTATATGACCCGGCTTCCTTTCGAATATGGCGAAATGAAATCGTCCTCAGTGCCGTCGGAGTACAAGCTTTCATTTGCGAAGGCTATGCTGAGCTATCAGCAGCAGGCAAAGTCCCCGGATGCGGACAAAGCCGGGTTTGCAAAGGTTATGATGGGCATAGGGCTTAATTCTTCGTTCGGCTATTGTTGGGCACTCACGCAATATCACAACTATACCAACGACCCGTGGCTCAGCTCGGAATACACCCGTAAGGCACTTGCAAAGGCGGAATCCTTGATAGAGTCCGGTATGAATATGATTCAGGACAGGGAATTGGAGGCGGAGTGCTGGAGGAAATTCTTAGAGTTGGAATATGTGGTGAAAAATTATCCCGAAACCCGTGCCGCCGAGTTGGTGCGAACCCGATGCGACGAGTACAAAGACTATGAATTTGAAATGCCCGGCAATTAACCGGGCATTTCAAATAACTATTTTTCGTCGTTTTGGAGATTCTGCAGGAAAGCGTCATTCGTCGGATATTTCCTCATCCTGTCCTGGAGGAGTTCCATCGCCTCGATGGAGTTCATATCCGAAAGGAAGCGCCTTACAACCCACATCCTCTGGCCCACAACCGGGTCGTAGAGAAGGTCGTCGCGACGGGTGGAGCTTAGGGTCACGTCAATTGCCGGGAAGATTCTCTTGTTTGCGAGCTTTCTGTCAAGCTGAAGCTCCATATTGCCGGTTCCCTTGAATTCCTCGAAAATCACATCATCCATCTTGGAGCCCGTTTCGGTGAGGGCTGTAGCGATGATTGTGAGCGAACCGCCGTTTTCGATGTTGCGGGCGGCACCGAAGAATCTCTTCGGTTTGTGGAGGGCGTTAGCGTCCACACCTCCCGAAAGCACCTTGCCGGATGCCGGCTGAACGGTGTTGTAGGCACGTGCAAGACGGGTAATGGAGTCCAGAAGGATTACGACGTCGTGGCCGCATTCAACCATACATTTCGCTTTCTCCAGCACCATATTAGCCACTCTCACGTGTTTCTCCGCCGGCTCGTCGAAGGTTGAAGCCACGACTTCCGCCTTCACGGTGCGTGCCATATCTGTCACCTCCTCAGGACGCTCGTCGATGAGAAGGACAATCATATAGACCTCCGGGTGGTTGTCTGCGATGGCGTTTGCAATCGCCTTGAGGAGCATTGTCTTACCGGTCTTCGGCTGAGCCACGATAAGACCCCTCTGACCCTTTCCGATAGGGGTGAAAAGGTCCACGATGCGGCAGGAGAGGTCGTTGTGACCGTTGCCGAGCAGGTTGAATTTCTCGTCTGGGAAGAGCGGGGTGAGGAAATCGAACGGGATGCGGTCGCGGATGGACTCAGGAGAGCGGCCGTTGATAGTCTTGACCCTCACGAGAGGGAAGTATTTGTCGTTTTCTCTCGGCGGACGGATGTCTCCCACCACGGTGTCGCCCATTTTGAGGGCGTACTGCTTGATGAGCGCCTGGGAAACATAGATGTCATCAGGGGAGCTGATGTAGTTGTAGTCAGATGAACGGAGGAAGCCATAGCCTTCAGGAAGGGTTTCAAGCACTCCGGTCGCCTCCACAGTGCCTTCAAATTCTATTTTCGGCTGCTTTTGGGAGTTGTTGTTCTGGGAGTTGTTCTGATTATTTTTCTGATTGTTTCCGCCGCCGTTCTGGAAGTTTCCACTGTTCTTCTCGCCGTAGTTCAGGCCGCCATAGATCTGACCGTCCTCGGTAGGAACTGGCTCCGGTCCTCCGTTCTGATTTCTCTGACGGAGTTTGCGGGTGATGGCTTCCACTTCGGCATCCATCTCTGCGCTACGCTGAATCTGACGGTTTTTCTGCTGTTTATTGCCGTTCTGTTCGGCGCCCTTCTGACTCTGAGGAACTGTTTCTGAAGATGAATTTTCATTAACTTCTGCAGGAGCTGCGTCCTCTGTCTTCACAGTCGAGAACTGTCCTGCTTCAGGGGTAGCCTCGGAATTGTCTTTGCGGATTCTCTGCCTGCGCTGGCGTGACTGCTTGTTTCCGCCCTCTGCGGCGTTTTCAGAAGAGTTCTGAACCGGTTTTGTCTCAGAAGCGGAAGTTTCGCTCCGGGTGGCAACCTCTGAGGAAGCAGCCTGTGCGTTCTCTACCTTTTGCTCGACTGAGACGTTTTCCGTATTCTGAACGGCAGGGGACTGCGCAGCTTTTTCGCCTTTAGGGGCTCTGCCGCGTTTACCTTTGCCCTGTTTAGGCTGTGTGCCCATAGCTACTTCTGCTTCAGCATTAGTTGCTGTGGAGGCGTTTTCTGAAACTTTAGCATTTGTTTGTTTCTCTTCAGCAGCGCCTGTGTTTGAAGCTTTTCCTTCAACTGCATCCGCACCGCCTTTGCGAGGGCGAGCGCCTCTTCTGCCGCGCCCCCTCTCAGGAAGTCCTGCAGCAGCGCGTGCGGCCTCTCTTTCTTCTTCTTTTTTGGCATCGACTGCGGCCTTTGCGGCAGCTTCAGTGTCAAGTATGTCATAAACAAGCTCGTCCTTGCCCTTTTTCTTGACATTCTTAATCTTTAGTTCTGAAGCGAGGGACACAAGAGCCTCAAGGTCCATCTCCTTCAATTCGGAAATCTTATGCATATAATATGTATGTTATCTCAAGCATTAAACTTGAATCAAGTTTCAGCGAAACTTGCGTATGTAAATATTTCTCAGATAAAATCAACGGGGTAAGAACCCCCCGCCAAAGGTTTGACTCTGCAAAGGTAGTAAAAATAAAATTAACTCCAAAAAATCCGGAATGTCACACCCCTATAGAGGGGACGGGAGGGGTGTATATAAGGCAAACGCAGTCAGCGCGCCCTTCTCTGCGGCTTTTACTGATAGTTGTTGTCCCAGAATGAACTGCTCTTCTTGAATCTCAGCAGGTCAGCCAGCGCAGCGGCATTGGCGGCAATCCTGAAACTCCAGCTCTGCCACTTTCCTGTAGGAACCCAAGAGAACGAGATATTGAAGCAGTGCAGGTCGTAAGTCGCTGAAATCTGGGTCGTTGTAATCTTCATCGCCATCAAGTCCAGACCTGTCTGCATATTGATGGACATCCTCGGAGTAATCTTCACGTTTCCGCTCAGTCCGAGAGTCTGGGTGAAGCGGTGGTTCGTGATAAGCTGCTTTGTCTCAGAAAGATAGGAGTAAGACTTGCTGTAGGAGAACGAGTAGTTGAAGTTCACCGACCACGGCACGTTCGGATTCATATAGTAGAGCCAGCCTCCCGGGATGTATTCGCCCGTCACAGGATGGTAGTAAATCCTCGTGTAATAATCCGCAGGGTTGCCGCCGGCCTGTTTCGTGCCGTCGTTTCCGTTGATTTTTCCTTCACCGGAAAGGGAGTAGGAGAGGGAAGCGCTGGCGTTGGTAAGCCTAAGGAGCGGACCGCCTGCAGCGATGCTGAACTTGTTGTATTTCTTACCTTTGCCGTCTACGGCGTATGGGTCGAAGTTGCAGTTTGCGCTGATTCCGAGTTTTCCGAACACGGAAGTGGAAAGGGAAACTCCGACGTTGCTCATTCTCAATGAGTCTGCGAGGAAGTTGTAACCTGTATTGAAATTGAGCTGGTCAATGAGCTTTATCTTTTTGGTTCCCGTACCGGTGGTGTCGCGAAGGTCCCTTACCTTAGCCTCGAAGTTGTTTCCGACGCTGATGCTCATACTTCCCGTTTTTCCTTTTCCCGGAGCTGAATAGAGCGCGCCGCTATAATTATATATGTTATAGTCCTGATTTACGGTTTTTCCTGTCGTCGGGTCAGTGTAGGTGAGGGTTCTCCATCCGTTGAAGGCAAGTCCCTTTTCAGGGGAGAAGTTCATAGAAAGGGAAGGGGAAACCACGTGGCGGATGGCCTGAAGTTTATGGTGCTTTCCGAAATTGAAGAGACCATAGATTCTTGTACTCATTGAAAGGCCTCCGGAATATGTGTGGGTCGCTCCGAACGTCCCGAACTGTTTACCCAGCTCCGTCTTCACTACGCCTGTGCCGGCTATAAGTTTTCCATCACTGTCGTACTCCGGCTCCACATATGTCAGTTCCTGCTTCCTGAAATGCCAGTTCATTCCGTAGGAGAGGCTCGGAGTGACGTTTATGTACTTGAAAAGAGTGAAACTAGGCAGACCGATCTGGAAATTGTGGGTCATACCGTTAGTGAACTTGTCCGCGAATCCCGGCTGTCCGAACTCCTTAGCCTCGAAGTTTATCTTATTCTGAAGGGTTGTGCTGTAGCCGATTGAGAATTTCTCGTAGAATTTCTCCTTTCCGACCCTGTTTTTCTTCTTGAACGGATAGATTCGGCTCATCGAGAAGGTTATGTTCGGAAGGGTGAAGGAGTAGTTGCAGAGGGAGTCGCGGGTGTTCTGGCTGTGCAGGGCATTGATGGAGAGGTTGAACTTACCGTTCCAGTTCCTGGAGTAGGAGATGGATGAGGAAATCTGGTTCTGAAGAGCCTCGGTCACGGAGTGGGAGTTGTAGCGGCTGTTGGCAGGGCTGGAGAAGTTAACCGAAGCGCTGAAAGATGTTCCGGGGTGCGCCTTCGAGTCCTGTGAGTGGCTCCACTTTACGCCGAAGTTCCTGCTCTGGAAGAAGTCCGCACTGCCTTTCTCTCCCGTCTGGTCGTTGGAGAAGTTGAATGCGAAAGTACCTGTGCACTTGTAATTTACCTTATATCGCGAGTTCACGTCCACGCTCCAGGAGCCCAGGGTGTAGATGCTCGTCGTGAGCGAAATGTCAAAGTAGTCACCGATGACAAAGTACATTCCGAGGTCCCTGAGGTAGAATCCACGGGTGGTTTCCTCTCCGAAGGTCGGCATCAGGAGTCCCGTAGCTCTGTCCGGTCGTTTAGGTACGAATCCGAAGGGGAGTCCCACCGGAAGGGGCACGTCCATAATCACAGGGTATGCCGGGCCGAAAACCGTCTTCTGGGACGGCTTGGTGATGACTTTCGCTGCCGTGAGCTTAAGGTAATAGTGCGGGTGCTCGCAGTCGCAGACAGTGTATTTTCCGTCTGTGATGTTGATGGAATTGTCCGGCATCATCTTGATGTTGTGTCCGTGCAGGATTCCGTCGGCTTCCTGGGTCACGATGTTGGTGATGCGGGCCTTGCGGGTGTCGAAATTGTAGCGGAGCTCCTCCATCGTGTAGCTTTTGCCCCCCTGGGTCATCGTAGGCTGACCCGTGACGTTCCCGAGGGTGTCTTTCGTGCCTCTGGCATAGACGGTCTGGGTCTGGAGGTCATATTCCATATAATCTGCCGTCAGCTTCATATCCCCGTAGGTCACGGAAACGTCGCCGTAGTAGTAGATTACCTGTTTTCCTTCGCTGAAGTCCTCGATTATGGAGTCGCGGGCGGTGGAAAATGCCGGGCGCTCGAGCGAACTTTTGCTCAACATAGCCACGGAATCGGCCTTGAAGAGAGAGTCGGCGGTGTGCAGGGAGTCCTTCACTGCCTTTAGAGAGTCTGCCGCAGCTTTCTGTGCGCTGTCAAGAACGGGGGCGGCTACAAGAGCTTCACGGGCCTTACGGTCACGCCTGCGCGAGCGCCGCTCATCCTGCTGGGAAGGCAGAATGAACGAACAAAGCAGAAGCAGAGAGGCCGCTGCCAGCAATATTTTCTGTATATTATTTCCGCTCACCACGTTTTTTTCCTAACTTTGCAAACGACAAAAATACGACTAATTTCGCTCATACGCAAATCGTGTGCTTCATATGACCCGTTTTTTAAGATATTTTCTAGTTTCTTCTTTATCCGCTCTGCTGTGCGGTGTGGGTGTTTGTGGCGCACAAACGACGAAAACGAAGCAGAGTGCGGGCTCCTCTCAACAAGATTCGAAACTGGGCCTAAGGACTGTCGTAATTGATGCGGGGCACGGTGGAGAAGACCCGGGAGCCATCTCAAAGGACAAGAAAACCAGAGAGAAAAACCTCACGCTTGACATTTCCAAGAAAGTCGCCGAGAAAATCCGCTCTGAATACCCTGGCGTGAAAGTGATCCTGACGCGTAATACAGATGTTTTCGTGCCTTTGGTCCAGCGTGCTCAGATTGCCAATAAAGCAAATGCCGACCTTTTCATCTCAGTCCACATAAACTCCACGACAGGCACCTCGGCAAACGGTCATTCCGTTCACGTCCTTGGCCAGTCATCCAAAAAGGGCCGCGATCTTTTCTCCAATAACTTTAACGAGTGCGCAAGAGAAAACTCCGTAATCCTTCTCGAGGACGACTACTCAACCAATTATCAGGGCTACAACCCCAACGACCCGGAGTCGTCCATCATTTTCTCCCTTATGCAGAACGCATACCTTGAGCAGAGTCTCGATTTTGCTGACCGCGTGAGCCGGGAACTTGCCAAGAGCAAAATTTTCACGACCAACAGGGGAGTGCACCAGGACCCGTTTCTTGTGCTTTGGAAAACGGCGATGCCTTCAGTGCTGATTGAGTGCGGGTTCATAAGCAATGCCTCTGACCTTTCTCAACTTCGAAAGGAAGAGCAGCTCTCGGGCATTGCAGAGAGCATTTTCAAAGCCTTCTGCGCCTTCAAGACCGACTACGACCGCAGCCTTTCGCTCACTTCTGCGGTCCAGACCTGCCCTCCCGAGCCAGCCTCCGAGACCAAGGTCGCTCCTACAGAGAATAAGGCTTCAGAGAAAACCGCCTCTGACGCCAAAGTCATTTCTTCGGAGAAAAATGTGCCGGTAAAAACTGCATCGGACGAGGTGTTTTACGGAGTCCAGGTCCTCGCCCTCAAACGCCTTCTTCCCGAGGGCGCTCCGGAGCTTAAAGGGCACAGTGTAAAGACAGTTTTTGACGGTAATATATATAGGTATATAGCAGGCGCTGCCAAAACCGAAACAGAGGCAAGGAAAAATCTCGTCCAAATAAAGGCCGATTTTCCGTCAGCATTCCCGGTAAAAACCACGGGGAAGGGGGGAGTTGAACGGCTGAGCGCCAAATAGTCCCGTAAGAGACGACCCTCTGAAGATTAACCGATAGGAGTTTTCCAACAGTTTGGGCTCCATAAAGAATAAAAGAAACATTCATTATTATACCATATGAAAATCAAGAAGGAAGTCAGAATCGGCATTTTTGTCGTTGTCGTGCTCATAGCATCATTCTTTGTAATCAACTATCTCCGCGGCAAGGACATCCTGAACCGCGAAATGGACCTCACGGCATATTTTGACAATGTCGAGGGCCTGGTAGCCTCCGCCCCTGTCCAGTTTCAGGGATTCAAGGCCGGGCAGGTCGCATCCATAGATTACAGGCCTGACAGCAGCGATTTCCGCGTAGTATGCTCTGTCAGCAAGAAATTCCGCATCCCTGCAGACTCCCGTCTTGTAATTTACAGCACCAGCATTATGGGCGGGAAGGGCATTCTGATAGAACCTGGCACTTCCGAAGCTCTCGCCAAAGACGGGGACTCTCTTTGCGGAGGACTTGAGCCGGACCTTGTGGGCAGCATCAGCAAGAACATAGGCCCTCTTATGGAGAACCTTTCAGAGGCTGTTACAAACCTCAATAAGGCAGTGGAAAGCGTGAACGACGTGCTTAGTGACGAAAACAAGCAGAATGTCAGCGACGCAATAAAGGAACTCAAGTCTTCGCTCAAGAGTATTGAGAAACTTTCTGCAAGTCTCGGCGGCAAAACCTCTGAGATTGAGAACTTTATCACTAATCTCAGCGAGGTTTCTTCTCAGCTTGGAGGAGTGGTTGAAAAGGCCGACAGCACCCTGGGAAGCGCTCAAACATTCGCGAAAAATCTGGAAAAAGCTGATGTGGAATCACTAGTGAAGTCCGTCACCTCCCTGTCAAACTCCATCCAGAATCCGGACGGCACAATCGGACGCATCCTTAAAGACGGGGACATATACGAAAGTGCCGATTCCCTGATTACCGAGATTACGGACCTCGTCGAAAAAATCAAAGAGAATCCTAAAAAATATATGAAGCTGTCGGTTTTCTAAAATCTGAAACTTTTACATAGGATTTGGGAGAAATTTCTCTGGTAAATCTCAATCTGACGCTAATTTATCAACAATTTAAGGCCCAAAATCAAATTTGAATAATTCTAAAT
>CAVJRU010000049.1:0-16406 GCA_963652025.1 bacterium
AATCAAAAAAAAGCCTCAGGGAAAACTCCCCGAGGCTTTTTTGATTATTTGTTATTCGACAATCCAGTCTTCGATTTTGAGGTGGGGGATGTGGGCGAAATGGCGGGAGTTGTGCGTTACCATTGTGAAATTCCCGGCCGCTGCCTGTGAACCTATCAACAGGTCCATATCGTCTATGGGCTTGCCCGCACCATAGAGGAGAGCCTTGTTTCTTCCGAAAAATTCCGCGTCGGAGGAGCCCGGAGTGCCGAACGGGAGGATGTTGAAGATTTCTTTTATGAATTCGACTTCAAAAAAGCCCCTTTCCGATGCCATACGGTATGCCCCCGAAGACAGCTCGGAGAGGGAAATTGAACTTACATAGCAGTTTTGAAGGCCCTTGTCCAGCAACTTTTGGCGCAATCCGGTCTTTCCGTTTCTGTCTCTGAGCATTGCAATCAGAATGTCAGAGTCTATAAGATATTTTGTCGGCTCTTTTACCATTGCGGAATGTCTTTATCCAGCCGTTCGCTTCTGATTTTCTCAACATATTCCAGCGAATCTTCCACGCTCTCGTCGCCGTACCCGTTCTTTTCGCACCAGTCATCCAGCGCCGAAAACGGCGTAATTTCCTTTCCCTCCGGGATTTTTGTGAGAGTGATTTTCCCGCCATCATCGCTTATGCGGACCTCGTCTCTTGCCCCGAGCGCAAGGGATTTCAGAATCTTAGCCGGGATTATAACCCCGCAGCTGTTCCCAATCCTCAGTATAGTTGAATTTGTTGTCATACCGCAAAGTTATTACATTCTATTGTAACTGCAAAATCTGTAATAACATTTTCGGCGTAAATCTATTACGCAAATTGCGTTTCACAAAATGTGTAATGCAGGCGCCAAACTGTCAGCTGGAACAAACAATCTTTCGTAAAAAGTTTAGATTCTAACCGATATTTCGGGGGCGGGAGAGCCCTTGCTGAGGAGAATTTTGTAACTTTGCCGTGTTTGTGGATGGAGGGAGAGTTTAGTGTGTGAGAGTTTGTGTCGGTTATGTCACGAAGTGATGGGAGTTGAGAATTTCATATCGCGCAGGGTTCGGTTCCGGGGCAGGATTGCTTCGGTTTGCGTCGGCGTGAGCTTTCTTGTGATTATCGTTGCCGTGGCGGTGTCTTCCGGTTTCCGCGCGGAAATCCGTGGGGCTTTGAGTGAAGTCTGCGGTGATGTGACCCTCACGCCGCTTCGGGCCGAATATCTCGGGGAGGTTTCTTCCATCCCTTCTCAGCCCGCATTTTTGCCCAAATTGAAGGAACTTCCCTGCGTTGAAAGCGTAAAAGGAAGCGTTGCACGGGCCGGCATCGTGAAAGAGGGCGAACTAATCCACGGGGTACTTTTCAAGGGAACTGAGGACTATGTCCGGCAGGATTCCACCCGTCTTGGCGTCAGCATCCCTTCGGCTCTCTCTTCGATGCTCTCGCTTGAAGTGGGGGACGAGATGAACGCTTATTTTATCGGGGAGAGGGTCGTGGTGAGGAAATTCACCGTGGAGTCTGTCTATGACGGAGTCCTCTCCTCTGAGGATAAACTTATCGTCAAAACGGACCTCGGGACTATGCAGAGGGTGAACGGATGGGGTGATGGAGAGGTGTCTTCGCTGGAGGTGACGCTTGGCCCGCGGTACCGCACGGAGGAGGCGATGAGGGAGTGCTCGATAGAGATTGGGTCTCTGGTGAGGGATTTCTCCTCGGAGGATGAACCCACGGTGGTGGCAACCAGCCTTGTGCAGGCATATCCGCAGCTTTTCGACTGGCTCAACCTCATTGATTTCAACGTTATGATCGTGCTCGTTCTGATGACGATTGTGGCCGGGTTCAATATGATTTCCGGACTTCTCATTCTCCTTTTCGAGAACATATCAACGATAGGCCTTCTGAAGGCCCTCGGGATGCGGGACCGGGGGATTGCGGGCGTTTTTCTTCGCAGCAGCGCTGTCCTTGTGGGAAAAGGGATGCTCGCTGGAAATGTCCTAGCCGTCCTTTTGTGCCTTATCCAGGATAAAACCCATCTTCTGAAACTGAGCCCCGAGAATTATTTTGTGTCATTCGTTCCGATACATCTTGACTGGGGCTGGATTCTGGGTGCCGATGCGGTGGCGTTCGTCGCGATAATGCTCCTCCTTCTGCTCCCGTCTCTCTTCATCTCTCGGGTTGACCCCGCCACCACGATGCGGGTCGAATAACCTTCGCTATTTCGGGCAGATGCGGCAGAAATTGCTGTAAACCTGGAAAATTCTCTTGATGTAGTCTTCTGTCTGCTTCCCTCCGGGCTTTTGATTAGCTTCGGCTTCCGGGGCAAGCTCAGCGACGATTGCCGAGTCAACTTTCTCCTCCAGTTTCGCTGTTACAGTGCTGTCTGCGGATGATGTCATTATGGCGGCGCTGTCTGCAGGAGAGAGCACGATGACCGTCGTGCTGTCCGCGGCGTTCTCTTCTGTAGTGTCGCTGGGTGAAGTCGCTGCAGCCACGCTTGGCGCAGTCGCCCCCCTGAGTCCGCGGATGACTCTCGTCTCGCCGGCATTGTAGGCCGCGAAGACGTATTCGTAGAGAAGGTCCTGCGAGGATGCATAGCGTCTGAGGAGTTTTGTGAGCCTTCCAAGATATGCCGCCCCCGCTCTTATGTTCTCCTTCGGGTCAAGCGGGTTCTCCACCCCATAGACCCTCACTGTGAGCGGCATAAGCTGCATAAGTCCCTTTGCACCCACGTTCGAGGTGACATTTATCGCGAATTTGGACTCAGTGTAGATTACGGCCGCGAGCATCCTCCAGTCCCATCCGATGGAATCGGCGTAGAAACGTATTATGTCGTCGTAGGGGCTCAGTCTTTTTTGTTCGCTGAAGATTTTGGGCGGACGGCTGCTTGAGTGCATCGCACGGAAACGGTCCACAAGGTCAGGGAACGAGTCTCTTGCGGCGTACTCACCAATCCAGTGGTTCACCTGCTTCATCCTGGCCCTGTCGTCTATCCTCATAACCCAGCACACTTCCTTGCAGACCGGGCGTGACTTCTGAACTGAATCGATGTGAGTGACGTGTCTTGTGGAGTCAAAGCGTGGAAGAAGCACAATGTCGGCGGAACCGCAGCGAAGGGAATCCAGGCTGTGCTGCCTTTTCGTGTAGGACTCTATCCTCACCTTGCAGCCGTTCTCTGAGGCGAAATCCTGCAGCATTTCGTAGCTGAGGCCAGCCCACAGCACGTCGTCCTTAATCTGATACTGTCCGAAATCCAGGATGCAGCGAATAGACTCTCCCTCAAAATAGTTATGCTTGTCTTCGTAAAGTTTTCCTGCTTCCAGGACAACCACAAGGGCGAAAAGGCAGGAGCCGAGAAGCCCTGCCGCGAACCTGAGAAGGTCCTTGTGGCGCCGTATGAAATTAACGGGAAATCGCATTCTTTACGCTGCTTAGTCCGCTGCCGGAGCTGCTCCTGCTGCCGCCGGATATGCCACCGGTGGAGCCTCCCGAAGCGGATGCCTTGCCGTTTTTGTTAGTGCCGATGTAGAACGGCCAGTAGATGCCCACCTTTATGGCTCTCTGAGAGTAGATGTTGCCGTGAGAGGTGAAATAATCGTAGCTCTGCATCGGCCATCCCTGTCCGGCGTTCATAAGTTTTACGAAAATGCAGGCCTTGTACCACTGAACGTTGATGAATACGTCGTAGTATGGGCAGTTGCCATATTTCTGCTCGTTCTGGTTGTACCACACTCCGAGCGCCGGATTGTACCCCTGGGCGTACCAGGAAGTCGTGAAGAATGTATTGAGACCTATCTGCATCTCCATAACTTTCCTCACTACCGGGAACTGGATGTACCAGCGAAGATTGAGCGCGAACTTCGGAAGCGGGAGCACTTCTTCATTCGAAGAGAGCTGGAACATCGCCTGATTGTCAAGGTGTATCTTCCAGAAAGTGAAATTCTTCTTCAGATATGCCGTCATCACGCTCATCGCCCCTCCGTTCTGCTGGACGATGCCTTGAGGGTCGTAGTAGAGGTTGTTCGCCAAAAGCGCATAGCCGAACGACGCATTCATATCCCAGCGCGGAATGTCCACCTCGCCGATGATTTTAGTCGTGGAGGTCTTGGAGAAGGAGTTGTCCCACTTGTAGTGGTTGCTCACAAGGTGCTGCTGGTAGTAGTCCGGCGCCTTGAGGCCTGTCTCAAAATGCACCTTCAAATCCAGCGGGCTCTGCTTGTCGCGGCGGAACGGGTAGAAGCTGACCTTGAGATTTGCGTTCACGCTGAAATCGTTGACCTCATAACCCGCGAAGGTGTATTTTCCGGTAGCGTCCCACTCGATGTATTTCTTGAACTTTCCGTTCGCTCCGGCATAGAGGTACACCGAGTTGAGGATGGTGTTTTTCTGCTTTCCGCTGACGTAGATGCCTGGATTGAAATTGTAGTAGGAGGCCAGTTTGTCTCCCACTCCGACATCGATTTTCGAAAGGGGAGCGTCGCTCGCCCACGGCTGCAGCCTCATAAACACCTTGTTGTCAAGCCTCAGAGTGCGCAGGGAGTCGTTTGAAGAAGTCGGATTGAGATAGAAACGGTTCCCGTAGAATGTTGCCGCTTCGGGGTTCGAGGACCCGATTTCATCGGTATATTTCTTCGTGTATATGTCCAGAGTGCTGCTGTGGCCTACGTATGCCGTAGTTATGTTCTTGTTGAGGGAGTCTGCGCTGAAGGTGAAAGTGCTGTCCTTCTTCGCTTTTATCTTGTTTATGAAATTGAACGGAATGCGGAAGGTCTGGTCGAGGAAGAGGGTATTCTTCTTTATGGTATTATCCGCATTGTGCAGATTCACAGCGAGTTCGCGCGCATCAAGGGTGGTGTCGCGAATCATACTGAGGTCAGTCACTCCTCCGTTCTCGCTCTTGGTGATTTTGTTGTGCACAAAGCCCGTGTGCATCATATATTTCTTTCCGAGATAGTTAAGTGCCACCACGGCGTTGCTGTTGGTGACATCCTCTCTCTGAAGCATACCCTTGCCCCCGAATTTGTAGTAGCCGAGGGTGAGGTTGAGCGACGGGAGTATGTTCTGGCTGGTCCACACCCTCACGTTCATCTCTTCCTTTTCATCCTTTGCGAACAGAGTGCCCCAGTAGGCGAGTTCGGTGTACGGGGTCTTGGTGTTGAACATCGGTAGGGTGGAGGCTGAGAAGGAGTAGTCGCGGTATGGGGTGTAGAAGATAGCGTTATCTTCCTCCTCTCTTTTGAAGAAGTTGTAATACTGCGTGGCTGAGCCGCTTACGCCCTGCCAGGTGAGGTTAATGTCGTTCCTCTGCTGCGGGAGGTCGTAGAAGTAGTAATTGAAAGAGGTGTCCTGTTTCTGGAATTTGAACTGCTGGAAATCCTGGTCCACTGTCCAGATGACCAGCCTCTTGTACTGCAGAGAGTCCGGGAAGGCGAAGGTCTCCAGGATTCGGGGGGTGTTCTCCCTGACGCTGTCCTTGTAGGCCTGAATGCTGTCCTGACGGTGCATTATGCTGTCGGCGCGGGCCATAAGGATGGGAAGACGCTGCTCGTAGTCATATTTTTTCCGCTCTTTGCGGCTGAGGCCCTTGTACCACACCTCAAACGCGGCCTTAGCAACCTCAGTGGAGTCCTTTATATAAAGGGAGTCGAGGCGTGCGAGTTCAAGGGTGTCGCCCCTGGAGAGGAGAGAGTCGCGGGTGGCGGCTCTTGTGGCGGAGTCCTTGACGGCGATGTAGTATTTGAAGAAGAACGGGTCCTTGAATTCCAGTGAATCGGGGATGCGGATTGTGTCAGCCGGGTTGATGTACAGAGTGTCGGATGCGGCGAGGAGGCTGTCCTGAGTGCCCTTGAGGCTGTCCTGAGCGCCTTTGATGCTGTCCCCGAAAGTTGGTTTTGTACTGTCGCGTCCAGTGGTGCGGGCGGAATCGGAGGAGAGGACTGAGCGGGAACTGTCAAGTTTGGCATTCTCTGCCGAGAGTGAGTCCGCTGCACGCCTCTGCGCAGCCATCCTTCCCGCATCGACCCCGAAAACCTGAAGTCCGATGAGGGTTACAACCGCTGCCGGCAACAATATCTTTCCCTTGAATGTCATCCGTTATCCCTTTAAGCCAACTCAATTCCTTCGCTTTTCATCTGCTCGAGAGCTTTCTTGTGTCCTTCGGCGTCAACATAAGCGAGTGCCTTGGTGAGGAGTTTTACCTTGTACCCGGCCTGGCGGAGGTCTTTGCAGGTGTTCAGAACGCAGAATTCCGTTGCGATTCCGCAGACGTAAACTGTCTGGACATCAAGCAGTTCAAGGATTTCTCCCAGAGACTGTCCGGCGCTGTTTTTCCCTTCAAAACCCGAATATTGCTCAACGGCTTTGTCGCATCCTTTGAGGAAAGTGAGTTCCTCGCTTGCGTATGGTCTCAATGCCTCGTGGATTTCTCCTCCGCGGGTCCCAACTACGCAATGTGCGGGCCAAGTTCCGCCGAATTCCACAAATGAACAGTGGTCTGCGGGGTGGCTCTCCTTAATGAAAAGAATAGGGAAGGTGTCGAGGATTTCGGTGTCGGCCTCGCCTCCTTCCGCTTCGGTGCGGCTGTCGATGAATTTCAGGGCTTCTGCGACGGCATTCTCTGCGTTTCCGCAGGCGAGCGACCCGTCAATGAAGTCGTAAAGCATATCCACAACGACCAGTGCAGTGTTCTTTTCCATAATAGTATATGTTTTTTATATTTCCTTGAACTCGTTGATTTCCTTGACAAGACGATTGATGATTTCGCTTTTTGTGGCGGCGAGGTCATCGGATATGTCCACTTTGTAGTAGTGTGGATTTATGAGCCTTCGCTCCGACGGGCTGAAGTGCGCGAGGGTATATTTGTAATACTCTTTCTTCTCGCCGAGGCTCCTTTTCGGGGCGACCCTTTTTCCGCTCTCAATGGCAGGGATCTGAAGAGGAATGGCCGTATAGCTACCCTCGTCAAATGTCTTGAATTTGTAGCGGTCGTACTCGTCGTAAACAGTGAACTCCTCTCCGCGTTCGATTTTCCGGCTGAGGGAATCCCCGCGAAGGCAAGTTACGTCGACTTTGAAAACATCGCCCTTCTCCGCGTCGTGACGAAGAATGCGATAGGTAATCTGGAAGCCCGGGTTGATGAGTTTCACCTTGTCCTCGGAACGCTTCAGGACCGGTGTCCCGTCAATCTGAACGAGCTTGTAGACATTGCCGAAGCACGGGTTTGCCTTGCTCGTTGCAATCGCGTCGCCCACTCCGTAGCAGTCAATCGCCGCTCCCTGCCGCTCAAGGTCGGAGATGAGGTACTCGTCCAGAGAGTTGGTGGCGAAGATGCGGCATTTCTCCATCCCGTTGTCGTCCAGCACCTTGCGGCATTCGACGGAGAGGTATGCGAGGTCTCCGCTGTCCAGTCTCACTCCGTAGCCGTAAGGGTAATTGTCGTCAATTCCATTGGCGCGGAATGCCTTGATGGCATTCTTGATGCCGCAGTGGAGGGTGTCGTATGTGTCGATCAGGAGAATGAGGTTTTCTCCCTGATGGGTCTTGATGTAGGTGTCAAACGCCTCGAATTCTCCTTTTACGGAGCATCCGAAGGTGGTGACGTAGCTGTGCGCCATTGTTCCGGTGGACCCGCAGCCGAAATAGACATCGGTGAGGATATTCGACGTTCCGGCGCAGCCTGCGATTATTGCTGCCTTTGCGCCGTAGGTCGCGGCCCACGGACCGTGAGCGCGGCGTGAACCGAATTCGCTCACAGGGCGGTTGGTGCTCCGGCACACGCGGGAGGCTTTCGTCGCGACCGCCATCTGGTGGTTCATTATGCAAAGAAGCGGGGTCTCAAGTATCTGAGCCTCAATGAGCGGAGCTTCCACTGTGATGACCGGCTGGTTCGGGAAGGCAATCTCTCCTTCTTTCATTGCGTACACGTTTCCCGTGAATCGGAGCGTTGAGAGATATTTTCTGAATTCGGCATATTCGTCGCCCGGAAGGAACTTCTCGAAAAACTCCTCAGGATGGTTTCCCATCGAGAGAATCATCTCCACAACTTCTTCCGTGCCGCTCACCACAGCCCAGTTGTTGTTCTCCGGTGCCACGCGGTAGAACATATTGAAAACGGCGACGGAACTCTTGTGGCCGCTCTCGTAGAAGGATTTGCCCATCGTGTACTGATATTTGTCAGAACAGTAGGCGATATCAGAAAAGTTCATATCTATTTTTCAGTTGTACTTTCGCAAGTATCCATTTTTATTCTCTCGCAGCCGCTCCTTTCTCCCTCTTTGAGGGGGATGCTGCTGATTGCTACAACTCCTGCAGCGATGATGAGTATGCAGACTGCAAATTCTGCCCAGTAGGCCACAGGACTCATAATGTCCATAAAACTCTCGGCATTTTCAAGACCCGGAATCCTGCTCATAAGGGTGGCGAAGGCATTGTTGGTGCAGTGCATCAGCATCGTCAGTTTCAGAGACCCTGTCCTGTAATAGACATAGCCGAAAAGGCAGCCGAGAAGGAAGGCCGGGATTGCCTGCCAGGGGTTGAGGTGGATGAGGGCGAAAAAGAGCGCGGAAAGAACGATTGCCCATCCCGGTTTCATTTTCTGCAGAAGTCCCCTCAGAACAGTTCCTCTGCAAAGCCATTCTTCAAAGAACGGTGCGAAGATGCAGGTGCAGACTATGCTGACCCAGAGCGGCCCGTTCAACATTGTCTCCATAGCCTTCTCCAGCCACTCCGGCATAGGCGGAAGGATGAAGTTGAAAATGTCGGAGACAAATGCCCCGGCAAGAGTGAGGACAACTGCCATAAGGGCAATCGCCCACCCCTTGAACCGTCCGAAGTTGCTGCTGTCCAAAGCGATTCCGTCGTCAAAGAGCGCGTTGCGGCGGCTCTTCCCGGCGGCATAGAGCATCGGGGGAATGAACATCAGAGGGTAGGAAAAGAGCATTCCGTACTGTGCGGCAAAGTCTGCGCTATAGAGCCCGAGACCCATCGTCACAAGGTTCCCCAAGATGGCACCGAGCATAAAGAGGATGAGAATCCAGAAGAATTCTGTTCCTCCCATAATAAACCAGGAGTAGGGAACGGACCAAGATGAAAACTTGGCCCGTCCCTGTGAGCTCCTTAACCCCCGACGGCCGCCGTCGACCCCTGTCAGGGGTGTCTCGCGTCTCTGACGCGGCCCCTCAGGGGCTTTTGGCTCCCCGTCTTTTCCGGCAGCAGATTTTCTGTATTTGAAGAATCCCAAAACAGTCTTTATATTAAATGTAAAACTAAGGCAGATGGATTTTTCTCTACTTGTAGAGCGGGGAAGGGTAAACTCCCTCGTCAGCAAACTCCTTGAACTTAGCCACGACGCCAGGACGGTCGGCCTGGTAGGTGACACCGAACCAGCGTGAAGGAGTGGAGATGAGCTCGCAGCTTGCTTCGCCCTTCTTTATGAGGCAGTCCACTGCGTAAGGGATGTAGAACTCGGCCTTGATGTTCTCGCTGTTTTCCTTGAGGAAGCCCTTGAACACCTCCTCGCTCGCGGCGAAGTAGTCCGGGGTGAATCCCCACATATTCATAGAGCAGAGTGCCTTGTCCTCCAGAACGACATCCTCTCCTGCAGCGTTCGTTGCGTGGATTTTGCCGTCTTCCTGGCGGATTACATTGTGGTGCTCCTCCACGTGGGTGAGGAATCCGTCCTTGTCAGCCGTTCCGATTCCGCGTGAAACTGAACCGGAGTCTGAAAGGGTGTTGTCGATTTCGAAGCCTACGAGGGCATATTTGCCTTTTGAACCCTCATTTTTCTTGAACCAGTCAGCGACAACCTTGAAAGACTCCTTTCCGTAGTAGTCGTCTCCGTTGATGACTGCGAAAGGCTCGTTGATGACGTCTTTTGCCATCATAAGCGCGTGGTTCGTTCCCCAAGGCTTGATTCTTTCCGGGTTTACGGTGAAACCTTCCGGAATCTTATTGAGCTCCTGAGTCACGAATTCGAATTTCAGAGGGGTGCCGTCAAGACATTTCACGTTGCTGTAGCGCTCAGCGACGTGCTTCTTGAAGTCGTCAAGGAAGTATTCCCTTACGATGTAAACGACCTTGCCGAATCCGGCCTGAACTGCGTCATAAATTGAATAGTCGATGATGGTCTCGCCATTAGGTCCGAGTCCGTCCATCTGTTTGAGTCCGCCGTAGCGGCTGCCCATTCCGGCTGCGAGTACTAGTAGTGTTGGTTTCATAATTGTGTAAATTTATTCCGACTGTCCTGAAAAGCGCATTGTTCGTTTTTAACTTTTCAGTTCAGTCTGTCACTGTAATAAGGAAATTGCCTCCGACGATTTAATCGTCCCAATAGGACAAAATCCCACAAAATTAGTTATTTTTGCGGAAAATCTCTTGTTTTGGGTAAAATAAAGGACATATTGGACCGCGTGAAGCTCTCGCCCTTCGCGAAATTCGCCATCATTGTGGTGGCGATATTCCTCATTTCGTGGCTCTGGGGACCGGGCAACACCTTCCCCAATTGGATTAGAGCCCGGATGGACATCTCCCGCATCAATAGCCAGATTGAGGAATATGACGCCAAAACAGAGCAGCTGGATGGTCGCATCCAGTCCCTCCGTTCCAACCGCGACTCCCTCGAGCGCTTCGCCCGTGAGAAATTCCTATTCTCCGCTCCCGGCGAAGACGTCTATGTCCTTGATGAGGAATAGAGCCGTTTTCTCCAGCACCTCAGACCGTTAAGCGAGTTGATTGTGTAGAAGCAGTACATAATCAGGGTCGGTACGGCGTGCTCCGTTCCCGAAGCGGTAAATCCTGCCCACATCACCACGGTAAACACATTGAAGACAATCCAGAGGTACCACTGCTCCATAAACGCAAAGGACATCAGTCCCTGTGCGGCGATGCAGACGACAGCCGTAAGCGAATCTACCCAAGGCTGAGCGTCCCCGAACCGGCGAAGAATCAGAGCGACGCCAACGGTAAGAAGGGCCATCGCCCCGGCGCCGAGCACCCTCACTCGGGTGCTGAGCCTTCTCGAAGGCACGGCCTCACCGGCCTCGGCGCCTCTAATCCCGCCTCCCCGCTTTCTCCACTGCCAGAAGCCCACAAACTGCATAGGAAGGTAGTAAAAAAGATTCACCACGGCGTTGCCGTAAGCCGTCCCTACAAAGGAAATGTAGGCGTAAAGGCTCACCTGAATGGCTCCGAACAGGTAGTTCAGGATGCTTCCCTTAGCGGAAAGCACCACGCAGAGAATCCCCGCCACCGCAGCGATGAACCCCAGGGCGTCAAACTCCCGCGCCGCCTCCAGCCAGCCCTCAGCTCCGCCTCCGTGTGAAAACACCGGGGAAAGCGCATAAAAAACATTGCAGAGTACCACTCCGCCAATCATCGCCCAGTCGAAGGGCTTGAAAATATGTGTGCTTTTTGCCATAAAATTCTTATTCGACCCCGCACTGCGACGCCTCATTTTTTTTGATTTGGGCCGTAAAATTACAAATTTAGTCAAAAATCAATTCAAAATTGTCAATTGGCAGAGAATAAAAGGGCTAACTTTGCCCGCTCATAGCTCTGGAGAAGGTTTTCTTCCCCAATACAAAATAAATAGGTTGCAAAAATGCCGCTGAATTATTAAATTTGCGGAATAGGTTTTGCGGCCTCGGTTTTGTGGGGGTGTAAAGCGCGCGCAATGAACTTCTTCTTCAGACAAAAGAATTTTTCAGCGCGAACGAAAAAGTAATAAATATGGAATCACATAAGATAACGGTAGGACTGATAGGTTACGGACGTATGGGCGGATTCTTCGCCGACGAGTTCTCGAAGAGTGAGAAATGGAACTTGAAATACATTTGTGATGTTTCTGATGTTTCTCTCCGCATCGCCCGCGAGAAATTCCCTTCAGTTCAAGTTGTCAGCGATGAAGAAATAATTTTCAATGACCCTGAGGTTCGAGTGGTGGCCCTCACCGCGCTTGCGGACACCCGGCTGGGAAGGATTCGCAAGGCAGTTGCAACGGGAAAGCACATCATCGCCGAAAAGCCTGTCGCGGACTCCGTAGAGAACGAATGGGAAGCCGTGAATCTTGCCGAAGGCTCGGGGCTCCTCTCCGCTGTGGACCTCTATCTCCGCAACTCCTGGTATTTTAATAAAATTAAGGAAGTCATTGATTCCGGGCAACTTGGCGAACTTGCCATTGTCCGAATCTGCCATATGACTCCGGGACTCTCTCCCGGCGAAGGTCACGAATTCGAGGGCCCGGCTTTCCACGACTGCGGAATGCACTATGTGGACATAGCCCGTTGGCTCACAGGCAGCGAATACAGAACCTGGCACGCTCAGGCAGTGAGGATGTGGGAATGGAAAGACCCGTGGTGGCTCCAGACTCACGGAACTTTTGAAAACGGAGTCGTTTTCGACATCACCCAGGGACACAATTACGGCCAGCTCTCCAAGGACCAGACTCACAACTCCTACGCAGACATAATCGGTTCCAAGGGCATTGTGAGAATGACTCACGACTTCAAAACTGCCGTAGTGGACATCCACGGAGAGACTCTCACCGAGCGGATTGAACTCCCGTACGGAGGTAAAAACATCGACAAACTCATTGACGAGTTCGCCGACTGCATCACCACCGGAAAGTCTGACCCGAGACTTCCTTCGATGAGGGATGCCGCCATAGCTTCCGACTTTGCCTGGAAGATGCTTGACGATGCGCGCACCCACGACCTGCCGGTAAAGGGCACCCACGCGGAGCTGGAGCAGATCTGGCATCGCCGCGCAACTGCGACAAACGGCTACGGGCTCATAAGAAAGAATAAATAATCTTTATATATAACACTAAAAATCAAAAAGTTATGTCAAAAGAATTCTCAAGAAGATCTTTTCTTAAAGTAAGCGCTGCCGCTGCGGCGGGTCTTGCTACAATGTCTCCGGAGTCGCTCTTTGCCAGCGAGGCTCCGAGAAAAAAGGAAAAACAGGCCGCAAAGCAGCCGCTTAACCGCCAGCTCAGGATTCTTGCCGTTGGTGTCGGAGGACGTGGAGCGAGCGTTTTGAGGGGACTCGAGACAGAGGCGATTATCGGAATATGCGACGTTGACCTTAAGTATGCAGGTCACGTAATCGACCGTTACAAGGGGCTCTACAAACAGCTTCCTAAAGATGTTGTGAAGGATCTCCCTGCAGAACTTCCGGTCTACACGGACTACCGCGAAATGTATGCGGACCTCCTTTCTAAGTGCGACGCCGTTGTCTGCGCAACTGCAGACCACACCCACGCAATCATCTGCGCCGAGGCCATCGCTGCCGGAAAGCACGTTTACTGCGAGAAACCTCTCACCCACACCGTTTACGAGTCAAGGCTCCTTACGAAACTTGCCGCAAAGCACAAAGTTGCCACCCAGATGGGTAACCAGGGCGCTTCCGAAGATGGCGTAAGACTCGCCTGCGAGTGGATCTGGAACGGAGAAATCGGCGAGGTGACCCGCGTTGACGCATTCACCGACCGCCCAATCTGGCCGCAGGGTCTCGAGCGTCCTGAGCAGGTTATGGATGTTCCTTCCACCCTCAACTGGGATGCCTTCATCGGACCGGCTCCTAAGCGTCCATACAACTCAATCTACACTCCGTGGAACTTCCGCGGCTGGTGGGATTTCGGAACAGGCGCTCTCGGAGATATGGCCTGCCACATCCTTCACGCACCGTTTATGGCCCTCAATCTCGGCTATCCGACCCACGTGGAGGGTTCTTCTACGAAACTTCTCAGCGAGTCCTGCCCTTCAGCGCAGCACGTGAAATACATTTTCCCTGCCCGTGACAATATGCCTAAGGTGGCAATGCCGGAGGTGGAAGTCAACTGGTACGACGGCGGACTTCTTCCTGACCGTCCGGAAGGACTTCCTGCAGGAGTTAACCTCAATGATAACGGCGGTTGCGTAATCTTCCACGGAACTAAGGATACCCTTATCTGCGGATGCTACGGACGTCATCCATATCTTGTTTCCGGAAGGGTTCCTGAGGTTCCTCAGACTCTCCGCCGCATCAGTGGCGAAAACGCTCACCAGCAGGACTGGGTGAGGGCCTGCAAAGAGGACGCTTCTGTCCGCGTTCCTTCATCTTCAGACTTCAGCGTAGCAGGACCTTTCAACGAGATGGTCGTTATGGGTGTTCTCGCAGTTCGTCTCCAGGGCCTCAATCAGGTTCTCGACTGGGATGGCAAGAATATGCGTTTCACCAACATCCCGGCAGGTGCAACGGTTCAGTCTATGATTAAGGACGGCTTCTCCATCAAGGACGGTCACCCTACCTTCAAGAATACCTACACCGAGCCAGTTGACGCGAATCAGTTTGCTCAGGAGCTTATCCGTCACCACTATCAGAACGGGTACGAGGAGCGTCTTCCTGAAATGCCTGAATAGAGGATGATGAAAGCGGTCTGCGCCGTTTCCTTATTATATAGGAACGCGCGGTCTTCTTCGAAAAACAAACACTAAAAAATTATAAAACAATGAAAAAAGCAATTGTAATGGCTTCTGCAGCCATCGCGGGCACAATGATGGTCGCATCTTGCGCTTGCAACAACAACTCCAAAAAAGCCGAGGAGCAGACTCCTTCCGCTCCGGAATATACAGTAATCGAGAAACCTTGCGTTGACCTTGCTGAATTCAAGCAGGACGCCGAAGGATATTATGTAATCTTCGACGGCACATCCCTCAAAGGATGGAGAGGCTACGGCAAGGACAATGTCCCTTCACGCTGGACCGTTAAGGACGGCTGCCTCCATTTCGAGGGCACCGGCACAGGTGAGGGCCAGACCGGAGAAGGCGGCGACATCATCTTCGCCCACAAGTTCAAGAACTTCATCCTTGAGTTTGACTGGATGGTGGAGAAAGGTTCAAACTCCGGCGTATTCTACCTTGCACAGGAGACTTCCGCAAAGGATTCACAGGGCAACGAGCAGGTTCAGCCGATCTACATTTCCTGCCCTGAGTATCAGGTGCTTGACAATGCGAACCATCCTGACGCCCTTCTCGGCGTTGACGGCAACCGTCAGTCAGCATCCCTCTACGATATGATTCCTGCAAAACCGCAGAACTTCACCGGATTTGACAAATGGCAGACCGGTAAGATTATGGTTTACAAGGGCACTGTCGTTCACTACCAGAACGGTGCGAATGTTCTTGAGTACCACCTCTGGACTCCACAGTGGACCGAGATGCTTCAGAACAGCAAGTTCAGCCAGGAAAAATGGCCTCTCGCTTTCGAGCTTCTGAACAACTGCGGCGGCGAGAACCACGAGGGCTACATCGGCTTCCAGGATCACGGCGACAATGTTTGGTTCAAGAACATTAGAGTTAAAGTAATGGAATAACACAGAAAGAAGGCCGGCCGGAAATTTTCCCCCGGCCTTTTTTAATCTGAAAGGTATGAAAAAAACGACTATTTTATGCGCAGCAGTTATGGCGTCTTTGATGCTTTCATCCTGCGGCAATAAGGCTCCTGAGCCAAAGACCATAGGAATCCAGCTCTATTCGGTGATGAACCAGATGAAGCAGGATGCCCGTGCGACTCTTGACTCTCTCGCTTCCTACGGCTACAATGCCTACGAACTTGTCCAGTGGGGCGGAGACCAGAATGTGTTCGGACTTCCTGCCGAGGAATTCAAGGGCATCTGCGACAGCCTTGGAGCAGATATAGTTTCCACTCACTCTTCTCTTGCTGAAGACCCCGAGAATGATGAGGAGGTTATGGCACGCTGGCGTCAGCTCTTTGAAATCCAGAGTTCCTGCGGAGGAAAATACTTCGTCATCCCGAGCTACAAGGTGGACTACACCACTGAGGCGGTCCAGAAGGAATGCGACTACTTCAACCGTGTGGGAAAAATTGCCGCCGAGTATGGCCTGAAACTGGGCTACCACAACCACTCAGGCGAATTCAGCACTCTCGAGGGGACTGACACCGTTATGTGGGAATACCTCGTCGAGCACACCGACCCTCAGTATGTCTGCTTCGAACTCGACGTTTTCTGGTGCACCAGAGGTGGAAAAGACCCTGTGGAGTATCTGAAGAAATACCCAACGAGGATCTCTCTTCTCCACATAAAGGACGTCTTCGTGATAGGGGAGAGCGGCGAGATTGCTTTCGAGCCTATCTTCAATCAGTTCTATGCCAACGGGATGAAGGACTGGTTCGTGGAAATCGAGACTCCGAAGTTCCTGAAGGAAGCCACAAATCCTGACGGAACCTTATTCTCTCAGGAACAGATTGACGCTGCAAAGCTTGAGGCTGCGCGAAAGAGCGCGGAGTATCTCAGGAATGCGTCATTCGTGAAATAGGTCTGCAAAGCAGAGCCCTTCCACGTTTAGAGGGAAAGGGGTGAATAAAAAGATGGGATACAAGGCTTGCGACGACGCGAAAACCGCAGCAA
>CAVJRU010000050.1:0-11147 GCA_963652025.1 bacterium
ATCCATCTGGCAGTATGGCGGAGCGACTAAAGTGAATATGAACAACATAACCTTCAATGGTCTTAAAGTTCTTACCGAAAATGGCTCGGCTTACCCTGCATTCAATATCAAAACCAACGGCAGCACCATCACCGGCCTCACCATCAGCGGTTTCACTGTGAATGGCGCGGCAGTCAGCGGAGTCGGAAGCAACTTCAGCATTGACGACAGTTCGAATGTGGATTATAAATTCCAGTAAAAATATAACTCAATGAAAATAAAAGCATTAAGTTTAATTGCAGTTGCAGCGCTCTTTGCAGCCTGCTCTCCTGAAGAGAATCTCAATACCCCTCAGCAGGCGGTTTCGAGCGTTGAGGTGACTCCGGCAAAACTGACTCTGAAGGAAGGCGCAAGTTCCACTCTCACCGGGCGCATCCACAGCTGGAACGCCACGGCGGGAAGGTCGCTCACCTGGTCGTCGGCCGACGATGCCGTTGCAACTGTCTCCCAGGAGGGGGTCGTGAGGGCAGTTTCCATCGGCGTGACCACTGTCACGGCATCTTGCGAGGGAAAATCCGCATCGGCTCAGGTGACAGTCGTAAGTTCAAGAATTCCTGCGGATGGCATTGAGATTAACCAGACAAGCCTATGCCTTAAAAACGGCGCATCGGCGACTCTGACGGCAACTCTCTCTCCTGAGGACTGCACCGACGGTGTGCTTTGGAGCACCTCCGACGAGAGCATCGCAAGCATAGACCCGTCCACAGGAAAGGTTACAGCAAAGGCCGACGGGTATGTGACCCTCACCGCTACAGCCGGCGATTTCTCCGCTTCGCTCACGGCCCTTTGCCACTCGGACCTCTGGATGACTCAGCTCGACGCCCTCACAAAGCCCGTTTCGTTCGAGAATTTTGACTATGAGATGGACACTATCCGCGTAGCCCGCGGAGAGACCGCTACCGTGCAATTCATTGTGCATTCTGAGAACTCCCAGGGAACGCTTACCCCGTCGGTTAAGAAATTCGCTCTCGAAGGCGGTGACGGCGTGAGCATCACTCCGCAACTTTGGTGGGTTCGTGACGTGTACACTTCCGAGTATCACTGGGACAGCTGGGCCGGCGGAGCTCCGTCTTTCCGTTATCCTGCTTCAGAAAAATACATCCCGGACGCTCTTATGCCGCTTGAGGACTGGAGCGTCAGCCTTTCGGCGGGGGAGAAGACGGCCTTCTGGGTGGAATTCGACATACCTCGCGATGCTCAAGCCGGTATATATCAGGGAATTGCCTCAATATCCGGCACTGACACCGCTCAGCTTCCTTTCACCGTTCAGGTCTATGACGTAACTCTCCCCGAGAAGCAGACACTCTCCGTGATGCACTGGGTGAACCAGAATATAAAGGCGATGAATGTGGAAGTGGAGATGCACTCCGTTCTGGACTGTTTCGAGAAAGTGATTGTGCCTTTTGTAAGCAAATATGGCACAAACTGTTTCAACTCTCAGTACTACCACCGCTACACATCAAATCCACGTCTTGTAAAGAACTCTGAGACAGGGGATTATGAGATTGTGGCCGACTTCAGCGAACTGGGCAAGGAGATAGAGATGTACTACCGCGCCTGTCCCGACTTCCACTATTTCCAGTGCGAGAATATAACTTCGAACAGAAACCGAATGGAGCTGATAGGCTACGAACTGAATGATGACGGTTCTCTGAAAGTGAAGGACAACGGGAACGGGACCTACACTCCGGAATACGCCTACGTTGCGCAGCTTGACGACAACGGGAACTATAAAGGAGAATACAGCAAGGAGGCTGAGGCTTTCTGGTCCCGCTATTTCGCTGCCCTTCAGAAATATCTCGAGTCCAACACTCTTCCTGACGGAAGAAAATACATAGACGTCTATCTTCAGACCCTCTATGACGAGCCTCAGGACAATCAGGCGTCATCCTATGACTGCCTTGCCGCGTATGTGAGGAAGGGAGCTCCGAAGATAAAGATTATGGACCCTCTCAACACTCTCAAAGTGAAGTCCGAGAGCCTGGATGTACCTTGCCCCGGGATTATGTATCTGAAAGGCGAGGAGGGCTATCCGTGGACTTCGTCCCAGACCCGCTGGATTTACCACGCTATGGCTCCGCAGGGCGAGGGGATGAACCGCTTCATCCGTATGCCGCTCATCCAGACCCGTCTTGTTCACTGGCTCAATTTCCGCTACAACGCCACAGGTTTCCTTCATTGGGGGCTGAACTACTGGCACGGTGCGAAGAACGAGGACGAGCCGTGGCTGGACGCCGGTGGAAACTATCCTGACGGAGATATGTGGATAATCTGGCCGGGCGACGGCAAACTCTATCCTTCCATCCGCCTCTGCGCGATGAGGGACGGCATCCGTGACTACGAACTTTTCCGCCTTGCAGAAAAGCAGTACCCGTCCGAAGCCCAGGCAATCTGCCGCTCGGTAGCCTCTGACGCCTACACCTACACTCAGGACGTCCGCTATTTCCGCACTCAGCGCAAAGCCCTCCTGGAACTTCTCGAAGGCAAATAAACTTCGGTAGGGTCCAGCGGGGTGAATTTTCCGTATAAAATTACACCTTCCCGCATTGGACGCTTTGTAACTTAGCATTCGTGATACGGAGGCGCTCTGGACTTTTGCTGTGGACGCTCCGTCTGACGACAAAATAGAAAATTTATAAATTATTATAAACCACTTAATTAGCATTTCTTTTATGAAAAAATCACTTGTTCTTTTGAGCGGCCTCGCACTTCTTGCGGCCGTTTCCTGCAACAAGGAGCCTCAGATTGTCTATTCTGAGAATCCTGTGAAATCCATTTCCGTCACCAGCGGAACTGAGACCGTTGAGGGAGTAGTCACAACAACTGACAAATCCATCAAATTCACCTTCAACGATGCCGAGGACTTCTCCGCTTGCGACGTTACTCTCGAACTTAACGAGGGATGGACTCTCAACTATCCGACTTCTCTCAAGGGCGTGAACCTTCAGGAGACTCCGGTATTCCGTTTTGCTGACCACACCAACGCTGTGGTTCGCTACACCGTTTCCTTCTCTTCAAACGCATTCCCTATCGTGGACGCTTCCAAGATTCAGATCAAAGGCCTTAATGCCGGCGAGGGCTTCACTGTGGACAACACCACGAAGACCATCACCATCGCCTTCGATGAGTCAAAGTTGAACTTCAATGCGATTGAGCTCGTATTCAACGAGGGCGCGCTTCAGGAAGGCGTACAGCTCCCGGAGAATCTTGTTTACGACTTCGCGAAGGGCAACGCTCAGAGCCTTGTCCTCAAACTCGGCGGCGACAGGGTTTACACAGTGAAACTCAACGTTGACCAGTTTGTGACCGCTCCTGAGACTATGGGCTTCCAGGATGTTTCTTCAGCTTATGTAACGGCGGATCAGTCTGCCATCAAGGTTTACTCTGCATCAAGAATCGCGAATGTTCCGGTATTCCTTCTTGAGTCTGCAGATTGGTCAAATTGGGCTGGCACTTGGATTAAAGGCGGCGGATGGCCAAGCGAAAACGCGTGGTACAATGGTGCTAATGCTGGGGATGACTTGTATGCTTTCCCTGGCGATTGGGCTGAGAGCCGTGCTACAATGAATTGCTTCGGCAATCTCGCCATCGTGACTGTAGATGCGGGAAAAGTTTCCGCTGATCTTAAATCAGCAACCACCGACGTAGACCCTACTTCCTTCAGTAGCGCAATCGTAACGAGCGGTTGGGTTTATCATCACGGATCTCAGGTGGATTATCTCGTCCGGGACAACGGTGTGACCGTCAGAACTCCAGAGGCTGTGAACCAGTCAAAATTCCGTGCATCAGTCCTTGTAAAGGACGGTGTCGTTTCATTCGCAACTGCCGGCGAGAAATCTGACGGATTCTATGTCGTTCCATTCCAGAATGATGCTCCTGCAGATATTGACGCCACTTTGAATGCCGCGTCAGAGAAAATCGAGGCTCCTGACATCGCCTGGGTTCAGGCTTGGGGAGTGCGTGACGGCAAGGCGATGCGTTATGTTGATTACATCAATAACGACGCGAACAATTGGTTGCGTGCCCCGGGAGTTCTCGGTATGGGCTATGAGGGAATCTACAATGTTCATAATCTTGTCGGAACTACATATGATGGTAAACTCGCATTTATGATTAATGAGGGCGGTTCTTTCTCTGGTGACGGAGTCACTGGACTTGAGTCCAATGGTTATGAAGGTTATTCAAATTACTGCTTTAAGGGCTACTCACTCAAGCAGATGCTTTGGATTGCCAAGAAACTTGGCTGGAGAAATGCAGCTGTGCTTGGAACGAGATACGGTGAAGTTTCGGCTACATTCTGCCCTTCTCTTCTCGTGAACGGCAAGTCAGTCATCGAGGGCCTCACCCCGACTGCAACAACTTACGTTCTCGCGGTTGACGTTAAATAACAACGAATAGTACCAAAGACGCTGCCCCCGTGCGGCGTCCGGACAAATAACTTTTCGGGGAGCCGCCCCTGACCGGACGGCTTCTCGCCATTTTAAGCACCGCAAGTTTATTCCAAGAACTCTTACTTGCCGGGAGCTTAATGAAAGACACTTGCTAAAATGAGCATTATGAACAATACGACTGGAATTGCCAAAATTCTGCTTGTTTCTCTCTGCCTTCTTGCCGCGGGACAACCGGCCCTGCAGGCGCTTCCTGTGCAGAAAACCGCTCCTGCCACTCAGGCTTCCCCGACGGTTTATAAGGGAAAGGTCCTTGACTCCAAAACCGGTGAACCGCTCATCGGCGCTTCAGTTTTCATCAAAGGATCGAAGACCGGAGTGGGAACGGACATCAACGGAGAGTTCTCCATCACCGTGCCTGCCGGCGTGAAACCCGTATTCGAAGTTTCGTACGTCAGCTACCAGACCGTTGAGGTCACGGGAATAAAGGGAAAGGAACTTGTCGTTGCGCTTTCCGACGATATGAATATGCTTGAAGGCGTGCAGGTTGTGGCTTACGGTCAGCAGAGGAAAACTTCAGTCACCGGCGCGATTACCTCCATCGGCTCCGAGGACCTTCTCAAGTCCCCTTCCGGCAGCGTCGCCAACTCTCTTTCCGGAGCGCTCACCGGCGTGTCCACCATCCAGTCTTCAGGTCAGCCGGGAGCTGAGGACCCTGACATCTACGTCCGTGGAGCAGGTTCGCTCACCAACGAGGCTTCCAAGCCGCTCATCCTTGTGGATGGCGTGGAGAGGTCGTTCTTCCAGATGGACCCTAACGAAATTGACAACATTACTGTCCTGAAGGACGCCGCGTCCACTGCCGTGTTCGGTGTGAGGGGAGCGAACGGAGTCATTCTCGTCACCACCAAGCGAGGCGAGGAAGGCCGTGCGAAGATAAACTGGAGCTCTTCCTTCGGACTCACCCAGGCCCTCAGACACCTTACCACAGCAAGCAGCTACGAGCACGCGAAGGTCTTCTCCGAGGCCCAGCTCACCGACAACTGGAACGACCCCACGACCCCGCTCACCTTCTCCGACACCGTGACCGAGATGTTCCGTCTCAACTCGGACCCGATAATGTTCCCGAACACCAACTGGGACGAATATCTTTTCAACAAGCTTGCCTGGCAGACCCAGCACAACATCACCGTCTCCGGCGGAGCGGACAGGGTCAGGTACTTCGTTTCCGTGGGCTACCTCTACCAGGACGGTATGCTCAAGAGCTTCGAGAACTACAGTTCCAACTACACCTACCACCGCTACAATTACAGGGCGAACGTGGATGTGGACCTCAGCCCGACCACGCTCCTGAAGATTAACCTCGGCGGAAGAGTCGGAAAGAGACACGAGCCTAACGGATACGGCAGCAACATCTGGCAGTACATAACCTGGTGCACCCCTTATTCCAGCCCTGGCTTCGTGGACGGCCACTACACCAAGCCTGTCTCCGGCGACTACATCCCGATCGGAGGCGGAACCTCAGGTCTTGACCTTTACTACGGCTACGGCTACAACGAAAGCACAGCCAACACCCTGAATCTGGACCTTCATCTGAACCAGAAACTCGATTTCATCACAAAAGGGCTTGAACTGAACCTCAAGGGAGCTTACAACTCCACCTACACCCTCTATGTGAACCGTACCCCTACGGCATCCGTAAAGCGCTGGCAGAGCGTCAATTATAAAGGACACTACACCCAGCCGGGAATGTCCATCGACAACCCGATGTTCGACAACGAGCACGTGTTCATCACCTCGGGAGTGGACGACCTCAACGAGCCGCTTTCCTACTCCGACTACACATCCCACGGCCGCAACTGGTATCTTGAGGGCAGCCTCAACTACGCCCGCCAGTTCGGAGACCACGAAGTGACAGGACTCCTGCTTTACAACCAGTCCAAGACCTACTACCCTTCCAACTTCCCTGAAATTCCGACGGGCTATGTGGGCTATGTCGGCCGTATCACCTACAACTGGAAGCGCCGATACCTTCTTGACATCAATGCCGGAGTGAACGGCTCCGAGAACTTCGCTCCCGGCCATCGTTACGGCTTTTTCCCTGCCGGCTCCATCGGCTGGGTCATCTCCGAGGAACCGTGGATGGAAGGCGCCAGGAAATGGGTGGACTTCCTTAAGATAAGGGCTTCATACGGACTCGTAGGTAACGACAAATACAGCGGAGCGCGCTTCCTCTATCTCAACGGCTCCTGGAACCCGAACCACTCCAACGCCAATTTCGGACAGTACGGCTCCTGGCAGTTCGGCTCGATGTACAGCAGCGTAGTCCTCAAGGATGCAGTGGAGAATGCCGTGGGCAACCCTGTGGTGTCCTGGGAGAAGTGCCAGAAGCAGAACTACGGAATCGACCTCGTGATGTTCCACCAGCAGCTCTCTTTCACCATCGATGCCTTCTACGAGCACCGTTACGACATCCTTTCCACCCGCAACACTCTACCGGACATCGCCAACATCAATCTTCCGATGCTTAACCTCGGCGAGGTTGACAACTACGGATATGAGCTTTCGCTGGGCTGGAGAAGCAAGGCTACGCACAACTTCAGCTACAACATAACGGGTAATCTCTCATTCTCCCGCAACAAGATTCTCTATATGGACGAGGTCACTCCGAATGAGACCTATATGGCTCAGACCGGCCGCCGCACAGGAATGACCTACGGATTCATCTTCGACCGCTATCTCACCGAGGACGACTTCGACCCTGCGACCAAGGAACTTCTAACAGTCTCCAAGGGCGGAACGGTGCCTGAGCTTACCATCGGTAACCCGCGCCCGGGAGATGCCCTTTTCAAGGACCTCAACCACGACGGGAAAATCAACGACGACGACAATACCTGGTTCGGATATGGTCAGAGGCCTGAATATGTGGCGGGCCTCATCGCCGGGTTCAACTGGGGCAACTTCGGCTTCTCAATGCAGTGGACCGGTGCCTGGAACGCGTCCAGGGTGCTCGGCATCGAGTACAAGGAGCCGTTCGGAATGACCAACGACAGGGCCCTGCTGAAATACCTTGCCGACGGAAGATGGACTCCTGAGAACCAGAACTCCCGCTTCCCACGAATCACCTTCAAGAACAAGTCCTGGTACACCCAGAGCTCGGATATATGGCTGATGGACGCTTCCTATCTGCGTCTGAAGAACGTGGAACTTTCCTACAATTTCACCGGCAAGTTCCTTCGCAAGATGGGAATCAGCTCCTTCAGGGCTTTTGTCAGCGGATATAACCTCCTGACTCTCTTCTCGGAACTCGCCGACATAGACATCGACCCGGAGGAGATGACCGGAAGCGCCAACCTTAACGGTGAGTATGTCTACAGCTACCCTAACGTGAGGATTTATAATATCGGATTCAACATATCCTTCTAAGTCTTATCCTCTTCCGGTCAAAGGCCGGATGAGACAAAAAACAAACGACAAAACAACAGGATATACCTTACATATAAGATGATGAAAAAGATAAATTCAAATATATTGCTCCCCATCCTTGCTGCGGCATCGCTCGTTGCTGCGGCGGGTTGCAACGACCTTCGTTTCGGAGACGCTTTCCTGGAGAAGGCGCCGGGAGTGGACGTTACGATTGATACGATTTTCTCCTCGAAGCTCTACGCGGACAGGGCCCTCGTTTCGGCCTACAGCACAATGCGTGTGGGCTGGCCTGTGCACAACAGCGCCTGGCCTCTGAGCAGCGCAGGAAAGTACAATAACGGCGGCAGCTACGACCGCGCCTGCAGCCAGCTGGACAACGACAACTTCGACTCCATCACCGACCTTATGGAATCCCACAACGACTGGTCCAGCGGCGGACAGGAATACGCAAACGGCAACTACAGCGCCGACGCCGAGGACGGAGTTTCGTGGACAAAGATGGGTTTCGTTCCGAGCAAGGAATACAACTGGGTGGGCATCAGAAGGGCCTTCCTGTACCTGGAGAACGTGGACAGGGTGCCTGATATGACCACCGAGCAGAAGAATAACGGCAAGGGCGAGGCCTACCTTATCATCGCTTCCCACTATCTTGACCTTTTCCGCAACTACGGAGGAATTCCTCTTCTGAAAAGTTCTGTGGACGCGGCGAATGTTATGGGGTATGATTTCTCCCGCAAAACCGCCGAGGAGACTTTGGACTACATCGTGGAACTCTGCGACAAGGCGGCCGAACTACTTCCTTGGACTGAAAGTGCCGCAAGAAACGGACACCTTACCAAGGCGGGCGCTATGGGACTCAAATGCCGTGCGCTTCTGTTTGCCGCTTCGCCTGTTTTCAATTCCGCTGAGCCTTACAGTTCTCAGACTCCTACAGCCCGCAGAGCAAATGCAAACTATGTATCTTCAGAGGACATCCCTAAGATGTACTGGTTCGGAGGATATGACGCCACCCGCTGGCAGAAGGTTGCCGACGCCTGCAAGGCTTTCATCGACGAGAATGCGGCCAACGGCAACGCATACGACCTTGTACGCGCATCCGGGACAACTTCTGACGACTATCGTAACGCCTGGAACACAAGTTACGCTGACCGCGGAAACGGAGAAATCCTCATTGAGACCGGACGCCACTACGACACCTTCGCAAGCACCTATCTTCGCTGTTACTTCGGAGTTTCCGACGACCACGGCAATGTGGGACGTGGCTATGGCGGAGGCTGCGTGACTCTGAACTTTGTGGATATGTTCCCGAAGACCGACGGTACACCGGTGCGCTATGCCGACTGGGCCGGCACTTCAGGACGTGACAGTAAGATTGAAGACGACCCGTTCCGCGACCGTGACCCGCGCCTTTACGAGTCAGTGATGATTATCGGTGACCACTTCAGGGGCAGAGCCGCAGAGATGTGGATCGGTGGACTCGAAAGGGGAGCGGAGCTTCTGAACAGGGCAGTGACCGGTTTCTGCTCACGTAAATACATCTGGGACTACAACGACGAAACGTTTATGAACCGCTCGACGAACTACTCCTACCTCCGTCTCCCGGAAATTTACCTCACCTATGCCGAGGCCCTGAACGAACTCGGACGCAAGGATGAGGCCTACGAGTGGCTGAATAAGGTGCGTGAAAGGGTGGGGCTGCCGGATATGAACGATGCGCTGCTATCGACAGTTCAGAATGGAAAAACGCTTCCGACATACTCCGAGCCTCTTGCGGGCGATGCCAAGCTCCGCGAAGAGATTCTTGACGAGAGGGCGCGCGAACTCTTTTTTGAGGAAAACCGCTGGTACGACATCGTGCGTTGGAAGAGGGCCGACATATTCCAGAAGACCCTCTACGGCATAAAGATAACCATTAAGGCTGGTGTGCCTACAACCGACACGAACAATGACGGAGTGGTGGACGAGAACGACGACATCGATGCCTACGCTTCCACTTTCCATTATTCGGAGCCTAAGGCTGAGGATGCGCGTTACTGGAAGACCCACTGGGACACTAAGTGGTATTTCAGCGCGTTCCCGACTTCAGAGATTAACAAGGGGTATGGGCTTGTCCAAAACCCCGGCTGGTAAAAATCGTCTTAAAAAGCGCATTGCTTCGTTGTGCTCCATCTTTTTAAGCCAATTTTTAGCTGAGTTTTTCTTTGAAATTAGAAAGTTGAGTTTTTCTTAAAATTAGAAAAGAGATAATTTATATATGAAGAAATTGATAATATCGCTGCTGGCGCTGCTTGGGTCCGCTTCCCTGTGGGCTCAGGACGGGCTCGTCACACTGCAGGTTGTGGACGGGAAAGGACAGCCTATGCGGAATGTCGAGGTGCTGACAGCTGAAATGCCATCTCCGCTCACTACGGATGAAAACGGCACGGTTCAGTTCTATGCCGCTGAGGGTACCCCGGTGGAGATTTCGGTCTATAATACCTACTTCAGAAGGGTCGCCGTGAAGGGAGAGAGGATGAAGGTTAGCCTTGAAGAGCGTCACAGCGTCTATGCCCTCGGATATGGCTTCACCTCCAGCAAGGAAGAAAGCAGCCAGGCCGTAAGCGGAGTTTCCAGGAAAGATTTCGCCGAGTCTTCGCAGACCCAGATTATGAACGCCCTCTACGGACTCATCCCTGGTCTGAGCGTTCGTCAGAGCGGTTCGGGTGCGTGGCCAAGTGACACCGACCCGGAACTTTCCGTGAGGGGAAACGGATCATTCAGCGGTAATTCCGTTCTCGTTCTTGTGGACGGAGTGCCCCGCGAGCCTTCCACCATCGATGTGGAGGAAGTGGAGAGCGTGAATGTCCTGAAGGACGCGGCTTCACTTGCCCTCTACGGCATCAGGGGCGCTGACGGAGCGGTTCTCATTACGACCCGTCGCGGCGGCAGCCATAAGCTTCACCTTAAGGCCGAGTACAATTTCGGAGTGCAGACTCCGCTTAGAATGGCCGAGATGGCCTCTCCGCTCGAGTATGCGAACGCCCTTAACGAGGCCCGCAGCAACGACGGTCTCTCTCCTTGGTTCTCAACATCTGACATCGCCTCCATCGCAAACGGAACATCAGCCGTTATCCCTACTGTGAACTGGAAGAATCATATCTTCCGCAGCACCGGCTTCAACAATGAGGCGAAACTCACGATGGACGGGTCGGCCAAGAGAATCAAATACTTCGTCTATGCCGGCTACAACTCCAACCGTGGCTTCTACAAAAATACCGGACTTCTCGAAGGCGTTGACAATCAGTATGCTTACGA
>CAVJRU010000050.1:11157-15959 GCA_963652025.1 bacterium
GCTTACGACGCACTGAAACTCCGTACGAACCTCGACATCGATGTCACCAGTTCGACGAAAGTCCTCGTGAACCTCGCTGCCCGCATCCAGCAGCTCTCCGGTCCGCAGTCACGAAGCATCCAGAGTTACTACACCGCTCCGAGCGTCGGTTTCCCGGTTATGTACAACGACATCTGGGCGCGTTCCACCAGGTTCTCCAATCCGGTTCAGGACATTCTCGGAACAGCCGGAAGGGTCACTTTCTCCCGCTCTCTTTCCGCAGACCTTGCAATCCGTCAGGACCTTTCGATGCTCGTGAAGGGCCTTTCTGCTGAGGTTCGCGCGGCCTACGACAATTCATCCGACGTGAACGACGACCGCAGTTTCGGAAGCGTTTACTACAACTTCAGCCCTCTTTATGATGCCTCCGGCAATCTCTACGACTACGAAGTTTCTCAGTACGGAAACAACACCGAGATGGCTTTCAGCACTTATCTGAGTTCGCAGTATATGAGGATGGCGGTGTGGGCTAAACTCGACTGGAACCGCACTTTCGGGGACCATCACATTGACGCGGCCTTCCTTTTCAACCGCGACAAGAAGTCTCTCACGGGGGCGAACAACAGTTTCTCCCATCACGACTACATCCTCACCGCATCCTACAACTACGCCGACCGCTACCTTGCCACCCTCACCGCCACAGCTTCCGGCAGCAGCCTTATGCCTTCGGGCGACAAATTCCGCTTCTATCCTGCGGCATCTCTGGGGTGGGTAATCTCGAACGAGGATTTCCTCAAGGGCTCAAGTGTCGTGAACTTCCTTAAACTACGTGCCTCCTACGGCCTTGTGGGAATGGATTCGTTCCTTTCCTACGATATGGATGTGCAGTTCAACGGCACCGGAAACGGCTACATCTTCGTACAGCCTACTGTGACCTCCGGCGCGGCTGAAGGCTCGCTCCCTTCTGTCGGGGTTCAGCCGGAACTTGATTCAAAGGCCAATGTCGGTCTTGATTTTACTCTTTTCGGAGGACTCAGCGGCGAAATTGACGGCTTCTACAACCGTCGCCAATATATCCGTACGAAGGCAACAGGCACGATTTCGGATGTCATCGGAATCGGCGCTTGCGACACTTTCAACGGCCAGACGACAAATTACGGAGTCGAGGCCTCGCTTCAGTGGAAACAGACCATCGGGGACATCTCCTACTATCTTCGTGGTACGGCTTCTTTCGCACGCAACAGAATCGACAGAATAGACGAGACATATCAGCCATACGCCTACCTCTATGAGCAGGGCGGACAGATCGGCCGCTTCTATGGACTTGTTGCCGACGGGTTCTATCAGAAGGAGGATTTCGATGCTTCCGGCAATCTCTACTCCGACCTTCCGGAGAACACTTTCGCAAGCGTGCAGCCGGGTGATGTGAAGTACAAAGACCTCAACGGGGACGGCAAGATTGACAACTACGACCGCTGCTATCAGCTTTCTGCCGAACTTCCGGAGGTTTACTACGGCTTCGGCCTGGGCCTGGAATGGAAGGGCCTCGGATTCAGCGCAACCTTCCAGGGAGTGGGCAATTCCACTGTCGAGACCACGCTCTCAAGCATCTATCAGCCGCTCTACGCCGGGGACAAGAACATCTCCCGCCACTATCTCCAGAGCTACTGGAGCGAGAACAATACTAAGGGCGTGCGCTATCCTCGTCTGACATCTCTTGACAACAAGAACAACTACCTCGCAAGCAATCTCTGGACGGAGAACGGCGCTTTCCTCAAACTTCGCGAACTTGAAGTATACTACGACCTCCCCGAGAATGCCGTACGAAAGATGAAAATGACCGGAATGAGGGTATATCTTCGTGGAAACAACCTCTTCAGCGTCGACCGCATCCACATTCTCGATCCTGAGGCCATCAATTTCAATTACCCGACAGCAAGGACAGTTTCTCTGGGTCTGAGGGTTAATTTCTAATGGAGGAGGAAATGAATATGAAAACAAGAATATTAGGAATTTTGGTTCTCGGCGCAGCTCTTTCCGGAGCTCTCGTCTCCTGCTCCGACCTTGAACTCGGGGAAAGCCAGTACCACACCAAGAAATATCAGTTCAGCGACTTCGACAAGGTGAAGGAGGTGATGACCAATGTCTATGGCTACCTGGAAAGCGACTTTTACTCTTTCCGTGAGTGCGCCACTGACGACGCTGTCTATGCCAACAGCCCGGACACGCTGAGCAAATACTACGACGGAAGCTGGTCCTCGAACAATGTCGTTGACGACAAATGGGCGCACTACTATCGCGGCATCCGCGCGGCGAACTACCTTCTGGAGAACTGCCCGGACGACTTCGAGATTGCAAAATGGAATGAGCAGTACACCTATTATATCGAGCAGCTCAAGAACTACCCGTGGGAGGCCCGCGCTCTTCGCGCCTATTTCCACTTTGAACTGTTGAAACGTTATCAGAACATAATCATTGCGGACCGCACTTATACCACCTCCGAGGTGAATACGCTTACTCCCGCAACGTTCGATGAGAGTGTCCAGTGGATTTGCTCTGAACTTGCGGAGTGCGCCAAAAATCTTCCAGAGACCTATTCAGGAACATATTATTCAGAACTCGGCCGTGTCACCAAGGGTTTTGCCCAGGCAGCCCGCATTAGGGTTCTGCTTTACGCGGCTAGCCCGCTGAACAACTCCACAGCATCGGTGCAGAAATACGCCAAGGCCGCCTCTGCCGCAAGGGAACTTATTGACGACTGCAGCACTTCGCTGCGCTATTCCCTTATGAGTCAGAAATATAACGCCGAGAGCAAAGACCTTATTTTCGGCGTGCGCGAGAGCACTTCATCCACCTACGAGTCTAACAACTTCCCGGTAGGGTATGAAGGCGGAAACTCCGGCACCTGTCCTACTCTGAATCTTGTGGAATGCTTCGAGGACGGGGACCCGCGCCTTTCTGACGCCATCCTCTGCAACGGCGATTCCTTCAAGGGAGAGACCGTGGAGACCTTCTATGGCGGAAAGAACGGTCAGCCGAAGGACAACGCATCTCCGACTTCGTTCTATCTTAGGAAATTCGTTCAGGAGGCTACAAGTTTCACAACCGGAAACCTCATCTCCTATCAGCACATCTATCCTCTTTTCCGCTATGCCGAGGTTTATCTCAACTACGCCGAAGCGCTTTTTGAGGCGACGAAGAATCCGGACTTCACCGGAAGTTTCGAGGGAGTGAACTACACACTTTCCCCACGGGCGGCTCTCAACGCTCTTCGCGCGGTCTATTCCCTTTCTGAGGTTCCTTCCGGACTTTCCAACTCAGATTTCAGGGAGCGTATCCGTCGTGAGCGCAGGGTGGAGCTCTGCTTTGAAGGCCATCGCTACTGGGACATCCGCAGGTGGAAAATCGGCGATGTGACAAAGACGATAGAGGGACTGGACATTGTCCGCGCCGATGACGAAACATTCACATCTACAAGAAAAACCGTAGCTACACGCTACTGGAACGACAAGATGTACTGGTATCCGATTTCGGAGACTGAAATGCACAAGAATCCGAACCTTATTCAAAACGTCGGCTGGTAGCAGAAACTAGATGAAAAGTAGTGTAAAATATATTTTCGCGGCATCTTTTGCGGCTATGCTTTGCCTCGTCTCCTGCGGGAAGAGGGAGGTGGAGTACAGCTACATTGTGCCCGCGCCTCTTTCCGCCCATTATTACGAGGGCTTCTATTCCCGTGGGGATGTCCCTGCGGACGGAAGTGCCAGGGGAGTCGAGGCTTTAGTCAAACCGGATCTGAGAAAGAAATTGGGCACGGAGGGTTATCGTCTTACGGTGTCCGCAAAGAAGGTGAAGGCGGAGGCTGCTGATTCTGCGGGGCTTTTCTATGCTCTTCAGACCCTGCGTCAGCTTCGCTGCGAAGACGGCACCATTCGTTGCGCTCGCATTGAAGACCGTCCGCGCTTTGCCTATAGGGGGATTCATCTGGACGTTTCAAGGCACTTTGCAGACGTTTCCGAGGTTAAGAAAATCCTCCGGGAGATGGCCTTCTACAAGTTCAATAATTTCCACTGGCATCTTACCGACGGCGGTGGATGGAGGGTTCAAATTGATGCCTATCCTCTTCTTACCGAAGTGGGAGCCTGGAGAGTGGAAAAAGACTGGGACAAGTGGAACGCTATGCCCGAAAGCCGTTTCTGCACCGCCGACACCCCCGGGGCCTACGGCGGATTCTACACCAAGGACGACATCAGGGAGGTTGTGCGTTACGCCGACTCCCTTCACATAAACATAATCCCGGAATTTGATATGCCGGCGCATTCGGAGGCAGTTTTCTCTGTCTATCCTTCCCTTAACTGCACGGGGACCCGCTACGGCAACGGGGAGTTCTGTCCCGCAAACGAAGAGTACTACAAGTTCGCTGAAACTGTTCTTTCAGAACTTCTGGAACTGTTCCCTTCGAAAGTCATCCACATCGGAGGTGACGAGGCCCGCAAGAAGGCCTGGAAGATGTGCCCGCGGTGCAGGGCTCTGATGGAGAAGGAGGGGATGAGCTCTCTGGACGACCTTCAGTGCTATGCGATTTCGCGCCTGCAGAAATTCCTTCTGAAAAATGGCCGCACAATGGCGGGCTGGGACGAAATTCTTAAGAATCAGGACCTTGAGAAAGAGACATACGTCTATTCCTACCGCGGTCAGAAGGGCGGAATCGAGGCGGCAAACCGTGGCCTGAACTCCATAATGACCCCGGGCGAGGTGCTCTATTTCGACTGGTATCAGGCTGTCCCGAAATACGAAAAGAAGGCTATGTACGGCTACAGCCC
>CAVJRU010000051.1:0-15915 GCA_963652025.1 bacterium
AACATGTGGTTTAATTCGATGATACGCGAGGAACCTTACCCGGGCTCGAACGGCAGGCGAACGATGCAGAGATGCAAAGGTCCTTCGGGACGCCTGTCGAGGTGCTGCATGGTTGTCGTCAGCTCGTGCCGTGAGGTGTCGGCTCAAGTGCCATAACGAGCGCAACCCCTCTCCCCAGTTGCCATCGGGTAATGCCGGGCACTCCGGGGACACTGCCACCGTAAGGTGTGAGGAAGGTGGGGATGACGTCAAATCAGCACGGCCCTTACGTCCGGGGCTACACACGTGTTACAATGGCAGGTACAGAGGGAAGCCACTCGGCGACGAGGCGCGGATCCCTAAAGCCTGCCCCAGTTCGGACTGGAGTCTGCAACCCGACTCCACGAAGCTGGATTCGCTAGTAATCGCGCATCAGCCATGGCGCGGTGAATACGTTCCCGGGCCTTGTACACACCGCCCGTCAAGCCATGGGAGCTGGGGGCGCCTGAAGTCCGGGACCGCAAGGACCGGCCTAAGGCGAAACCGGTGACTGGGGCTAAGTCGTAACAAGGTAGCCGTACCGGAAGGTGTGGCTGGAACACCTCCTTTTTGGAGTTTGGTTCGGACCGACGCTAACGTTTAGTTTGGCACTGCGCGGTACACTCTTCCTTAAAGTCTTTATGGGAGCATAGCTCAGTTGGTTCAGAGCGTCTGCCTTACAAGCAGAGGGTCGGGGGTTCGACTCCCTCTGCTCCCACTAAATAGTCCTGTAGCTCAGTTGGTTAGAGCACTACACTGATAATGTAGGGGTCAGCAGTTCAAGTCTGCTCAGGACTACAATTTCTTTGAAAACTTGGGGGTATAGCTCAGTTGGCTAGAGCATCTGCTTTGCAAGCAGAGGGTCGTCGGTTCGAATCCGTCTATCTCCACAATATTGAGATATGGTGTAATGGTAGCACTACAGATTCTGGCTCTGTCAGTGAGGGTTCGAATCCTTCTATCTCAACTAAGCCGAAAGACCTGGGTCCCGTAGGCGCAATATTATGATGGCGGGATAGCTCAGCTGGTTAGAGCGCATGATTCATAATCATGAGGTCCCCAGTTCAATCCTGGGTCCCGCTACAAATAAATTTAAGTCGACTAAGAATCTTAGCCGACTTTTTTTTGTGTATCCTCTATTTCTGCTGATTTTGCTCTTAGCGTATCGCAGCAGGACGCTTTTAGGCTTTTATTCGCCGCCCACTGTTATCTTCTCAATCCTTAAATCAAACGCCCCTGAAGGCGCGTTCACGGTGACTGTGTCGCCTTCTTTATGTCCCATAAGAGCTGCTCCGATTGGCGATTTCTGAGAGATTTTTCCCTCCTGCAGATTCATCTCGTGCGGGCTTACTATTGTGAGCGTCATCCTTTTATTAATAGAAAGATTCGTGAACTCCACACGGCTCAAGAGCGACACCTGGTCTTTAGGCAGCGCTTTGGTGTCTATTACCCTGCAGTACTGAAGGGTCTTCTGCAGATAACGGATACGGCTGATTGCCTTGGCCTGGGCGCTCCTTGCGGCTCTGTAGCCGGCGTTCTCACTCAGGTCGCCTTCTGCTCTTGTCTCAGAGAGTTTCTCTTTTATGCGGGGATATTCCACATTTATAAGATTCTCTAATTCCCCAGCAATTTCGTCGTACCTTTCCTTAGATAGATATTCCATACTCCGCCAATCATCGGCCCTCCTGCCGGCCTTAAAATGCCTGCCTAGAGACAGTTGATTTTGTAATCGCTCACGTACTCAATCCTGCGTACGCCTTCATTGATGCGCGAGCCATCGCGGAATTCAAATCTGGTCTGCAGCATTGACTGCGGCTTTGTGCCGATTTCGCGAATCCAGGCGTCGCCGTTCTGTTTGCAAAGACGGGCGAAATAAAGTACTATGTCGTAACCCTGGAAACTGAACTGCGTCGGCTCAGTGTTGAATAGAGCCCTGTACTCTTTTACAAAGCGGATGACCTCAGGATTATTGTAGTCAATGTAGTAGGCGAGACTGATGTGCAGGTCGTTGTTGTGCAGGCTTTCCACCTCGATGTCATAGCCTCTGACTTTAGAGTGGCAGAAAATCTCGACATCCCTGTTCTCCCTTTTCAGAAGCCCTATGTTTCTGAACACGTCGCTCACGAAGGCTTCGCTCTCTGAAGCGATTATGAATCTGTTTACAGAGGAACTTTCTTGAGTCTTACCCCATTTGCCCTTGCTCTCTTCCGCTTTGCTCTCCACTGTTGCACTCTTTAGACGGTCAAGTATGTCGCGTCCCTCAAGAATGCTGTAACTGATTGTGCTGTATTTAATTCCAGCGAGGTCCAGCATAGATATCAGGCTCTTCATCGATTCGCTTTCCTTTCCGCCTTTCTCACGGATAAGCACCGTGCGGTCGCCTTCCCGAGTTTCCTCTCCAAGCCACTGGACAAGGTCTGCGTACTGCAGCTCGTGCGGGGTAGGGACCTGAATCATCTTAGGGTAGCGGGATGTGAGGTCGGCAGCCTTGGGGTCAAGCGGAGAGATGAGAGGCTTGTCTTCTCCTACGACACTGTAGATTTTTTCAATGTCTGCGGGAGCGAGCGGCCCGATTATAAAATCATCTCCGGAGATGGTTTCCTTTGTGATAGGATAGCTGTCGTCAGTGATGTCGTAAACATCCATATCAAGGTCAAGACCTTCGTTTCCAAGAGTTCTTGCTCCGAGAAGCGCTCCGCAATAAAAGTCCATCGCAGAGGAACTTGGCTTCGAGTCCTTTGATTTGAAAGGAAGCATAAGCGCTATGCTGACGCGCTCCTTAGGGGCTGAACTTAATTCTTCCGCTGCCTCCTCTGATTTCTTTCCCTCAACAATTGAGTTTTCGGATGAGAAATATTCGTTTTTATCCTCTTCCTGGCGTTCTGATTTCTGAGCGGACTTTTCCTCGCTCTTCGCTGCGGAGGAGGCCTTCGCCTCTGCCTCTGCAAGCTCCCTTTCCGCCTTCCAGCGCGCTGCCTGTTCCTTTGACGGAATGGTGAGCTGCTGCTTGGATTTGAGCTCCGTGCTCTGGAGATTGTTTGCCCTTACGATATCATCCGGGCTTACATCGTACTTCGCGGCTATAGTTTGGATGGTCTCGAACCACTTGACGACGTGAATTTTGGCGTCCTTGTCCGGAGCCGTCTGTTCTTTCTGAGCGGTCTTTTCCTCAGATGAGGCTTTTGCAGTCTTCTCTTCTGCCTTGCTTCCTGCATCCTGGCTGACTTTATCAGCCTTCTGTTTGCCTCCCTTCGCCGAGAGCGCCTCAGGGGAAGGAATCACTATAATCGCGTTTTTCTGAAGACCGTGTTCTTTCAGACCCGGATTGAACCTGTAGATGTCGTCGATTGCCACTCCATACGCCTTACTGATGGAGTAGAGGGTCTGCCTTTCCTGCACCACGTGGGACCAGCAAAGCTTTCCGCCCACCTTCACTTTCTCTTTGGAAACCTCAACGGGCACCTGTGTGTATGTGTTCTGTGCATAGAGCGAAACTCCATTGGCCCCCCAAAGTCCGAGGGTCAGGGCAGCAGCGGTTGCCAATATTTTTGAAAAGCGAGTCTTCATAATGCGAGTTTAAGTATCTGACTTATTGTGTTTTACGCCAGTTGGAGCGATTCTATGAATTCTGTGAGGCGGGAAGAGAATGTTCCCCAGCTTAGTCTCTTTTTCTCTTCGCGTATCGCCTCAACGAAACCCTCCCTGAGGGATGGTGTGGCAAAATATCTCTCAATTTCCTCCCTGATGCACTGGGGGGAGACTTTCTCCGCGACAATTCCTGTGCCTCTGTCCCCGATGGTCTCTTTCAAACCGCCAACCGCCGTCACAATCATCGGCACTTCAAAGTGGTAGGAGATGGAACTAATTCCGCTCTGGGTGGCGCTTCGGTAGGGAAGTACAGTGAGGTCGGCTGCGGAAAAGTATTTTTTTACCTGGGAATCACGGATGTAGCTTAGGTCCATACTGATAGAGCGCCTCTTCTGCTCACTCATCGAATCAATGATTTTCTGATACCGGTCGAAACTTCCGTAAGGTTCACCCGCGATGATGAGCTGATACTCTTCGCCAAGAGTCTTGAACGCCTCCAGAAGTATGTCCAGCCCTTTGTATTCCCGGATGAGTCCGAAGAAAAGAATGTTTTTCTTGCCGGGGGCAAGCCCGAGCGCTTTTTCCGCTTCCTGGCGTGGGAGAGGAGTGCCGAAATGAGAATAGAGGGGGTGGGGGATTACGGTGAAGCGGGCGTCTTTTTTCAGACGGAGCAGGTCCTTTGAAACGGCGTCACAAAGGGTTACATAGCCGTCGCATCCGCTCAGAAAGTATTTCGTGAGGGGAGTATCGAAAAATCTCTGCTCGTGGGGAACGACATTGTCAAGAATCCCGATGACCTTGCAGCGGGGCTTCATATGGCGGCAGACGTAGCCCAGCGATGGAGCGAAAAACGACATCCAATACCTTACAATCAGCACGTCCGGGTCCCACCTGCGGATTTTTCTTGCTGTGCTGATGTAGGAAAAAGGATTGACCGTGTCGAGTACAGATTCGCTCTGCACCGGCACGGCCTCATCATCTTCTGTCACTGTCTGTCTCTTTCCCGGGAAAAGGATGGACGGATATTGCCTTGTAAAGTTGAACGCTTTGACATCGTGAGTCTTGCCCAGTTCTTCAAATAGGCAGGCGTTGAACTGAGAAATCCCTCCTCGATAAGGGTAGAAACAGGACAGCAGCGCTATTTTCAATTATTTCTTGCTTTTGGTTGCAACATATTCCTCGTTCAATCCGGCAATCACAGCGTCGGTAATGTCGAGGGTGGAGTCAGCGGTGATGACTGGAGCGCCTCCCTGGTTGGTGAGGATCATTGCGTAGCCCATAGTCTCGTTGTAGTTGTCAAGCCAGGTCTTGATGGCGTCAGCAAGCTGATTCATCATAACGATCTGCTCTTCCTGAATCTCTGCCTGCTTCTGCTGAGCGTATACGTTGAAATCATCCTGAGCCTTCTGGAGCTTCTGCTGCTGAACTTCAGCAACGGAACGGGTCATAAGGCCCTTCTGAACTTTATCCTGGAAATCGTTGATGTCCTTCTCAAGCTTCTTGCCCCTGCGGGTTACCTCTGCCTGGATGTTCTGAGCCTTGGTCTCCACAACGGAACGCTTGTCGTTAGCCATATCGTACTCCTGAAGAATCCTGTCGAGCTGCACATATACAATCTCTCCCGCGTGTGAGGCTTCTGATACTTCTGCGGCTTCCACGTTTTTGCCTGATTTATTTCCTACAAGGAACAAAACGCCGAAAGTAACTGCGGCTGCAAGTGATACAACACTGATTACCAGTGTAATGATGTCGATTTTTTTCATTTGATATTAGTTGTTATATTTATTCATCCGGTTTCTTGAAAGGGGAACGGAAACTTTCCGTGTCACTTTCAAAGTGAGTCCGCCCTGTTACGGGGCATAAAGACTACAAATATAGGTAAAATTTTATTATTCCCAATTCTGCAGGTGATAAAACTCCGCTTTCGCCTTAAAAACAGCTACTTCAAGCACTCGAGGTAGGCTTTGACTGCCTTTTCGAGTCCGAGATAGAGAGCGTCGCAGATGAGCGCGTGTCCGATTGAAACCTCATCGGTCCAAGGAATCGTGCGGACGAAATATGCGAGGTTCTCAAGGCTCAGATCGTGCCCTGCATTAAGCCCAAGCCCACATTCACGGGCCTTCTGTGCTGCTGCAAGATATGGCGCAACGGCTTTCTCCGGATCAAGGGAAAACTGCTCGGCATACCCCGCCGTGTAAAGTTCCACCCTGTCGCATCCGCAGCGGGCCGCCCCTTCCACCATAACCGGGTCAGGGTCAACGAAAATTGAGCATCTGATGCCTTCCTCTTTGAATGAAGCGCAGATTTCTGTCAGAAAATCCCTGTTGGCGATGGTGTTCCATCCGGCGTTGGATGTCAGAGCATCCGGAGCATCAGGCACGAGGGTGACCTGGGCGGGGTGTACCTCTTTTACGAGGGAAATGAATGACGGGATGGGGTTCCCCTCAATGTTGAACTCTGTCTTAAGCAGTGGCTTTATCAGTCTTACATCCGAGTATCTTATGTGTCTCTCGTCAGGTCTTGGATGCACAGTAATTCCCTCTGCACCAAATCTCTCGCAATCAATGGCCGCCTGCTCCACGTCTGGCATATTGCCTCCGCGGGCGTTGCGGATAGTCGCGATTTTATTTATGTTTACACTAAGTCTTGTCATATCTGTTTTACTTCATTTTTTTGTATTCCTTTCTCCGATTTTCTGTCGGAGCGGGAGATTGCATCCGCAAAATTATGCAATAATGTTCAATTAGAGTCAAAATATTCCTAATTTTGTAGCCTTGCGCCTGTTGGGATGACTGACCGGGTCTCCTTTGAGGGGGCGGAGAATCCCCGGCCGGCGTACTTAAATAGTAAAACAACAATGATAGCCATACTTTATAGAAATTCTTCCCTTATCGCTTCCCCGGCCTACTCGCAGCTTGCCTTGAGGCTCTCATCTGCCGGAATCGCGACTCGTACGGTTCGTGTAGGAGATTCCTCCGCCGCCCCTTCGCTGGATGGAGTCGACCTTGTGGTGAGCCTCGGGGGAGACGGAACTTTTCTTTCAGCGGCGAGGCTTGCTTCTCCCCTTGGCATACCGGTGCTCGGGGCCAATATGGGCAGGCTGGGCTTCCTTTCGGAAAACCGCCCGGAAGATGTCGCGGAGGCGGTCATCAGCGGCGACTACAAGATTGAGGAAAATCCAATGCTTTCCCTTGAAGCGGTCCTGCCTGATGGCACCAGAAAGGAATACCTTGCTCTGAACGAAGTTTCGGTGCACAGGCTCGGCGCGGCGATGCTCGGGGTGGATGTGGAAATAAATGGTGCTGAGCTTCCGACCTATTGGGCTGATGGACTGATAGTTGCGACCTCGCTTGGCTCCACGGCCTACTCCCTCAGCGCGGGCGGTCCGATTGCTTTCCCGGGAACAGGCGTTCTGCTTGTAACCCCTATAGCGCCTCATAACCTCAATGTGCGTCCGCTCATAGTTCCGGTTGACTCGGCTCTTGCACTTTCGTTCCAGTCGCGTGACTCGAGCGTGGTCCTTTCCGCTGATAATCAGACCTGCGAGATTCCTTCCGGTTCAACGGTCCGGGTGAGGGTGGCACAGTTTTCGCTTAAAAGGGCGAGGCTTCGCAATTCCCACTTCATAAATGCGCTTACAAGCAAGTTGTATTGGGGGGAGGATGTCAGAAATAATCATTAAACTCCTCCGCCAGGAAGGTGTCTTATACTGTCTAAAATCATCCCAAGATGGAAAATGAAAATAAAGTTCCGGTTCACGTCTCAATCATAATGGACGGCAACGGGCGATGGGCAAAGGAAAGAGGTAAGCAGCGCCTTCAGGGGCATTTCGAGGGGGTGGAGTCTGTTCGCGCCGTCACTGAGGCTTGCGTGGAAGATGGGGTGAAATATCTCTCGCTCTATGCCTTTTCGGAAGAGAACTGGAACAGACCGTCGGAGGAAGTCGAAGGACTTATGTCCCTGATGCTCAGGTGTATGGAGAATGAGCTTCCTACCTTTATGAAAAACGGAGTGCGCTTTGTCGTGCTCGGAAACAGAGAAAGGATTTCAGAGGAGCTTAACGCCGTGATTGACAGTTGTATGGAGAAGACAAAGGATAACAAGAACCTGACTCTTATCGTCTTCCTCAGCTACTCCGGAAAATGGGATATATTTCAGGCGGCGCGGAAAATGGCTCTTGAAGCGGCCTCTTCGCCCGAGGGACTGGAAAGGGTTCAGAATGGCGATATGTCAATTTTTGACTCCTATCTTGTTACGGCCGGGGTCCCTGATCCGGACCTTATCATCCGCACATCGGGGGAAACGCGCCTTAGCAATTACCTTCTTTGGCAAGCTGCCTATTCGGAGTTCCTCTTCGTCGACACTCTCTGGCCGGATTTTCGTAAAACGGAGTTTCGCCAGGCCCTTCAGGCCTACTCGAAACGTGACCGTCGTTATGGCAAAGTGAAATAAAAGTTATATATTTGCAAGTTCGTACTTTTTTGAACCGTAAAGATAAAATATGAAAATAAGGGTTTTGTTCTGTCTGGTTTTGCTGTCTATGCTTTCCTGCGTCTTTGCATACGCACAGGGGGGCGTGACTGTGGACTATGGCAATCCTAAGAAATATGTGGTGGGAGGAGTTTCCGTTGAAGGAAATAACTATGTCAGCCGGGACCAGATAATTCAGCTCAGCGGTCTTCGCGAGGGAATGGAGGTTACCGTGCCTAGCGACTTTTTCTCGCTTCTTATCGATAAAATGTGGCAGAGAAGATATTTTGAGGATGTGAGCATCGCCATAGATTCGCTGTCAGCGTCAAAAGACACCGCATTCTTCAAAATCAGCATCACTGAGCGTCCGAGGGTTTCCCGCTGGACATTCTCCGGCATCAAGAACGGCGACCAGAAGGACCTCAAGGAGAGGCTCAACCTCAAGCAGGGAGGAGTGTTTTCCGACTATGTGGCAAAGACTTCCACTGACATCATCAAGCGTTACTATAACGAAAAAGGCTACAATAACGCGGAGGTCAACATCCAGACAAAGAAAGACACACTTGTCAAGGGCGCAATCAGGGTTAATTTCGCAATCAACCGCCGCGAAAAGGTCCGCATCAAGAAAATCGACTTCGGCGGCACCTATGCGGTGAAGGAGTCCAAACTCGTGAAGTCAATGAAGAAGACCCGTGACAAGAGGCTCCAGAACTTCTTCAAATCCAAGAAATTCAACGAAACAGAATACAAGAACGACAAGAAGACCCTCATCGAGGCCTTCAACGAGGCGGGTTACCGCGACGCAAGGCTTCTGAGCGATACGGTCTATTTCGTCGAGCCCGGAAAACTCGAAATTGACTTCAAGATTGACCAGGGCAAGAAATACTACTTCCGCAACATCACCTGGACAGGAAACTCCGTCTATCCTACCGAAGCCCTGAACGAGATTCTCCAGATCAAAAAGGGCGACGTCTATGATGTCGTGACTATGCAGAAGAGGCTCTTCGGCGGCGGAAAACAGACCGACTACGACGTGTCAAAACTCTACCGCGACAACGGCTACCTGTTCTTTAATCTTCAGCCGGTGGAACTCAATGTGGTCGGGGACTCTGTGGATGTGGAAATGAGGGTTGTCGAGGGCAAACAGGCCACTTTGAACAATATCATCATCAACGGAAACGACCTTACTAACGAAAGGGTGGTACGCCGTCAGGTCTTCACCCGTCCGGGTTACCTGTTCAGCCAGAGCGACTTCGAAAGGTCCATCCGTGAAATCGCTTCTATGGGCCAGTTCGACCCTGAGGCCATCACCGACCCGAGCAAGGGATATTCCATCCTTCCGAACCAGTTGAACAACACTGTGGACATAGTTTACAACGTCACGGAGAAGCCTTCCAGCCAGCTTGAACTCTCCGGAGGATGGGGAGGAAACACCTTCGTCGCCACTGTCGGCGTCAGCTTCAACAACTTCTCCACCCGCCGTTTCTTCGACAAGACTGCCTGGAGACCTGTGCCGCTTGGAGATGCGCAGAACCTCTCGTTCCGTTTCCAGACCAACGGTACCTACTACACATCTCTCTCGGCAAGTTTCTCCGAGCCGTGGCTTTTCGGAAAGAAACCGACTTCGCTCAACCTGTCGCTTTACTACACGCGCCAGACCAACTCCTATCTCGCGTTCAACATCCTGAACAACGACCAGTATATGGAGGTGTACGGATTTGCAGCCGGTCTCGGTTCCCGTCTGAAGTGGCCTGACAACTACTTCGTCCTCTATCACCAGCTCAGCTGGCAGACATACAAGCTCCAGGACTGGCAGTACAACTTCCTGTTCAATACGGGTGTATCCCACAACCTGAGCTATATGATCAGCCTGTCGAGAAATTCCACCGACCAGCAGATCTATCCGCGTCAGGGTTCGGACTTCTCCCTCTCCCTCCAGCTCACCCCGCCTTACTCGCTTCTGCGCCACAAGGATTACGGTGTGACGGATGAGAACGGCAATCCGACATACAGAGCAAATCCTCGTGACATTGACTACAGCCTCCAGACTTCCCAGAACCGTTACAAGTGGATTGAGTATCACAAGTGGCAGTTCAAGGGTGCGATTTACACGAAGCTTGTCGGCGACCTCGTCCTGATGACAAGGGCTCAGTTCGGAGTGCTCGGCTACTACAACCGCAACTGGGGATTCTCTCCGTTCGAGGGCTTCCGCGTGGGAGGTGACGGTATGTCCGGTTACGATACCTACGGTTCCGACATCATTTCGCTCCGCGGTTATGAGAACTACTCTCTTACCCCGACCAGCACATCCCAGTACAATACTTCCGGAAACTACTACGCCGGTAACGTATATGACAAGTTCACCGTTGAGCTCCGTTACCCTGTCATCCTGCAGCCGCAGTCCACAATCTACGCGCTCCTCTTCCTTGAAGGAGGTAACTGCTGGGCTGACATCAGAGACTTCAATCCGTTCCAGATCAAGCGTTCCGCAGGTGTGGGCGTGAGGGTTTACCTCCCGATGATCGGACTCCTCGGAGTTGACTGGGGATATGGATTCGACGACAGCGTGAACGGAAAGAGCCAGTTCCACTTCGTGATTGGACAGCAGTTCTAATATAGGGCTTCGCTGAAGACAGACAAGAAACTTATTAAGTTGAAAATTAAAAATATGATAAATATGAAAAAGATTATTTTGGTTGCCGCAGCCTCACTTTGCGCTGCCACCGCTTTCGCTCAGACCCCGCTTACAGGTTATGTGAACACCACCGAGCTTATCCAGCTTATGCCGGCAATGGACACTGTCCGTACCCAGCTTGACGAGGCTCAGAAAGAAACTTACGAGACCTACCAGGCAATGATTGAGGAGTACCAGACGAAGGCTCAGACTTTCCAGCAGAAGCAGGCCACTTGGACCGCTGCTATCAAGGAAAGCAAGCAGAAAGAACTCAATGAGATCGGTAACCGCATCCAGGAGTTCGAGCAGTCTGCAAACCAGGACCTTCAGCAGATGCAGCAGAGTCTTCAGGCTCCGATCTATAAGAAAGTGAACGACGCCATTCAGACTATTGCAAAGACTAAGGGACTTTCAATGGTGTTCGACATCAATTCTGTCCTCTACATTGACCCTAAGCAGAATATTGACCTTACCCCTGAGCTTCGCACCGTGCTTGGCATTCCGGAGGGACGCACTCTTGCTTCGCTGCAGGAGGAGTTGCAGGCTAAGGCCGCCGCTCAGCAACAGCAGTAAGGAAATTGAATAGAGAGCGGATTGCTGCGTTGTGCTCCATCCCTCTCTTAAATTTCTGCGACGTAGATTTTTATCGGGGAATTTTTCCTCCCCGAATTAGTAACACAAAACTACAACTTCAATAAATATCATTTGTATCTATGCAACATAAAGTAATTGATACTAAAGATGTTGTCATTAGATTTGCAGGAGACTCGGGTGACGGAATGCAGCTCACCGGGTCTCTTTTTGCAAATACCTCAGCCTGTCTGGGCAACTCTCTCTCCACTTTTCCGGACTATCCGGCGGAGATTCGCGCTCCTCGCGGCATCGTGGCAGGCGTTTCCGGCTTTCAGGTGCACATCGGAAGCTCCCGGGTGCTCACTCCAGGCGATTATTGCGACCTTCTCGTCGCGATGAACCCGGCAGCCCTTAGAGCCAATGCACGCTGGTGCAAGAGGACCGCTATGGTCATTCTTGACGCCGACACGTTCACCGAAGAGGACATTCACAAGGCGGGATTCAAAAGCGACGACCCTATTGACGAGATGCACCTTGAGGACAGAACTATTGTCGCGGCGCCAATCACTCATCTCACTCAGGAGAGCCTCCGAGACAGCGGCCTGGACTTCAAGAGCATCGGCAAATGCAAGAATATGTTTGCCCTCGGAATGGCCTGCTTCATCTACAGCCGTCCGCTGGACTACATCTACTCTTATCTTGAGCAGAAATTCTCCAAGAAACATCCGGAACTCATCGCTCCGAACAAGAAGGTGCTTTTCGACGGGTTCAACTATGCGGCGAACATTCAGGCAATCGCCAATACCTACAGCGTGAAGCCTGCGAAACTGGAGAAGGGAAAATACAGAAACATTACCGGTAATCAGGCTGCCGCCTGGGGACTTCTTGCAGCATCGGAAAAGAGCGGACTTCCGCTTTTCTGCGGGTCCTACCCTATAACCCCTGCAACGGGCATTCTTGAAGAACTTGCCCTGCACAAGAGCCTGGGTGTGAAAACCGTTCAGGCAGAGGATGAAATCGCCGGAATCTGCACCGCAATCGGTGCCGCGTTTGCAGGCTCGCTTGCCGTGACGACTACTTCCGGCCCGGGTCTTTCTTTGAAAAGCGAGGCACTGGGGCTTGCCGTGATGACGGAACTGCCTCTTGTGGTCGTTGACGTCCAGAGGGCAGGTCCTTCCACCGGCATCCCGACGAAGACCGAGCAGACTGACCTCAATCAGGTCCTCTACGGCCGCAACGGCGAGTGCCCTCTCGTGGTGATGGCGGCTCACTCCCCGGCGGACTGCTTTGACGCTGCGTTTAATGCGGCAAAGATAGCTGTGGAGCATATGACCCCGGTGGTTCTTCTTAGCGAAGGCTTCCTCGGGAACGGCTCGGAGCCGTGGAGGATTCCTGCAATGAAGGATTATCCGGCAATCGTCCCTCCTTTTGTGAAACCCAACGACCAGCCATATTCTCCTTTCGCGAGGGACCCGGAAACCTTTGCCCGCAAGTGGGCTGTGCCAGGAATGGCGGGATTCGAACACAGGGTAGGTGGATTGGAGAAGAACACTGCCGGCGTGCTCAGTTCTGACGGCGAGAACCACGAAAAGATGGTCTGGGAAAGGGCAGAGAAAGTAAGGCGTGTCGCGAACTACATACCGGAGCTCAAAGTGGAAGGTCCCGAGAGCGGGGAACTGCTTCTTGTGGGTTGGGGAGGCACTTACGGCCACCTCGAGTCCGCTTTTGATGAACTTTCTTCCGAGGACAGCGAGCTTAAGGGCAGGGTAAGTTTCGCCCATTTCGACTACATCTGTCCGCTTCCGAAAAATACGGAGGAGGTTTTCTCGCGGTTTAAGAAAATCCTTGTCTGCGAGCTTAACAGCGGACATTTCGCAGGATGGCTCCGCGCCAATCTCCCTCAGTTTACCTATTCTCAGTGCAACAAGGTTCAGGGGCAGCCGTTCCTCGTTCACGAAATCGTCGAAGCAGTCAAAAAACAATTAGAATAATCGCACTATGCCACGCTATACATTCAAAGAATTCAAATCGGACCAGGAGGTCCGCTGGTGCCCCGGATGCGGTGACCACGCGGTGCTTGCGGCGCTCCAGAAAGCTCTTCCGGACGTCACCGAGATTCTCGGCTACGGCAAGGAAAGATATGTGGTGGTCTCCGGCATCGGATGCTCGTCGAGACTCCCATATTATATGAATACCTACGGATTTCACTCCATCCACGGCCGTGCAACCGCGATTTCCACCGGAATCAAAGTAGCAAACCCTAACCTTACAGTCTGGCAGGCCTGCGGAGACGGGGATGCGCTAGCAATCGGCGGCAACCACTTCATCCACGCCATCAGAAGGAACATTGACATCAATCTAATCCTTTTCAATAACCAGATTTACGGCCTTACGAAGGGCCAGTATTCCCCGACCTCTAAGTTCGGAGCAATCACCAAAACCTCGCCTTATGGCACTGTGGAACCGCCTTTCAACCCTGGTTCGCTTGTTCTGGGAGCAAAAGGGACTTTCTTCGCAAGGAGCCTGGACGTGGACGTGAAGCTTTCGGAGGAGATTATGACCGAGGCAGCGCGTCACGACGGGTGCTCCGTGATGGAAATGCTCACCAACTGTATGATTTTCAATAACGGTGCGCACGCCGCTCTGACTGACCGCGAAACCCGCGAGGACCGGACAATCGTGCTCCGGGACGGGGAGAGGATGATTTTCGGCAAAAACCGCGACAAGGGGCTCATCCTCGACGGAATGGGTCTTAAGGTCGTGACGATAGGGGAGAACGGAGTGAAGGAGGAGGATATCCTTGTTCACGATTCTCACTCTCAGAATGCCGGAGTGCATATGCTGCTCGCGGATATGAAATACCCTGATTTTCCTGTTGCTCTCGGTGTCATCCGCAACGTTGCCGCGCCGACCTACGACGACGGGGTGAGGGACCAGATAGCCGAGGTGAAGGCTAAGAGCAAAATCCAGTGCGTTGATGACCTTCTCAACTCAGGCAATACCTGGACAGTTGAGTAAATTTATAACCATTTAATAACTACATAATTATTATGAAAACTAGTCAGATTATGGCCTCTCTGCAGGCCAAGTATGGCGACCAGAAAGAATATCTTCAGGCCGTTCAGGAAGTCCTCGAAACCATTGAGGACACCTACAATCAACATCCTGAATTCGAGGACGCGAAAATCGTCGAGAGACTCGTGGAGCCTGACCGCATCTTCACCTTCAAGGTGACCTGGGTGGACGACAGCGGCGCAATCAGGGTGAACACCGGCTACAGGGTGCAGTTCAACTGCGCCATAGGCCCTTACAAGGGCGGGCTTCGCTTCCATCCGGCCGTGAACCTTTCAATGCTGAAATTCCTCGGCTTCGAGCAGACCTTCAAGAATGCTCTTACAACCCTCCCTATGGGCGGAGCGAAGGGCGGCTCGGATTTCGACCCTAAGGGCAAGTCAGACGCTGAAATTATGCGTTTCTGCCAGGCCTTTATGCTTGAACTTTGGAGAAACATCGGCCCTGACACTGATGTCCCTGCAGGCGATGTGGGTGTGGGCGGACGCGAAATCGGCTACCTCTTCGGAATGTACAAAAAGCTTGCTCGCGAACACACCGGAGTTCTCACAGGCAAGGGAATGACCTGGGGCGGTTCGCTCATTCGTCCTGAGGCTACAGGCTACGGAGCCGTGTATTTCGTTCAGCATATGCTCCACCAGGCAGGGGACGACATCAAGGGCAAGACGGTTGCAATCTCAGGCTTCGGTAACGTGGCTTGGGGAACAGCGAAAAAGGCCACTGAACTCGGTGCCAAGGTCATCGCCATCTCAGGTCCTGACGGAGTCATCTATGATCCGGATGGAATGAATGACGAGAAAATCGCCTATATGCTTGAGCTGAGGGCCAGCAACAACAATGTCGTGGCGCCTTTCGCCGACAAGTTCCCTTCAGCGCGTTTCACTCCGGGCAAGAAGTCCTGGAGCATCAAGTGCGACATCGCTATGCCGTGCGCTTTCCAGAACGAGATGGATGAGGCGGACGCTAAGGAACTGATTGCAAACGGAGTTAAACTCGTCGCCGAGGTTTCCAATATGGGATGTCAGCCGGGCGCGATTGCGGCTCTTCAGGCTGCGCGCATCCTCTTTGCTCCTGGCAAGGCGGTGAACGCCGGCGGAGTGGCTACATCCGGTCTTGAGATGACTCAGAACGCGATGCACATCTCCTGGAACGCCGCTGAAGTGGATGCTAAACTCCACCAGATTATGCAGAGCATCCACGAGACCTGCGTCGCCCACGGCACCCAGCCCGACGGCTACATCAATTACGTCAAGGGAGCGAACATCTCCGGCTTTATGAAAGTTGCCCGCGCAATGCTGGAGCAGGGTATAATCTAACCCCCTCCCCGTAAAATAAAAATAGGCTGACTGTCATCCGGTCAGCCTATCTTTTTTATTGTAACGCAGTAGACCGCTTTTTAGTCAACCCCTTTATTTAACGTTAGCGGAAACAACAGCCTCTTCCGCTTCCACTTCCTTGTCGTTCCCGAAGTCCGGCGAGTATTTGCCTCTCGGGATGTCTCGGAATATATAGTAGTTGGC
>CAVJRU010000052.1:0-15288 GCA_963652025.1 bacterium
TCAAAGGGAACCACCAAAATTTCTCCGAAATTTCGGTCCCCCACGCGTGCGTGGAGCGGAGAGGGGAAATTGTTGTACGCCGCTCCCCTCCGGAGGGGGCAGCCTTCAAAGGGAACCACCAAAATTTCTCCGAAATTTCGGTCCCCCACGCGTGCGTGGACCAACGCCCTTTGAAGGCCGCCCCCTCCTCCACTACGCTATCTAATTACAAAGCGACACAATTCCCTATTATTTCTGACAGGGTGGGGTGAGGGTGGATGATGGAGCTAAGGTCGGAGACGGTGGCGGAGAAGTTCATCAGGGCAGTGACTTCGCCAATTAGGTTTGCAGCGTCGGCGCCCAAGATGTGGCAGCCGAGGATTTGACCGTCACGGAAACCTTCCTGACCAGGTTCTGCGACTAGAATTTTGCAAAGCCCCTCGGTCTCTCCCTCCGCGAGAGCCTTTCCGTTGGCGCGGTAGAAACTCTTCTTTGCCTTGTACGCAATGCCTCTTTCTTTGCACTGCTCCTCGCTAAGACCCACAGAGGCGAGTTCCGGAGTGGTGAACACCGCGGACGGCATAATGTCAAGGCGGATTTTTCCGCCCCCGTTATGCTGAACCTCCGCCGATTCGGATTGGGAGTTAAGGATGTGCTGCAGAGCTATTTTCCCCTCGTAAATGGCAGCGTGGGCAAGCATAATCCTCCCGTTCACATCGCCCACTGCATATACTCCCGGAAGGCTTGTCTGCATATTTTCGTCAGTGACAATCCCCCTCCGGGTGGACTCAATGCCCTTACAACCGAGAATCACTCTCATATCCGGAGTGCGGCCCACTGCCATAAGGACCTTGTCCGAAACGACCGAGTTTTCCTTATCTCCGCTAAGGTAGGAAACAACCTGAGTGGAGCCGTCTCCTGGCGCGATGGCGGTAACCTGCGACGAGGTAAGGATGGAAATCCCCTGCTTCGAGAGTGATTGCTTCAGGCGTTTGGACATATCGGAGTCCATATTAGGAAGGATATTCTTGCAGTATTCCACCACGGTGACCTTCGACCCGAGGGCGGCAAAGACGCAGGCGAATTCAAGCCCTATCACTCCCCCGCCGACAACCGTCAGCCTCGCAGGAACCTCCCTGAGGCTCAACAGCTCCGTGGAAGAAATCACTCCAGGGGTTGTCGCGGCACCGGGGACATTGAGCCAGGAGGGATGAGAGCCTGTCGCTATGATTATCCTGTCGGCCTTATATTCCTTATAGTCAGAGAGTTCAGGGGCGAGAGACTCGTCCTTTGCCATCTCGTCCTCCGTCGGCCAGACTCTCACAGTGCTGGAGTCCACGACACGTGCTATGCCCGGGATGACTTCCACACCCTTTAGAAGGGACTCTACGCCGCCTCGAAGTTGCGACACGACCTCATCCTTTCGGGAGACCATCTGGGAGAGCGCCTCTGAAGGGGTCTTATCCTTTGAGAGCGAATAGGCTTTTGCATCGTGGCAGAAGCATTTGGTCGGGATGCAGCCTACGTTAAGGCAGGTACCGCCAAGAGGCCCCGCTGTGATAAGTTTCACCTCAAGGCCTTTTCCGGCAGCCGCAACAGCGGTTTCATATCCGCCCGGCCCTCCGCCTATTATTATAAGTTTCATAAGATGATTCCAACTTACTTAATTTAACTTTCGCAAGTATCTAACTCATTTATATATAAACCCTTTCTCATTAATCAACCTCTCAAGTCCCACGCACTTTTTCTCTCACACTTTCCTCCCCTAGGAACGTAACGAGGCTCAAACACGCAGCTTGGGGTTACGGGCGGCCAGGGTCTCGTCCGGACGGCGCACCGGCGTAGTGTGCGGCGCTCCCTTAACTGCCTCAGGGTCAGAGGCCGCCTCAGATGCAATCTTGTGCATCACCTCAATAAACGCGTCCAGGGTCTCCTTAGACTCGGTCTCGGTCGGTTCAATCATAAGCGCCTCGTGGAAAAGAAGAGGGAAATAGATTGTCGGAGAGTGGAAACCATAGTCAAGAAGTCTTTTGGCAACATCCAGAGTGGTCACCCCTGTGGATTTGTCCTTGAGGCCGTCAAAGACGAATTCGTGCTTGCAGACTCCCTCTATAGGCAATTCAAAGCTATCCTTAAGGGATTCCTTAATATAGTTGGCGCTGAGGGTCGCGAGAGGGCCGACAGCCTTCACATTCTCCCGTCCAAGCATCCGGATGTAGGTGAGAGCTTTGAGAATCACAGTGAAATTGCCCTGGAATCCGCTGATGCGGCCAAGAGACTGCTGCCCGGCAACTTCCTTTGACTCAGGGCATTGACCCGAAGCCTTCCCGGCAACCTGCACATAGAAGCAAGGCTTAGGAAGGAAAGGCACAAGGTGCGATGCCACTCCCACAGGACCTGAACCCGGACCACCGCCACCGTGAGGCGTGGAGAATGACTTGTGAAGATTGAGGTGCATAATGTCAAATCCCATATCCCCCGGACGCACAACTCCGATGAGCGGGTTCATATTCGCTCCGTCATAGTAGAGAAGGCCGCCTGCAGCGTGAACAAGGGAGGCGATTTCCTTTACCTCGGTTTCGAAAAGTCCGAGCGTGTTCGGATTTGTCATCATTATTCCGGCAACACTCTCGTCAAGTACCCCGCGAAGGCTCTCCAGGTCAATCCTGCCGTCCGGCTTGGACTTCACCTGCACAACCTCAAGACCGCATACGGCAGCGGATGCCGGGTTGGTTCCGTGAGCGGAATCCGGGACGATTACCTTTCTGCGGGCAAGATCACCGCGAGAAATGTGATACTGTCTCATAACCATAAGCCCGGTGAGTTCTCCGTGGGCTCCGGCAAATGGATTAAGGGTGAACGCCGCCATTCCGGTAATTGCAGAAAGGGCTTTGGAAAGTTCAGAATAAACCCTTGTGCACCCCTTCACCGTTGAAAGCGGCTGAAGAGGATGAATCCCGGTGAAAGCCTTCATAGAGGCGATTTCCTCGTTTATTTTAGGGTTATATTTCATCGTGCAGCTGCCCAGCGGATAGAATCCCGTGTCAACTCCGAAATTCATCTGGGACAGCAGCGTATAGTGACGAACAACGTCCGGTTCGCTCACAGAAGGAAGCTCCGGGGCGTTTTCTCGGCGAAGATTCTCGGGGATGGCAGCTTTAATGCTTACGGGAATGTCCTCAGAGAGGCAGTCTGAATTACCTTCAGAGTATGCCGGGTAGCGGTTTACAGGAAGGGTAAATCCGCGGCGTGAAGTCCCGGAAAGTTCAAAAATCAGTTTGTCGTAATATTTCATATCTCCTCCTCCCTATTTTTTGCCGGGCTTAACTTCGGAGGCCCCCTCCGGGCTCGCAGTTTCCTCAGTCAGTGCCGCAACGAGCGCATCACATTCCTCTTTTGTCCTTTTTTCCGTAACGCAGAATGACACAAGTCCTTTTTCCACCTCAACGGCCGCGAAAATTCCAGCATTAAGAAGCTTCTGCTGCAAAAGAGCGACATCTCCCTTATAACGAAGTACAAACTCTTTCAGGAACGGCCGCTCTGCGGAGAACGGCTCCTCAAAAAGCCCTGTTTTCAGAAGTTCCGCCCTCAGATAATGTGCACCGCTGCAAGAAAGGTCGTTCACCCCAAGGAGTCCATCCTTTCCCATAAGAGAAAGATACACAGTGACATACAGAGCCATCAGAGATTGATTTGAACAGATGTTCGAAGTCGCCTTCTCCCTTCTGATGTGCTGCTCGCGGGCCTGAAGCGTAAGAACATACGCCCTCTTCCCTTCAGCATCAACTGTTTCACCCACAAGACGTCCGGGAAGTTTTCTCATATACTCCTTCCGGCAGCAGAGGAATCCCACGTACGGACCGCCGAACGAAAGCGGAATGCCGAGAGTCTGCGCATCACCGCAGGCTATGTCCACACCATATTCAGCCGGAGTCTTGATTACGGCAAGGGCTGAAGGGTCGCAATACTCCACCAGCACCGCACCGGCTTCGTGAACCGCATCGGCGTAGCCTTCCAGAGACTCTATTACTCCGTATTTGTTTATTCCCGGAACAAGCACTCCGGCAACATCGTCCGAGGAAAGCGCCTCCTTCAGAGCATTGAAGGATGTCATTCCATCCTCTTCCGGAATGCAGTCAAGGCCGACTCCGTGAAACTTAGCGTATGTGGAAACGACTTCACGAACATTGGGAAGAAGGGTCTCGGAAACGAGGAAACGCTGTTTTTTCTTTGTGCAGGCGAAGGACATCATCATAGCTTCGGCTGCGGAAGTCGCCCCGTCGTACATTGAAGCATTGGCGACATCCATCCCTGTAAGACGGCAGATAAAGCTCTGCCACTCAAAGATATAGCGCAGAGTTCCTTGGGAAATTTCCGACTGGTACGGGGTGTATGCGGTAAGAAATTCGCTTCGTGAAAGAATGTATGGAACCACGGCCGGACAGTAGTGGTCGTATGAACCAAGACCGGTAAAGACCTTCAGAGAAACATTCTCGGAGGCTATATTTTCGAAATACTCCCTGACCTCGATTTCTGACAGGGCCTCAGGGAGGTCGTACTCTCCCTTATAGATGAACTCAGACGGAACATCGGAGTACAGGTCCTTAAGGTCCCGTACCCCGATTTTATTCAACATCTGCTGCACATCTTCCTCTGTATGAGGAAAATATGCAAACGGCTTTATGTGCTGCATAGACAGTTTATGCGATTTTATTCAGTTCCTTTATAGAGCGATTTTCCGATGCCGCGTTATTCGCAGACTTTTTCGTACTCGGCAGCATCCAAGAGTGTAGAGAGCTCTGAGAGGTCGCTCATCTGGACTTTGATGATCCAGTTGGTGTAAGGGTCGGAGTTGAGAAGCTCCGGCTGGTCTTCAAGGGCGGAGTTTACTTCAAGAACCACTCCTGACACAGGAGCATAGAGGTCGGAGGCTGCTTTTACGCTCTCAACCGCACCGAAAGTCTCCCCTGCTGCAAACTCGTCGCCCTCAGACGGCATATCAACGTATGAGAGGTCGCCCATTGAATGCTGAGCGTAATCTGAAATACCGATGACTGCGACATCACCTTCAACCTTCACCCATTCGTGTGAACGGGCATACTTAAGTCCTTCGATAACTTTTGCCATATTGCTGATAATTAAATTAGTTATTTATTCATTTTTTGAGGGTGGGAGCAGACTAAACTCCTCCGCACCTACTTCTTATAATTCGGAGTGTAGAAACGCTTTTTAATGACTTTGCCGGGGAAGATTTTTTTGCGAATCTGAATCTTCAGCGGAGTGTCCAATTTGGAGTAGGATGCGTCAACAAATGCCATACAAATGCTTCTGTCAAGGGATATTGAGTGGTAGCCTGTGGTTACGGCGCCTATCTGGACGTCATTTTCATCCAGCACAGGATATCCCGCACGTGGAATGGCCTTGTCAAAAATCTCAATTCCCACAAGCTTCTTTGAGACTCCCTCAACTTTCTGCCTTGCAACCACGTCCTTGCCCAGGAACTCCTCCTTGTCGGTTTTCACGAACATAGAGAGCGAGGCCTCAATCGGGGTTGTTTCGTCATTAAGCTCGTGACCGTAAAGAGGAAGTCCGGCTTCAAAACGAAGTGTGTCGCGGCAACCCAATCCGCAAGGAGTGACTCCCGCAGCGATAAACAGGTCCCAAATCTGAACAATCGCCTCTTCAGTAGCATAAATCTCAAATCCGTCTTCTCCTGTGTAGCCGGTGCGGCTTACGATAAGCCTTTTTCCCTTCCATTCAAACTCACGGAAGGTGTAGAACTCCAAAGACGGAACATCTTCAAGTCCAAGTACTTCCACAAGTTTTTTCTCTGCCGACGGGCCCTGGAGCGCGATTTCGCCCCACAGCGGAGAGTCGTTTTTAAGAGAAACGTTGTAGCCCTTAGCCTGAGAGAGAATCCAATCGTAGTCCTTATCGATGTTTGCCGCGTTGACAACAAGAAGATAGTGCTGCGGAGAGAACATCTTGTAAACCAGAAGGTCATCCACCACGCAGCCGTTCTCCCTAAGCATCATTCCGTAGAGAATCTTTCCGTCGGGAATGCCCTTGACATCATTTGTAAAAATGTGATTTACAAACTTTTCCGCGTCATCACCACTTACAAAGACTTCGCCCATATGGCTAACGTCGAACATTCCGACATCTGTGCGCACGGCATTGTGCTCTGCGGTTATGGTTGAATACTGGATTGGCATAATGAAACCGCCGAACGGGCTCATCAGGGCTCCGAGGGCAACGTGGCGGTCATACAGACAGGTTTTCTTATCTTCCATATAGTTTTGAAAGTAACTAATTTTTATCGTTTTCTACGTTTGGGGCCTCACACAATTTTTCCGCACCTATAAACTGTCGTCCGAAACGCCGTGACGCCCCCCGATGAAGACCGGGTCGAGATAGGTTTTCTCTATCCGTGAAATCTCCTCCACATCGCGAGAGGAAAGAGTCAATTCATCTTTGCAAAAATAGGAAATAATCGCCGATTTCAACCCATCAAGGTCTATATTTTTTCCTTCGCTCAGCATCCCCTTCAGATTCAAAACTCTCTGCTCTACGGATTTGACACCTTTGCTCTCCAGTTTTGCACGAGATGGAGTAAGCGCGGAGGACATTACTGAGAAATCCAGGTCGTAGAGAAGCGTGCCGTGGACTATGCCCACGCCGTCACTTCTAAGCGAGAACGCATTCCCGGAAACTTTTCTTCCCCCCACAAGCACGTCGTTGCGCCCTGACACCTCTGCGGGAAGCCCCAAAGAAAGGAGAAATGAGTTCAAACTGTCAAGATATTCAGAGAAAAGAGACTGCACGCCGTCCTGGCAAGGCTTTATGTATGAAATCATTACGTTGCCCCAGTCGGAATACACGCAGCCTCCCCCGCTCTTTCTGCGGAACATCCTGATGCCATTTGAAAGGCAGTATGGGACATTGACTTCAGCGTTCATATCCTGATTGCGGCCGAAAATGACTGTCGGAGCCACTTGCCATATGAAGAACGCACCCGGGGTGTTACTTGGGCGGGAGTAGCCGGAAGATGTGGAACATTTTTTCTGCGTTCCACAGGAAGAGGAGTCGGGGAAAAACGAATGGAAATTGTCGGCTATATATTCCTCCATCGAGAGGTAGAAAACCAGCGGACGCTCCTTCTGTGAGTCCGGGAGTAGTATTTGCGTCATTTCCTGATTCATAAGACTATTCAGCGGAAGTTTTCATATCGTCCAGATGAATTTCGGAAGTATTCGCACTATGTAGCTCTCCGTAACAACGTGCCCGGGAAGGACGTGGTGGGTCATCATCTCGCGATTCGGGAAAAGACCCTCGTAGAGCGCCTTCACATCCTCGCCAAGCAGCTGGTCGTGCTCTGTGTAATGGCATAGAATCCTCTCCGGAAGCATCCCGGGGAATGCCTCCTCCCCGAAAGGTGTGATGCAGTTCTCGTCGCCCACCGGAAGAGGGAAAGCCTTAAATTCCTCCACATCCGCCTCTGTTACAGTAAATTGCGTCGCCCCATCTGAACGGGGACCGAACCAACGGTTCACTCCCAGATGCTTCGCTATGGTTTCGTATGGGGTCACGGCCGGGTTTATCACGAGTTCCGGCCCCCTAAATTCAGAGCATATTGCATAGAACGCTCCGAGCGAGGTTGCTATAATGGCGGCGACATCGTCACTCCCCGAAAGAATCTCATTGATTTTCTCAATCGACTCACCCGGATGGTGGTTCAATTCAGGTGCGACCCAATCAAATTGGGGATAGTACTTCCTAAGAAAGTTTACTATCCCCGACTTGGGCGACCCTCCGAAACCGTGCAGCCAAAGAATTTTTCTGTTCACGGAATCCATATCGGTCTAATCTTTTTCGGTAATTTGCTTATGCGATTGCTATCTTAAAGGCTGAACTGCTTCTTCAAAGCCGCAATCTTTTCGTCGGCGTTATTGCCGTGGGCACCGAAGTAGAACTTAATCTTTGGTTCCGTGCCGGACGGGCGCACTGAAACGACATCCCCTTCTGCAGAATAGAACTGAAGCACGTTTGATGAAGGAAGACCTGTTTCTTCAGGCTTAAGATAGTCAATTACCTTAACAACTTTTGACCCTGCAAGCTCTGCCGGCGGATTCTGCCTCATATCGACCATAATCCCGGCGATTTCCTCCGCTCCGGCCTTACCCTCGCGAACGAGTGACACAAGGGCCTCACGGTAGTAGCCGAACTCGGCATATATATCCTGAAGCAGGCCGTAGAGAGTCTTTCCTTGTTCTGCAGCCCAAGCTGCGCACTCGGCGACCATAGCGCAGGAGATTGGAGCGTCCTTGTCACGAACGAACTCACCGACATTGAAGCCGTAGCTTTCCTCTCCTCCGCAGACAAACTCAGTCTTGCCCTCGTTGCGATGAACGATGTCGGCGATATATTTGAATCCCGTGAGGACGTTGTAGATTTTAACTCCGAATTTATCGCAGATTGCGCGGATAAGCTCCGTGGTCACGATGGTCTTGACGCAGTAATTCTTCGCTGAAAGCGTTCCCATCTCGCTGCGACGGCGAAGAATATAGTATGTGAGGATGGAGCCTGTCTGGTTACCGTTAAGAAGAACCATTTTGCCCTCCTGATTCCTCACAGCAATGCCCACGCGGTCAGCATCAGGGTCGGTTGCAAGAACAAGGTCCGCGCCCTCTCGGTCCGCCACGGCGATTGCCATTGTAAGGGCCTCCCCGTTCTCCGGGTTTGGAGACTGAACCGTAGGGAAATTTCCGTCGCTAAGGTCCTGCTCAGGCACGTGTAGTATGTTATCGAAGCCGATTCTCTTCAAAAGAGCCGGCACGATGTTCACCCCGGATCCGTGAAGCGGAGTGTAAACTATCTTCATATCCCTGTGGGCTGCGACAGCAGACGGAGAAAGCATCAAGGTGGTCACCGCATCCATATACGCCTTGTCCATCTCGCTTCCCATCAGCTGAATCTCGGCGCAAGTGTCTCCGGGAGTGAATTTGACCTGGGAAGGGTCAGTAATTTTGTTGACCTCGGCAACGATTTCCTTGTCAACGGGAGAGATTACCTGTGCACCGTCGTTCCAAAAAACTTTGTAGCCGTTGTATTCCTTAGGGTTGTGGGATGCTGTAATCATTACGCCGGCGTCAGCCTTTTTCGTCCGCACGGCGAAGCTCAAAAGCGGAATCGGGCGCAGGTTGTCATAAAGCCAGACATTTATGCCGTTGTTGGCAAGAACTTCGGCTGTAATTTTCGCAAATTCGGAACTATGATTGCGGCTGTCGAAAGAGATGCAGACGGTGTGTTCAGTGCCCGGGCAGTGCGAAAGGATGTAGTTTGCAAGCCCCTGGGTGGCCATTCCGACTGTGTATTTGTTCATCCTGTTCGTGCCCACGCCCATTTTTCCGCGAAGTCCTCCTGTTCCGAATTCAAGACGGCGGTAGAACGCGTCTTCAAGCGCGGTGGTGTCCTCCGATGAGAGCAGTGATTGAACAGCAGCCTTGGTTTCGGCATCATAATCGCCTAATAACCAAGATTTTGCGACCTCAAGATAATCCATAATCTGCGATATTTATTAGTTTTTACTTATTAAATACAGTTTCGCTGAGTGCCCGCGGAGAGTATCCGGCTTGAGCGCAAAGCAATCGCAAATTTACAATAAAAATTGAGGTGGGAAAAGGATATACAAGAAAGATTGAGTGTGAATTTTCGGGAAGTTTGATGTATCTTTGCACCGCAAAATGGAAAGTTCCGAAAATCAGCTGAAGAATCTCTCGCAGTTCATTGTAGAACATTATGGCGACGACCCGCAGCGGCTTGCCCTTCAAAAAGACAAGTGGCCGGGAGTTGACGTTGCCGCCGCCGTCTCGACGCTGCTTTCCCGCAGGAAACTCTCAGGTAAAGCCCCGCTTTGGGCCACCACGCCAGGACTCGTTCTGCCAAGGGAATTGAGTGCAGAACAATGCAGCGGCTCAGTCACAGCACGCCATAAGGCCAAAGTCATTGCTGATATTTTCGACAAGCCTCGCATCGCAGACCTTACCGGAGGACTCGGAGTGGACTCGCTGGAGTTCTCCCGCGTGGCGGAAAAAGTGTTCTACAACGAGATGAATCCTTCACTTGCTGAGGCTGCAAGGCATAATTTCGAAATTTTTGGAGCGTGGAACATTGAAGTGCACTGTTTTGAAGCGACAGTGGAGACTTTACCCTTCTGCAAAGACTTTCGGCCCGATGTAGTTTTTCTCGACCCGGCAAGGCGCGACGGCTGCGGCAACAAGGTATTCTTGCTTGAAGATTGCTCACCGGACGTTCTGAAGATGAAAGAAGCGCTTCTGGCCCTTGCTCCCGTGGTGATTCTGAAACTCTCCCCGATGGCAGACATCTCAATGATAATCAAAAGATTGGGAGAAGAGTACTGTTCCCAAGTGCAGATTCTCGAGGCGGGAGGCGAATGCAAGGAGCTTCTGGTTGTTTTGCGTCGCGAAAAAACGCAGGAGGGCTGTCTGATTAAGGCATATAACCTTGACTGGAGCGACAATCCTGTGCTGGAATATAGGCTCGGTTGCAGCTCAGGAGCGGCCTCCGGGGATAGCCGCGTAGTGGCTCCAGACGGGAAAACTTCAGCCCTGCGGTTTGCCGAGGAAGGTGAAATCGTGAGCGGAGAGGTGCTGTTTGAGCCCGGGAAGGCGCTGATGAAGGCCGGATGTTTTTCTCTTATCGGAGAAAAACTCTGCGGGGCAGTCTTTGGACGGGATACACATTATTATATAGTCAAGAACTACTCTCCAGACGCGAAGGAGGCTGATGCTAGATTAGACTCGCTCACCGGTGCCGGAAAATGCTTCCGCATCCTGGAAGTCGCTACGATGAGCGGGAAAACAGTGAAAGAATTCGGTAAAAGCCATCCGGAAGCCGAAGTAAGTGCACGCGGAGTTCACATAACAAGCGAGGAACTGCGAAAAAGACTTGGATGCCGTCCGTCAGGCCGCTTCCACATTTTCGCCCTCCACGCTGATTCCACGGGTAAAAACCTTCTGCTTTTCACCGAGCGCATATAAAATGAAACTTAAATAAATTGATGAAAATTAGAGGATTACACACATTAAGACAGACACTCCTTATCGTAGGAATACTGCTCGGCACATTCTCCAGCGCAAGCGCGAGAAAATCCAGCAAGCAGACAGGCTATGAGAAACTTAATGTCACATACCAATGTCGTGGCAGGCTGGACACACTCTTTTGCAAAAGCTCCGAAGACGGGCTCAGCCAAAGGAGAACGTTCGTGTATCTGCCTGAGGGTTACGACGACAACACAAAATCTTATCCTGTTCTGTACCTCCTCCACGGAGCAAGGGGGTCTGAAGTTGTATGGATGGAGAAGGGCAACCTTCTGCACGAAGTCGACAGCCTGATTGCATTGGGCAAAGCAGAACCTATGATTTTGGTTTTCCCTAACACAAACCAATACAAAGACGACTCTGACTACGGCTACGGGCGTCGCAAGCCCGTAACGGAGGCATTTTTTGAGATTGACGGAGAGGTTGAATCCAATTTTATGAAGGATGTGGTCGGTACTGTTGACAGTCTCTACCGCACAATTCCCCAAAAGGCAGGGAGAGCCATCGCAGGACTGTCTATTGGAGCTCTTCAGGCGATTTTTCTCTCAGCAAATTTTCCGGACGCGTTTGACTATGTGGGAATGTTCTCCCCTATGATTAAGCCTGCATTCAAGCGGGTGCACAGCAATGGCTTCTACAACAATCTGAAGACAAAACTTGCTGTCCAGTTCACCAATGCGCCGAAGCTATATTGGATTATGGCAGGGTTCTGGGACGTTTTCTATTGCTCCACCCAGCAGTTCGATTTCTACCTTACAAACCACAACTACGCCCACCGCTACAACTTGTCAGGGGGCGGTCACACGTGGAAGAACTGGATCGACTACTGCAACCTCTTTATGGAAAATTTGTGGAAATAAACATCTTCACCCTCTTCCTCCCCACACATTATAATAACAAAATAGGCTGACAAATGTCAGCCTATTTTGTTAGAGAAGCAGGTCAAGGACCTGATTATATACATTCTCGGCGGTGAAACCCAGTTTCTCATCAAGCACCTTGTATGGTGCGGAGAAGCCGAAGGATTCAAGTCCGAAGACCGTGCCGTTGGACCCGACAAGGCCCTGGAGCGTCACAGGAAGGCCTGCCGTCAAACCGAAGACGTTCGCTCCCGGCGGAATGATTTCCTCCTGGTATTCAAGACTTTGACTACGGAACAGTCCTTCTGACGGAGCGGAAACGATTCTGCACCTGATGCCTTTTCCTCTGAGAAGTTCAGCGCCGGCAGAGAGAGTCGCGACCTCAGAACCTGAGGCCACAAGCACCACCTCATTTGCTCCAAGACCATAATCGTAGAGCTTGTCCGAGCCGGCAACTATGTAGGCACCCTTTGCGACAGCTGAATAATCGTTATCCTCAGGAAGGCTCTTTATGTTCTGGCGGGAAAGAATGAGCGCGGTAGGAGTCTTGGCATTTTCCATCGCAAGTTTCCACGCCGCCGTGGTTTCATCAGCATCTGCAGGACGAAGAACCAGCATAGAATTTTCTCCGTGGTGGTTTTTGAGTTTCTCCATCAGACGAATCTGTGCTTCCTGCTCCACTGGCTCGTGGGTAGGACCGTCCTCGCCCACTCTGAAGGCATCGTGAGACCAGATGAATTTCACCGGCACTTCCATCAGAGCCGCCATTCTCACTGCCGGCTTCATATAGTCGGAGAACACGAAGAATGTTGCGCAAGCTGAAACTACGCCACCGTGAAGCATCATTCCGATGCAGCAGCAGGCCATCGTAAGCTCAGACACACCAGCTTGGAAGAATGCTCCGCTGAAGTCTCCATTTGCAAGAGCGTGGGTCTTCTTCAAGAAACCGTCTGTCTTGTCGGAGTTGGAAAGGTCGGCTGAGGCTACAATCATATTGTCCACCTGCTCCGCGAGAGCACCAAGCACCGTTGCAGAAGCCGCACGGGTGGAATTGTCCCTTTTCTGTTCAATCCCCTTCCAGTCAATCTCAGGCAGTTTTCCGCTGAACCAACGAGCTTTTTTCGCTGCAAGCTCCGGATTTTCAGCAGCCCAGGCGGCCTCAGAGGCCTTGCGAGATGCGACAATTCCCTTAAGTTCCTCGGCACGTGAGGAGTAAATCTCCTGAGTTTCCGGGAAAATCACGAACGGATTTTCAGGGTCTGCACCAAGAGCCTTGATGGTGTTGGTGTAGGCATCACCACCGAGAGGCGCTCCGTGTGTTGCGCAGCAGTTTTCGTAGCTCGTGCCGTCGGCGCGAAGAGCGCCTTTGCCCATCACGGTTTCGCCGATGATGAGGGTCGGACGACCGTTCGGCTGAGTGGCAGAGTCAAGTGCCGCACGGATTTCGGCGACATCGTTACCATTGATTTTCAGGACATTCCATCCCCAGGCGAGATATTTTGCAGCAACGTCCTCAGTATCCACAACTGCTGTCTCGGTGGAAAGCTGGATGTGGTTGGAGTCGTAGAACATAATGAGGTTGTCCAAACCCAGCGTACCGGCAATCCTGCCTGCTCCCTGAGAGATTTCCTCCTGAATGCCTCCATCGGAAATGTAGGCGTAGATCTTCTGGTTCATCACTTCGCCAAGACGTGCCTTGAGGAATTTAGCTGCAATTGCAGCACCCACGGCGAAGGTGTGTCCCTGTCCAAGCGGACCGGATGTGTTCTCTATTCCCCTCTCGACACATCTTTCCGGATGTCCCGGAGTAGGGCTCCCCCACTGGCGGAACTGTGCGAGCTCGTCAAGAGTGAACTTGCCGGTAAATGCAAGGGTGGAATAGAGCATAGTGCTCATATGCCCCGGGTCGAGGAAGAAGCGGTCACGACCTTCCCACGAAGGGTTCTCCGGGTCATAAACCAGGTACTCGGCGTAGAGAACGTTGATGAAGTCCGCTCCGCCCATTGCTCCGCCCGGATGTCCGGACTTGGCCTTTTCAACCATAGAAGCCGCCAACACACGGATGTTGTCAGCGGCCCTATTTAATTTTTCAATGTTATTCTTCATAACAATCGATTATGTGATAAAGAGTTGGAATGGATATTCCCCGAAGAGAACCCGCTATATGTGAGTACTCCCCACCTAGAGGAAATCCCCCTCCAGAAGCCCTTTATTTAGAATGAAAGTGCGATGGCTACGAAATCGTCAGCCTTGAGCGCAGCGCCTCCGATGAGACCGCCGTCGATGTCAGGCTGTGCGAAGAGCTCTTTTGCATTTGATGGTTTGCAGCTTCCGCCGTAGAGGATGGTGATTTCCTCAGCGAGTGCGCCAAACTTCTCTGCGAGCACCTTGCGGACGCAAGCGTGGATTTCCTCAGCCTGCTCTGCAGTTGCGGTCTTGCCTGTTCCGATGGCCCAAACCGGCTCGTAAGCAACGATAACCTTGGCCATTTCCTCAGCGGAGAGGGTGTAGAGAACATTCTTAACCTGCTCAGTCACAACCTCGAAGTGCTTTCCAGCCTCTCTCTGCTCAAGGTTCTCACCGATGCAGAAAATCGGGGAAAGTCCCTCAGAGAGTGCAAGATGAATCTTGTCAACGAGCTTTGCATCAGTCTCGCCGTAGTACTGCCTGCGCTCTGAGTGGCCGAGGATGGTGTATTCGCAACCTACAGATGCGAGCATATTCACAGCAACCTCACCAGTGTATGCGCCTTTCTCCTTGTCTGCGCAGTTCTGAGCGGAAAGACCTACTTTCGTACCCTTTACGACCTCAGCTACCGGAGCGAGATGAACGAAAGGAGGAGCGATGATGAGTTTAACGTCTGACGGAACTTCGGCAGCCTTTGCTACGACAGCCTTTGCGAGTTCAACTCCCTCAGGAACAGTGGTGTTCATTTTCCAGTTTCCTGCAACAATGTGTTTTCTCATATCAAAAATGTATTAATTGTTAATTTTTATCAATTCGCGTCGCAAATTTACAAATATTCTTTAATGGAAGCATAGCTTACCCTTTTTTTGTTGCACAAAAAATAACAAGGCGGCAAAAGCCGCCGCGATGGAGCGACGGAGTGGAACGAAGGAGCGGAGTCGCCGAGCGGAACGCCAGTGCAGCTCGTATGCCCCCAGGGGCTGTCAGCGAAGCTGACTGGGGGTTAACAAGCATAGCTTACCCTTTTTTTGTTGCACAAAAAAAGGGTAAGCTACATACATCGCACCGCTACAACCTCCTACTCTTGCTGCCTTCCGACCCTGGGAGAATTTGGAGGGAGCTGGTCGTGTATGACTTACCCC
>CAVJRU010000053.1:0-14954 GCA_963652025.1 bacterium
GGATTCGGTTACGGACAAGAGTTTGGAACTGAGCATCTCCAACAATGTGAACGCCAGGGCACTAAATGTCCGCTGCGTGAAGGAATAATCGAAGAAAATTGCTATTTTTGCAAAATTGTCAGTCGCAATAATTAATAACTAATAGATTATAAAACATTACATTATGAAAAATCATTTTGAGCGGGTTGGAGAGGGGCTCTCCGCTCGTGTGTATGAAGCTCCTTCGATGAGTCTTCAGACTTTCTCATCAGAGGCCGGCTTTGCTGCAAGCGGCAACAACGGCATTGATGATATGCAGAATTGGGGTGATTGGGAAGAAATAGAATAATACGACTACTATGAAAAAGAAATTATTCTTTGTCCTTGCGGTTGCAGCAATCGCTGGATGCCAGAAAGCCGAAATTACCGAACCTGCGGCTACCGAGAACTCCGGCGCCCTGATCGTCGCTTCCCTCCCGACCACTAAGACCTCTGTTGAGGCCACCTCAACAGGTCTCAAAACCTCTTGGGTAAAGGACGACGCTGTGGGAATTTATTGGTATGCCGGTACCGCCATCACTGATAGCACAAAGGTGACCGACGCTCTGCGAAATCAGAGCGCAAAAGCTCAGGAGTCAGGTGATGTGACTACATTCCCTATCCCAGGATATTATATGGTTTATGCTTGGAAAGACTATCTTTTGTATGCTTATTACCCATATAATGCCTCTGCGGGTGACAACCCTACTGCTGTCGCCATTGAGGTTCCTGCCTCTCAGACTCAAGCCGCGGCGGACAATACTGAACATCTGAATCCTATTGATTTTATCTATGGTTCATCTGTGGCACAGTGGGATTATAACGATGCTTCCACTAAGAAAGTAAACGTGGCATTCCACCACGCTCTCTCAGTCCTTAACATCGCTCTCTCCACAGAGGATAAGAATGTTGTCGTGTCTGCAATCCGCGTCGCTCTTGACGACCAGGCTGAGACACTCGCTGTGACTGAAGGCACAGTGAACCTTACCGACGGCTCTATCACCGCGACTGCCGGAAGCCCAGAAATTACCCTTACGGTAAATGGCGGCGCAGTCCTCTCTTCTGAGGCTAAGAATTTCTACCTTAGCATCACTCCGGGACACGCTGGAAAGACTTTCTCTGTCTATGTGACCTTGAACGGAGAAGAGGTCCTCGCCGGACAGATGAAAGTGCCTTCTACAGGCATCCCTGCCGGAGTAAACGCACAGAAAGCGTTCACGGTTTCCGCTCCTAAGATTGAATACACCGACCTTAGCGCAACAGCAACTGCAAACTGCTACCTTATCACCAAACCTGGCCACTACAAGTTCAATGCAACTGTTAAGGGTAACGGAAGCATCCCTTCTGAACTTTCCGGAGTGGAGACTTCCTCTGTCATCGCTCCTAAATCAGCCATTCTTCTTTGGTACAACACCGTTCAGACCAGCAACTCCTGGGTGGACAACAGCCCTGTCATCGTTTCTTCCGTAAAATATGACAACGGATATATTTATTTCGATACCCCGTCAGACTTCGTCCCGGGTAACGTTGTAATCGCCGCATTCGCTGAGGAAGGCGTGACTGCAGACAGCATAACCGTCGATGAAAACAAGGTAATCAACAACGCCACACTCCTCTGGAGCTGGAACATCTGGGCGGCCGAGGGCTATTCTCCTGAGGCAACAGCAATCAATGCGGACGGAACTCTCTTTATGGACCGCTATGTCGGCGCTACCCTTGACGGCCTTGACAAGACCGGAGCATACGAGCCTGCAGGAGCGGTAGGAAACTACTACCAGTGGGGCCGCAAGGACCCTGTCCCGCCTTACTCGGACTACACCAACATCTGGCCGACCCAGTATGGAAATACCCTTTTCTGCACCCCGACCTACACGCCGATTAAAGCGCTCCAGATAGACGGCCAGGGCAGCGCGGGCACTCTGAACGGACAGATTTTCGGCTACAAGAAAAACGAGTCCGGTGCTCTGCTGAAGGACAACGCTTGGAACCTTGTGACCAAGTCGGAGATTTCTTCCACCAACCCTGCAACAAACAAGGAATATGTGGACTACGCGGTCGCTCATCCGTACAAGCTGATTGTCGGAGAAAAGCTTCGTGAGACATACGACTACACCTGGCTGAACACCTACAATGCCGAGTACAAGTCCCTCTGGTCCCAGAACAAGACCATCTACGACCCGTGTCCTGCAGGATGGCGAATCTGCACCAAGGCGGAGGGCGAGTCATTCATCAAGACTATTGCGGGAACTGCTGTGGCATCAAACAATTGCGGCGGCGCGTGGAACGGGCATTATTTCCCGATCAACAACTACCGTAACTACAACAACTTCCACGTCAACGACCCTGTCCAGTCCAACTATTACAATTCCTATTCAGTTTCCTGGACCTGCTCGTTCTATGACTTCTACAACTGGTCATACTTCCACACGGTGTCTATGAAGTTCCCATCCAACTATGCTTTGGATTCGGTTACGGACAAGAGTTTGGAACTGAGCATCTCCAACAATGTGAACGCCCGTGCACTGAACGTGCGTTGCGTGAAGGAATAATCTGTAACTTAAAATGCTTTATAAGGCGGCACCCAAGGACGGCTGCCGCCTTTTTTAGTTGCTTTGGATTTTGTAAATTTGTTCGGATTTGCCGGGAGGTTTCGGCAACTCTCCAAAAATAACTTGTGTATGAGAAAAAGAACCATCGCCGTATTTGCTCTTACGGCATTGTTTAGCACTTTAGCGTTTACTGCGTCGGCGACAACGACGACTGCAGCGGAGTCCAAGGCTTCTGCCCACGCCGCCATTGTCGCCTCTTTCGACGAACCGCTCTGGATTGGCTGCAGCTACTCCGGAGACGTCCTTAACGGCGATACGGCACTTCCGGCGCGTTATCTTCGCAGGGAGTTCGGCCTTGACGCAAAAGTGAAGAAAGCGGTGCTGGAAATTTGCGGCCTCGGCCTTTACGACGCCTGGATTAACGGCGTGCACATCTCAGAGGGAGAGGAACTTGCTCCGACCGTCTCGGACTACGACAAGAGAGTCTACTACAACGAGTTTGACGTCACCAAGGCCTTGCGAAAGGGGGAGAATGCAATCGCTGTCACGCTTGGCTGCGGACGTTATCAGAGTATGCGCAGCACCTGGATTGACGGATTCGGAATCCCGCGGCTCTGGTGCCGGCTCAGCGTTGAATTGAAGGACGGCAGCACTCAGGAGATTTCAAGCGACCGTCTCTGGAAAATCACTTGTGAGGGCCCGGTCCGCTCCAACAACGAGTTCGACGGGGAGGTTTACGATGCCCGCCGCGAGTTCCCGCTTTGGACAAAGGCCGGCTTTGACGACTCCGCTTGGGAAGCGCCCTCGGAAATGAGCGCTCCGAAAGGGAAGCTCTGTCCTCAGCCGAACCCGAACATCGCCGTTCAGGACCGCCTGACGCCCCTCTCCGTCACAAAGAGGGGAGAGACCTACATCCTTGATATGGGGCAGAATATGGTGGGACGGCTTCAGATTAGCTCCCGCGGCCTTCAGAGCGGAGACACTCTCAAGCTTCGCTTCGCCGAGACCCTTAAGGACGACGGCTCGCTCTACACCGCAAACCTTCGAAGCGCAAAGGCGACCGACCTCTACATCGCCCGCGACTCCCGCCCCTTCACCTGGCACCCTCAGTTTGTCTATCACGGCTTCCGTTATGTTGAGGTCACCGGACTGAAGCAGACCCCTAAGGCAAAGGATTTCGAAGGTCAGGTTATGTACGACAGGATGGAGGTCACCGGAACATTTGAGACTTCGAATGACGTAATCAACACCGTCTACCGCAACGCCTACTGGGGAATACGGGGCAACTACCGCGGAATGCCTACAGACTGCCCTCAGAGGGATGAGCGAATGGGCTGGCTCGGCGACAGGACGGCAGGCTGCTACGGCGAGTCCTATATGTTCAACAACCACGCGCTCTATTCCAAATGGGCCACGGACATTGAGGACGCCCAAAGAGAAGACGGCTGCATCCCGGATGTCTGCCCGCACTACTGGAATTTCTTCTCCGACAATATGACCTGGGCCGGGGCATTTCTCACCGTCTGCGATATGCTCCGCTGGCGTTTCGACGACCCGGAGCCGATTCGTGTGCACTATGCCGCTATGAAAAAATGGCTTAACCATATGCAGGAGCGCTACCTCCGTGACGGGATTATGACAAAGGACCGCTACGGGGACTGGTGTATGCCGCCCGAGTCTCTCGAACTCATTCATTCAAAGGACCCTGCGAGAATAACCGCGGCGCCGCTTCTTTCCACTCCGTTCTACTACCATTTCCTCGGAATGATGCAGGAATTCGCCCCTATCGCGGGCCATCCGGAGGATATTGAAACTTTCCGCGCACAGGCCGAGGAGTCGAAGCGGGCCTTCAACGAGAAGTATTTCAACGCCTCTGAGGGTTATTACGGGAACAACACCGTGACGGCAAATATGCTTCCGCTCTATTTCGGAATGGTGCCTCAGGGGATGGAGGAGAAGGTTTTTGCGAACATTGTGCACAAAACCGAGGTGGAGTGCGACTCTCACGTCAGCTGCGGCGTTGTGGGAATGATGGTGTTTATGCGCACTCTCACCGAATGGGGACGCCCCGACCTCGCGCTTAAAATCGCCTCAAATACCACCTACCCGAGCTGGGGATATATGGCAGAGAACGGTGCCACCACCATCTGGGAACTCTGGAACGGAAACACGGCAGCTCCGGATATGAACTCCGGTAACCACGTTATGATTCTTGGAGACCTTCTCACCTGGTTCTACGAATACCTCGGCGGCATCCGTCCCGAGACTCCGGGCTATAAGTCAATCGTTTTGAAGCCTTATCCGATTGAAGGTCTGGACTGGGTGAACTGCTCCTACAACTCCGTGAGCGGCAAGATTGTAAGCCGTTGGAAAAGGGACGGGGAGAAGTTCATCTGGAGCGTCGAAATCCCGAAAGGCACTAGTGCGAAGGCCCTCGTCCCGGGCAAGAACGGCACCCGTGAGGAGCGCATCCTCACTCCTGGCCGCCACCGGATAGTTTCCAATCTGTAGACGCACTACTAAAGGATGCCAAGATTTTTCAAAAAAAATGTGGGCATCCGAAAGATTGCAGTATCTTTGCGGCCGTAAAATCAAATTCCCTTATGAAACAGGATCTGTCCATTTTTGAATTGTTGCGGGATGAAGAAACCCGCCAGAGTACCGGTCTCGAACTCATCGCATCCGAGAACTATGTAAGCCGTCAGGTGCTTGAAGCCTTGGGCTCAATCTGCACGAACAAATACGCCGAAGGTTATCCGGGTGCGCGTTACTACGGCGGATGCGAGGTAGTCGACAAAATCGAGCAGCTCGCGATTGACCGTCTCTGCCAGATTTATGGGGCAGAATATGCCAATGTCCAGCCTCATTCAGGCGCTCAGGCAAATATGGCCGTGTTTATGTCTGTCCTTCGTCCGGGCGACACATTTATGGGACTGAACCTCGCTCACGGCGGTCACCTCACTCACGGTTCACCTGTTAATATGTCAGGAATCCTCTACAAGGCTGTTCCGTATGGTCTTAACGAGGAGACAGGAATGATTGACTACGACGAGATGGAGAGAATAGCGCTGGAGTGCCGTCCGCGTCTTATCGTCGGCGGAGCATCCGCCTACTCCCGCGAGTGGAACTATGCCAGGATGAGGGAAATCGCCGACAAGGTGGGAGCAATCCTTATGGTGGATATGGCTCACACCGCCGGCATCATCGCTGCAGGTCTTCTGAGCAACCCTGTGAAATATGCCCACATCGTCACATCCACAACTCACAAGACGCTTCGTGGCCCGCGCGGAGGTATCATCCTCATCGGCAAGGACTTCGACAACCCGCTTGGGCTCAAGACTCAAAAGGGAGAGGTGAAGAAGATGTCGCAGGTGATAAACTCCACCGTGTTCCCGGGTGTCCAGGGCGGACCGCTCGAGCACTGCATCGCTGCAAAGGCAGTTTCGTTCTTCGAGGCAATGCAGCCGGAGTTCGTTGACTATCAGAAACAGGTGATTTCCAACGCCGCAACCCTCTGCGAAGCGTTCATAAAGAGAGGCTATAAAGTCGTGTCAGGCGGAACTGACAACCACTTGATGCTCATAGACTTGAGGACAAAATTCCCGGACCTTACCGGAAAGCAGGCGGAAAAGGAACTCGGCAAGGCTGACATCACTGTGAATAAGAATATGGTGCCGTTTGACTCCAGAAGTCCGTTCTTGACGTCAGGACTTAGAATCGGCACACCGGCAGTCACATCAAGAGGACTCGTGGAGAAGGATATGGAGTGGATTGCAGAACTGATTGACTCCGTTCTTACCAACGCCGCAACGCATCTTCCGCTCATCAAGGGTGAGAGCGAAGAGGGCAGGGAGGAGTACGAGAATACTCTCGCAGCCGCTCGCGACAAGGTTCATCAGATGACCCTCGGGATGCCGCTTAACCGCTGGTAATTAAGGAACAGGATCATATCCGCTGCCGCCCCAGGGGTTGCAGCGGAGAATTCTCCAAACCGTCAGGGCAAGACCTTTGAAGGGACCGTGCTTCCGGAAGGCTTCCAGCGCATATTGGGAACAAGTGGGAGTGAAACGGCAGCAGGGGGGCTTGAGCGGGGAGATGCAGACCCGATAGAATTTAATCAGCAGAACAAACGGAGCGATCGCTATCGTCCGGATGTTCTGCTTTATTTTTGTCTTTCTGATTTCGTCCATTGTTGCTGACTTTTTCCAGAATTTTCTCCACCAAAGAATAGATCCTCTCGTACGGGAGAACCTCTTTGCTGTTGTATATAAGAAGCAAGTCTACACCTACTCCCTCATCCAGGCCGCCTTTCTGAAGCCGGAAGGCCTCGCGAAGGCGTCTTTTGAGAAGATTCCTCTTGACCGCCCGCTTGAACATCTTTTTCGGGACCGAGACCATAAGCCGCGGGTGCGAGACTCCGTTACGGACAAAGCAATAGCGGAGCTCTCCCTCCACGCCATAGCGACCCTTGGCAAGAAGGGTGGAAACAGACTTCTCGCCACAAATTTTCTCGCTTTTGGGGAAAGTCTGCGGGGCAGGGTCCATAGGGAGGATTATTTCTGATTTGTTATGAAAGTCTCTACGGCCTTCACTGCTGACGGGATTTCAGGGGTCGGGGCAGAAACTGCGGCAGTGAGCCCTGCCTCGTCAAGAGCCCTCTTTGTTGAGGCTCCGTAGCAGATGAACTGGATGGACTCCTGCTTGAACTCAGGGAAGTTCGCATTGATGGCCTTCACGTCAGCGGCGTTAAGAAGCGCCACGGCATCGTAGGAGTGGAAATCCACTGCTGTAAGGTCCTGCGGAACGGATTTTACGAAAACACCCGGAGTGAAGTCAAAGCCGCTCTCCTCGAAGAGCTTGACTATTGTGGCCTTGAACGGGGAATCGCTGATTGTGACGAGGAACTTTTCTCCCTTGTGCTTCGGGCCGATGAGGCTGAGCACGGACTGAGGCGTACCGTCACCGAAGAAAATTTTCCTCTTGCGATATACGATATGCTTCTGGAGATAGTTCGCGACCATTTCTGTGGTGCAGAAATATTTCATCGTGTCCGGAATTTTCACCCTGAGCTCCTCGCAAAGCGCGAAGAACGCGTCAATGGTTGTCTTGGCGGAGAAGACGATTGCCGTGTAATCCGGCAGATTCAATTTCTGAGCCCTGAACTCACGTGAAGTGAGAGGCTCCATCTTGAAGAATGGAAGAAAATCGAATTTTACTCCATATTTTTCGCTGAGGGCATCATAAGGAGAGGCCGTCAGCGGCTGCTTCTGTGATATGAGTATGTTTTTTACGCCCATAACTCTGTCTTAAAACACTTTGTCGCAAGATAAGTTCCTTGCAAATTATTAAATAATATTCGCTCAATCCCTTCGCACCCTAAGATTATCCCTAACCCACCAGTGCCAGGACCACTACTAATGCCATCGTGGGCAATTCGAGCGCGCAAAGGTACAAAATTGCAGTTAAAAAATTGCATTCGCAGGCGAAAATTTGAAATCTGCGGACAAGAAAGAGCAGGTAGAACAGTGCTGTGAGACAAATAATTACTACTTGATGGGCAAGGAGCGAGGCGTCAAGAAGACTAAGAAAGACAAGGCAGAGAAAGAGAATGGAAACGTAAACGAGGACAAAACTTCTCTGGCAGCCCAGGGCTGCGTCATAGACCTTGGAGGAGAATTTCCAATGGGGAAGCGCTTTCTCAATGCCGAGGCGCAGAAGGCAGAAGGCGGCGAGGATGGCGGATAGAACGACTATCCGGACGGGGTGGGAAAGTGCGGTGAACCAGTTCGAAGTGAATGCACCGCTTTGCCAGAGGAGGGCGCAGAGGGGGAACAGGCTCAGAAGGAAAACTCTGTCACGAGAGCGCTGGACTTTCTTGTTGTCTTCCAGACGGATGCAGACCGAGGTCCTGAACATTGAAACCCACACCGTGGGGTACAGGGTAACGTACTGCCCCAAAACCGGGAGCAGCATCAGCAGGGAAAGCCCCGTTGCAACCGTAAGTGTTATTTCTTGAGCACTCATAATGCAATTTAACTTTCTCCAGTGTCTAACTCATTTATATATAAACCTTTTCTCTCTAATCAAACTCTCAAGCCCCACGCACTTGCGGCGGACATCCTTTCCTTTAATTCCCCCGTTTTGCGAGGGTGTACCCGGCCGCACGAAGAAGCTCCACCACCTTGTCGCGGAAGTCTCCCTGGACTACAATCTCTCCGTCCTTTGCCGTTCCGCCAACCCCGCATTTTGTCTTGAGCATCTTTCCGAGTGCCTTCAAGTCCTCTTCAGTGCCCACAAATCCGCTCACGAGAGTGACCTGCTTTCCGGCGCGGGCCTTGCGATCAATCCCCACAATGAGCCTTTGACGCGAAGGCTCAAGCGTTGGAGTCTGCTCTTCTGTCTCGCTTTGATATTGAAAGTCTGGATTGGTGGAATACACCACTCCAAGACGTTTTTTCCAATCAGTCTCTGCCATATATTTACGATATAATTATGCAAATATAACTATATTTGCAGGTTATTCGCAAAAATAGAAAATGGACAATAAGAAATTCAATCTCTGGAATTATGTGAGCGGAGCGGTGGTTTTCGTGGTCGCCGCCATCACATACCTCAGCACAATCGAACCCACCGCCTCCTTCTGGGACTGCGGCGAGTTCATCGCCTCATCCTACAAACTCGAAGTCGGCCACCCGCCTGGAAACCCTGTGTTTCAGCTGATTGCGCGCTTCTTTACTATGTTCACCGACAATATGCACGCAGCTGTTGCCGTGAACTCGATGAGTGCGCTGTGCTCCGCCCTTACGATATTTTTCCTCTATCTCACGATAGTTTTCCTTGTCAAAAGAGTCGTAAAACCGGACTCGGAAGGAAAATATTCCCTCGGGAAAGCCATTGCCATCTACGGCAGCGGCGCAGTGGGAGCCCTCGCATACTGCTTCTCCGACACATTCTGGTTCTCTGCAGTTGAGGGAGAGGTTTATGCGATGTCCTCGCTTTTCACGGCCCTCGTCTTCTGGATGATGACCAAGTGGTACGAGCAGGCGGACGAGCCTTACGCAAACCGCTGGATTGTGCTCATCTGTTTCCTGATGGGTCTTTCAATCGGAGTGCACCTTCTTAACCTCCTCGCGATTCCGTGCCTCGTGTTCCTCTACTATTACAGGAAGAGGGAAGAGAAGAGTTACACCTTCTGGCAGCTCTGCGGCATATTTGCCCTTTCCTGCGTGATTCTGGCGCTGATTCTTTTCGTCATAATCCCGTATGTGCCTAAGACAGCGGCATATTTCGACCTCGTGGCGGTGAACTGGTTCCATCTTCCGTACAACAGCGGCGCGGTCTTCTTCGTGGTGCTGCTTTTCGCGCTCTGCTTCTGGGGACTTTTCTGGACTATGAAGCATCAGAAGGCGTTCTGGAACACCGTTCTGCTGTGCTTTACGACGATAGTAATCGGTTTTTCCATTTTCTCCGTCGTTGTAATCCGCTCCTGCGCCCACACACCTACGAACGAGTATCAGCCCGATAATCCTTTCACGCTCTGCCGCTACCTGAGCCGCGAACAGTACGGAAGCACCCCGCTTATCTACGGGCAGTATTTCGACTCTGACTACCACATCGAGCCGGATTCCTACTGGGCACCGCTCGACGGGAAATATGTCAAGGCCCCTTCGTTCGGAAATATAATCTACGAGGGCTCCGACAAAATGTTCTTCCCGAGGATGTGGAGTTCCGGAAACGGGGACGACTCCTATCAGAGGTTCTACGCTTCATATATGAAAAACGGAGGAAAGAAGGGCGGACACTACCGCAAGCCTACCTTCGGAGAGAACCTCAGCTTCTTCTTTGACTACCAGCTGAACTGGATGTACTGGAGATATTTTATGTGGAACTTCGCCGGAAGGCAGAACGACATCCACTCTCCATCGCCGGGCGACATCTTCAAGGGCAATTGGGAGAGCGGAATCGAGCCTTTGGATGCCCTGAGACTTGGCGACCAGAGCAATGCTCCTGACTACCTGAAGGACAACAAGGGCAAGAACCACTACTATATGCTTCCTCTGCTGCTTGGTCTTATCGGACTTTTCTTCCAGTTCGCGCGTGATAAGAGGGGCTGCTGGCTCACGTTCCTGCTGTTCTTTATGACCGGCATCGCCATCGTCCTCTACCTCAACCAGCCTCCATACCAGGTGCGTGAGAGGGATTACGCCTACGCCGGCTCGTTCTATGCCTTCGCAATCTGGATCGGATTCGCTGTGGCTGCAGTGTATTCCTGGATTGAGGAGCTTTTGGACAAGAAAAAGGCGAACACGGAAAGAAACGGTGCGATTGCTTCCGCAGCCGTGACCGTTCTTCTTCTCGGAGTGCCTGCGCTTATGGCGGCCCAGAACTGGGACGACCACGACAGAAGCAACCGCCGTACGGCCGTTGAAATGGCATACAACTACCTCAATTCCTGCGGACAGAACGGCATTCTCATAACCCACGGCGACAACGACACATTCCCTCTGTGGTATGCCCAGGAGGTGGAGGAGTGCCGTCCGGACGTGAGGATTGTGAACACGTCGCTTCTCGGCACCGACTGGCACATCGACCAGATGAAGTGGGCTTGCAATCAGTCCGCTCCGCTTCCTCTGCAGGTGGGACCGCGTCAGTATCTCTACGGAACCAACGATTTCGTGCATATCTACGACGTACGCGACTCCGTCGTCTTTCTTTCTGACGTTATGAGCGTTTTCCGCCATCCGGACGCTAAAGTTCCGCTTTCATCCGGAAAGATGGTGGACTACATCTGCTCCCGCAAGATGATTGTGCCGGTGAACAAGGAGAATGTGATAAAATACGGCATCCTTGACAAGAAATACGAAGACCAGATTCCGGAATATATTGTCCTCACGATGTCCAAGAATAAGGACTACATCAGCAAGGGTGAGCTCTTTATGCTTGACCTTCTTTCCAACTATCAGTGGGACAGACCGATACATCTTCTGAATATGGGAGGTGACCTCAATATGGGAATCAAGGATTATCTCGAATATGACGGATTCTCCTACAAGTTCATCCCTATCAAGAACCGCCAGAGAATCTCCGAAGTGGGATTCGCCGACCCGGACAAGCTCTATTCCCTTATGACTCAGACCTACAAGTGGGACGCCCTCAAGAGGACGGACTACTATGCTGACCATCAGCACCTTTACACATTCTGCGGCGTGCTCTCCCAGAGGGGGCTGTTTGTGAACGTGGCGAAGGAAATGGTGAAGGCGGGACATCCGGAAAGGGCCGTGGAGATGCTTGACAAGTGCCAGGAGTGCGTTCCCGAGTGCAACTATCCACTGGATATATCCTACCTCGGCTACTCCAACGAACTGATGGTGCTCGATATGGTGAACCTTTACTACATCATCGGGGAGAAGGAGAAGGCTTCCGCTCTTGGCAGCCGCTTCGCCGAGAAGATGTTCCAGTCTTACGAATTCTACTTTTCGTTCTATAATTTTGCGAAAGAAGATTTCGACCGGACAAGTCAGTATCTGTATATGATTCGTGAGGTTGCCCAGGATAACAAGGATACCGCTCTTGTGGACCAGATTAACTCCGGTCTGAAGTCGCTCCAGCAAAAGTATGAGTAATCTTGACGGTAAGGGAGAAAATATCGCTTTTTCCGCACCAGCCGGGCGTGTACCGCTACTATGACTCGGAAGGGACTGTCATCTATGTGGGCAAGGCGAAGGACCTCCACAAAAGGGTGGCGCAGTATTTTGTCCCCGCTGAGAGGCTCACGCGCAAGACTGCCGTTATGGTTTCCCACATCGCGGACGCCCAGTACTCCGTCGTGGAGACCGAGGCGGACGCGCTTCTGCTGGAAAACAACCTCATAAAGCAGTACAAGCCCAAATACAACATCCTTCTGAAGGATTCGAAGACCTATCCGTGGATCTGCATCAGCGCGGATGAGTTTCCGAAGGTTTTCCTCACCCGAAGGGTCACAAAAGACGGCTCGCACTATTTCGGACCCTACTCAAACGTTCAGCACGCGAGGGCGCTGGTGGACCTGTTCCACACGGTCTATCCGCTGCGTTCCTGCAACAATAAAATCACCTCGGAGACCGTTCTTCGCGGCAAGGTGCGTCCCTGCCTTAATTATCACATCCACAAGTGCCGCGGGTGCTGCTGCGGGGGCATTTCTGTGAAGGAATACAACGACAACATCGAGGAGATTTCCAAGATGCTCCGCGGGGGCGGACGTGAGATTATCCAGCGCTACAAGGCTCTTATGACCGATGCTGCCGACCAGATGAACTTCGAGGCGGCCCAGGAGTACAAGGACAAGATGCAGGCGCTGGACAAGCACTACAGCAAGTCGCTGATTCTCAGCGCGTCGCAGGGGTCCTATGATGTCTTCTCTCTTGTTCTTGACCCGGGCGAGGCGTTCGGGAACTTCCTGCGCATCGCGGGCGGGGCGGTGGTCCAGTCGCTCAATCTGGGTTTCAAGATGAACATCGAAGAAAGTCAGGAGACGGTGCTCGGCACCTTCATAGGCGAGATTGAGAGCAAGTTCGGTTCTCTTTCGAAGGAGGTAATCGTGCCGTTCCTTCCGGATGTGGAGATAGAGGGGGTGGAGTTCAAGATTCCTGTGAGGGGAGACAAGCTGGCGCTGCTTGAACTGAGCGCAAAGAACGCGAAGGAGATGCGCTTCAATGCCCTCAAGCAGAGGGAGCACACCGACCCGGACAATTTCAGGATGAAGGTGATGGAGGAACTCAGAGACGCCCTGGGGATGAAGGAGCTTCCGCGCCACATCGAGTGCTTCGACAACTCGAACATCCAGGGTACGAATCCGGTGGCTTCCTGCACGGTTTTCCGCGATGCTCAGCCTTCAAAGAAGGACTACAGACATTTCAAGATTAAGACCGTCGTTGGGGCGAACGACTTCGCGTCGATGAAGGAGGTGGTGAACCGGCGCTATTCCAGGATGCTCGCCGAGGCCCCGGACGACCTTCCGCAGCTGATAGTAATCGACGGCGGCAAGGGGCAGCTTTCCTCCGCTTACGAGGCTCTCTATGAGTTGGGCCTCACCGATAAACTGATGGTTGTCGGCCTTGCAAAGCGCCTGGAAGAGGTAATCCGGGTGGGAGACCCGTACCCGCTTTTCCTTGATATGAACTCGCAGGCGTCCAAGGTCCTGCGCCAGATACGCGATGAAGCCCACCGCTTCGGCATCACATTCCACCGCAACCTCAGAAGCAAGTCCCAAATCGAGTCCGCCCTCGGCGAAATCCCGGGCGTGGGCCCGAAGACCGAGCAGAGGCTTATCCTGCATTTCGGCTCAGTGGCGCGCATTGCCGCGGCCCCGGAGTCCGAGGTCGCCGCTCTGGTGGGAGAGAAACTGGCCTCCCGCATAAAAGAGGCGCTGAAGTGATTTTCTACAGAAGGTATTTTCCGCTGTCGGGGTCAAGATAGAGTTTCGCAGAGGCGTGGCGGCGAAGAATGCTTGCCGGGCACTCCGGTGATATTTCTCCTTTGACCGTTCTGAGAGCCGCATCTGCCTTTGTCGCAGCCGGAACAACGCAGAAAAGATGGTCGGCGTTGAAAAGAGTCGGCACGGTGAGGGTGATGGCATACTTCGGAACTTCATCAATGGAGGCGAAGCAACCGTCGTGAACCTGCTGCATACGGCATTTTTCATCGAGGTCCACCTTTTTCACCGGAAGCGGGTCATTGAAATCAGCTACGTGCGGGTCATTGAAGGCAATGTGCCCGTTCTCGCCGATTCCCATACAGACGATGTCCACCTTGACGCGGCCGAGAAGCTCGGTGTAGCGGCGGATGGTCTGCTCGTGGTTGTCGCTTGTACCGATATATTCCACGCTGGCAAATGGCACCTTGTCAAAAATCGCTCTGCGGAGGAAGTTTCCAAAGCCCTGCGGAGCGTCAGCGGGTAGACCCACATATTCGTCCATATGGAGTGCGTGAATCCTGCTCCAGTCTATCCCCGGGGTCGCCACAAGGGAGGCGAGAAACTCGTTCTGGGAGGGAGCTGCCGCGAATATTATGTAAATTTCCTTTTTGACTGCAAGAAGTGACTTTATGCATTCTGCGGCGTCTGCTGCAGCGCTCGCGCCCATTTCATTACGGGACGAGAATATCTCGACTTTGAGACGGTCGACTTGTAATTCTTTGACTTTCATCGTGTTGCTGATTCCGGGAATTGGTTATAGTTTTCCAGTATTCCATCTTTACAAAGATGGCGATTTTAGGGGCGCGACTTAGGCGAAAAGTCGTCATTGTTTCTTCAAATCCCGTCAGGTGGGGGGGACCGTCCTAAAAAGCGGTCTGCCGCGTTGTGCTCCTAGCGAAAATCCTCACAACCCCTAGGTTGCTGCGGTTTTCGCG
>CAVJRU010000054.1:0-9656 GCA_963652025.1 bacterium
CGCTGCCACGCTTCGAGAACCTCGATTAACGAAAGTTAGTCGAGGTTCTTTTTTTATACCCGCGAAGCCTACTCTCCCACACGGCGCGAGGAGTCAAGGCCTCATCAGAGGCCCGGCCGGTCCGGGTATTTCTGTCATCACAATGTGATGTCAGAAATACGGAAAGGAGTAAAGGCCGCAAGGGTTTGGGGCGATAGCCCCAATGATGAGAGGCGCTGCCACGCTTCGAGAACCTCGATTAACGAAAGTTAGTCGAGGTTCTTTTTTTATACCCGCGAAGCCTACTCTCACACATTGCGCGGGGAGTCAAGGCCTTGACAGGCGCTGTGTGCTATTGATTCGGACTTTCGTTTTTTTTGTTTTGCTTTCGTTTCGTAACTTTCTCTATTATAGCAAGTAACCTGCTTTTAGCGCCGTGTGATGCGTTTTCTCTCAAAAAATAATTGTCTATCTTCTTGTTTTACGTGTTTTTTTGGCATAACTTTGACCAATTAAATGTTTAACTAATACCGCATATATAACAATCTAAAACACTTCACTCTTTTTTTCGAGTTTTGTACTAATTGCTTATTCTTTTTATTTACTAATAATCACCAACATGTTCAAGAAAATTATTCGATTTTCTACCGCTTTTCTTGTCTTGGTAGCTGTTTCGCTTTCGGCGATGGCTCAACAGACTCGAACCATCACCGGAAAGGTGAATGACGCGGCAGGGCAGAATCTTGGAGGTATTGCTGTCATTCTTGATGGGACAACTGTCGGAGTTATGACTGCAGATGATGGTACTTATTCCATCAATGTTCCTTCCAAGGAAGCTGTCCTTCTTTTTTCTGGGCTCGGTTATCGTGACCAGAAAGTAACTGTTCCATCAACCAAGGCGGTTGTAAATGTCTCTCTCGAGGAAGACAATATGCTTCTTCAGGAGACCGTCGTCGTGGGTTATGGCGTTCAGAAAAAGGTCAACCTTACAGGTGCAATCTCAACTGTAGATGAGAAGGCATTGGAGAATCGTTCTGCACACAACCTGGGAACTATGCTTCAGGGTACTGTGCCAGGTCTCAACATCTCCACCAGCGCAGGTAACCCTGGTTCCACAGCCTCGCTCAATATCCGTGGCGTCACTTCAATCAACGACGCTGAGCCTATCGTCCTTGTGGACGGTGCCGTGGGCGACATTTCCAGGGTGAACCCTAACGATGTCGAGTCCATCTCCGTCATCAAGGATGCTGCAGCTGCAGCGGTCTATGGAGCGCGAGGCACATACGGAGTCATTCTCATCACCACCAAGTCCGGAGCTTCGAAGGACGGAAAGGCGACTGTCTCTTACAGCGGCCGTTGGGGATGGGAGGAGCCAACAACTTCCACCGATTACGAGACTCGCGGTTACTGGTCAGTTTATACCATTGACAAATTCTGGCAGGCCGACTCAGGTAACAAGTACACCACCTACACTGAGGACGATATGGCTCAGCTCCTTGCCCGTGTGAACGACAAGACCGAGAATCCGGATCGTCCGTGGATTGTGGAGCAGACCAGAAACGGCCGCAAACAGTGGGTTTACTACTGCAACACCGACTGGTATCACGAACTCTACAACGATGCTCACCCTGTTCAGAACCACTCCGTTTCAGTGCGTGGTGGCAACAAGGACGTGAAGTATTATGTTTCTGCCAATTATGACCGCCAGACCGGTGTCCTCAAGGTTAATCCGGATGTGTTCCAGAAGGTTAACCTCCGTTCAAAACTCGACTTCAACATCAACAAGTATATGAGGATGTCCAACAATACATCTTTCTATGCTTCTGATTACAGCTGGGTCGGCTCAGGAAGTGTCGAGGACTCATTCCGCTATGCTTCCCGTCACGCCCTTGCTTCCTTCCCGTTGAAAAACCCTGACGGAAGTTGGGTGTACGGAACTCCGATGATTTCCGGAAACTATAATGTGGCGAACGGTCGTCACATCATTTTCGGTGACGGATATGACAAAAACAGCCAGAAAAAGACTGATTTCACCAACACCACAAGACTCGTAATCACTCCGATTAAGCAGGTCAACATCACCGGTGACTTCACCTACCGTTTCTACCAGAACCGTAACACAGAAAGAACTCACGAGTTCTCCTGGAGGCGTTATCCTGATGCAGAACTTGAAAGCTATACAACCGGAGCCGGAAAGAACCAGCTTGAAGAAGCCATCACGACAGCACATTATCTCGCAGGTAACGTATTCGCAACCTACGAAGACACTTGGGCTGACGCACACCACTTCACTGCAATGGCCGGTATGAACATCGAGTCCTGGCACAATAAGAAAGTGGGCGCTACAGGAGAGAACATCTTGAGCGACACTCTTAATGACCTCAATCTCGTCGGAACTGATGATACAGGAGCTACAATCACCTCCGTTTCCGGTGGTCAGAACGCTTATGCTCTTCTCGGTTTCTTCGGAAGATTGAACTACGACTACAAAGGACGCTATCTTTTCGAAGTGTCCGGCCGTTATGACGGAACTTCACGTTTTGCAAAGGGTAGCCGCTGGGGCTTCTTCCCATCAGTTTCTGCCGGTTGGAGAATCTCCGAGGAGCCTTTCTTTGCCGGAGCAAAACGCTATGTGGACAACCTCAAACTCAGGGTGTCTTACGGTAGCCTCGGAAACCAGAATGTCGGCTATTACGACTACCTTCGTCTTGTGAATATCGCAAGCTACAGCTATTCTTTCGGTGAAAGTTCTTCTTTCCCGAGAAAGGCCAGCCTTTCAGCTCCTGTAGCAAGTGACCTTACCTGGGAGACTTCCCAGCAGTACAATATCGGTTTGGACTACGCGATGCTCAACAACCGTCTTGACTTTACGGTTGAAGGCTACATCCGTGACACCAAGAATATGCTTACCGACGGAGTTCAGCTCCCTTCAGTTTATGGCGGCAGCGTTCCTAAGATGAACACCGCTGACCTTAGAACCTACGGATATGAAATTCAGCTTGGCTGGAAGGATCATTTCAAACTTTGGGGCAAGCAGTTCGGCTACAGCGTTAGAGGTTCCCTGAGCGATTTCCGCAGCTATATCACCCGTTATGACAACAAGGACAAGACCTTCGCGAAGTCATACTACGAGGGTCAGAGACTCGGCGAGATCTGGGGATATGTCGTTGACGGCATCTTCCAGAGCGACGAAGAAGCAGCGGATTACATCGCTAACGTCTGCGATATGTCTTACATCGGAACTTCCCGAATGAGGGGCGGATGGATGGCCGGTGACCTTCGTTATGTCGACCTTGACGGTGACAAGAAACTCGGACCTGGCGCCAATACTGTTGATAACCCTGGTGACCGTAAGATTCTCGGAAACTCTCTCGCAAGCCTTCAGTACGGAATCAACCTTTCCCTTGACTTCGCAGGCTTCGATGTCAGCGCATTCTTCCAGGGAACCGGTAACCACTATTGGTATCCTGCAAAGATGAATATGACCTTCTGGGGTCCATACTCATATTCATACACCTCATTCCTTCAGAAGGACTTCCTTCAGAAATGTTGGTCTGAGGACAATAGGGATGCATACTTCCCTCGTCCTAGAGCATACTCCTCTACAGGTGGACAGCTCAAACTCACCAACTCACGCTATCTCCAGAACCTGAGGTATCTCCGTTTCAAAAACCTCACAGTGGGTTACACCCTTCCAAAGAAATGGACGGACGCCATCCATTTCCAGAAAATCAGGGTTTACTTCACAGGAGAGAACCTTTGCTACTGGTCTCCGCTCAAGAAAGTTACGGAATATCTTGACCCGGAATCAGCGTACACCAGAAACTCAAGTGATAATACAGTAAGCGATGCTATGGCCTACCCTTGGCAGAAGACTTATATGTTCGGTATTGACATTACATTCTAATCAGGAGGAAAGACGATGAAAAAGATTTTTACTATAGCATTTGTGGCTTTGTTCACCCTTGCCTCTTGTAGTCTGCTTGATGTGAAACCGCAGTCTCAGATTAGCCCGGATGATTACTTCAAGACAGGAAATGACCTCCTGCTCTTTACCAATCCGCTTTATGACTTGTTTGACACTGCCCCATATTCATCAACAGATGACCATATGGTTCAGAAATCCCTTTCCACCGAGATGCGTGGCGGAATACTTCCTTCCACTGTTTCCGGCTGGTCTTGGGGAACACTTCGAAGAATCAACGCTCTTCTCGGAAATGCTGACAAGTGCGAAGATGAAGAAGCTAGAGCCTATTACGTTGGACTCGACCGTTTCTTCCGTGCCTACTTCTATTTCGTCAAGGTAAGGCGTTTCGGCGACGTTCCGTGGATTGACCACGAGCTTTCTTCCGATTCTGGCGACCTTTATGCTCCAAGAGACTCTCGCGACGTAGTTATGGGACATATGATTGAGGATGTGGATGCGGCTATCGCTGTCTTGACTCCTAATGTTTCCACTTATCGCGTCAACAAATGGGCGGCTCTTGCATTCAAGGCTCAGTTCTGCCTCTTCGAGGGAACTTGGAGAAAGTATCACGGCGAGATTGAAGGCGCTGAAAGAAATTCAGAGGACTACCTCAGACTTGCCGCTGACGCTGCAAAGCAGGTTATGGAAAGCGGACTTTACACCCTTGCTCCTGACTATCAGCAGCTCTTTGCAGAGGTTGACGCTGATGTGAATGAGTACATTCTTGCAATCAAGAGGGACAAATCTCTCGGTCTTACCAACAACACCACTGCATTCGCCACTATGTCTACTCAGGGTATGCCGGGCTTCACTAAGAAGTTCATTGACAGCTACCTTATGAAGGACGGTACACGCTTTACTGACAAAGCTGGCTGGGAGACAATGGAGTTCCAGGAGGAAATGGCTGACCGCGACCCAAGGCTCGCCTACAGTGTTGTTTGCCCGGGTTACAAGAGAATCGGCGGCACAACAGTCCTTGCTCCTGACTACACTAGCTCAATCACTGGATATCAGCTTGCAAAGTGGGTGATGGATGAGACTCTTCCTGACGTCGGCAGGGTGAATATGTCCTACAATGACATTCCTGTATTCCGTCTTGGTGAGGTTTATCTCATTTATGCTGAGGCAGTTGCCGAGCTCGGAACCATTACTCAGGATGACCTTGACATCTCCATCAATCTTCTTCGTGACCGCGTAGGAATGCCTCACCTCAACCTTGCCGCTGCAAACGCAAACCCTGACCCATACCTTCTCAGTGAGGAATATGGTTACAGAAATGTGAAGGCCGGCGCAAATCAGGGAGTTATTCTCGAAATCCGTCGTGAGAGGGGAGTGGAGCTTTGTGCTGAAGGAAAGAGATACGATGACATCAAGAGATGGAAAGAAGGTCAGTGTATTACTCAGGCGCTCTACGGTCCTTATTTCCCAGGCGAAGGCAAGTATGACCTTTCCGGAAACAACATCATTGACATTATCCTTTACAGCGGTGACAAGCCGAAGAATACCGGCAGCGCCGATGTCAGGAAACTTGGAACTTTGGACGGCGGCCTTGTGCTCAGCGGAGGGACTTCCGGATATGTCGATATGATTACCGATAAGCATCCGTTCGACGAGGAAAGGGATTACCTGCTTCCGATTCCTACCGATGACAGGTCCCTTAACCATAATCTTACCCAGAACCCTGGTTGGGACGACGGACTTGAATTCTAATTTGCAGAAGATATTAAAATGAAAAAATTGAATTATATAAAATTTGCGGCTCTCTTCCTCATTCTTGCACTTTCTTCGTGCAAGAAGGAAGAGTCCGGTATGGCGAAGGCTGCGCTTCCTGAGACTGATTACGTCTCTTTCGCCGCCATTGATGCCCCATCCCAGACCATTTGGGTGTATGCTGATGGAGACTGGACTGCAGACGTGTCTGTTGACTGGCTCACTGTTGACCCTATGTTTGGAACAGGCAACACAGAGCTTAGGCTTGTCGTAGCCAATAATATTGACTCAAAGGGCGCAATGGCTGCTCCCCGCAGCACTATCGTGAACATCCGCGGAGGATATTCTGAAAGAAACGGTTCTTTTGAGGTGTTCCAGAAGGGTGATACCTATCTCGGAAAACCGGAAGTGTCTGTAACCGAGGCTCTTGCACTTCCTGACAGTTCTCTTGCAAAGCTTCCTTCATCTCAGGTTATGGCTCTTACCACAACCGGTATGGTACTCTCCGACGGCACATCAAACCTCCTTACTAATGGCATAGGAGAAGGGGTGAAGGTTGGAGACAAGGTATATGTCAACGGTGTCTTGAGAACTTCTGAGAATGCATTCCCGCAGTTCATCCTTGACGAGTGCAACATCATCTCCAACGGCACTGCAGAGTATCCTACTCCTACCGATGTCACATCCACGATGTCTTCGTTCACATCAGACAATATGGTCTATGTGAATGTCAAGGGCTCAGTTGTCGGACTTGTAAATGAAGGAATTCTTACCGGTGCTGCAATTAGGGTTCCGGGTGAGAGCGTGAGGATGATGGTAGCGGATGTTCCGGCATCTCTCGGACTTGCTGACCTTAATTACCATAAACTTGACGCGTCTGGCTACTATACAGGAAAGAGCGGAAGCAACCTTAGCTTCATCCCTGTTGTTGTGAAGGACGAGGGTATTGACGAGTCAGTCGTACCGGTCCCTTCAGATCCGGGAACAGTGCTGTTCAGCGACGACTTCGAGTGGATGGCTCCGTTCATCGCTGATGCTGTGGCTAATGGTGTCGCTATCGGTAGCTCTGTCGAAGAAAACAATGCCAGCGCTTCTGCTCCGAACCTTTATACAACGGAGAATCTCAAGGCTCTTGCGGCTGAACTTCTGAAAAGAGGTTATCAGGATGTAAATCCGTCTGTGACATCTGTTTATCCTCAGAACGCTTATTGGAAATTCTGCAGAACCAGCAACCACACCGGTCTTCAGCTTCCTCCTATTGACTACTATGGCGAGCTCCAGATTGGATTTGACTGGTCTCCTCAGATGACAGGAAGCGGAAACATAGATAAGGTTACCCTTGTCGTTGCCGTGACTACCGGTTCCACAACAGTCATCGCCGGTGAATTCTCCTACAAGGATTGGACAAAAGGACAGCTTGCTTGGCACGCTGCTAAAGCAACCATCAACATCACTCCTGAGTCCACGATTCAGATTCGCCCTAGTGTCCTCACAGACCACGACGGCATCACCCAGCAGAGGTTCTATCTTGACAATATCGTAGTGAAAGTCCCTGAGCCTGAGAAGGCCCCGGTTTATGCAACAATCACCGTTGACCCTGACGAAGCTTTGACTTTCGAGGGCGAGCGTAGCGAGAAGACAATCAAGGTGACTTCAGATTATGATTTCACAATCAATTCTAATGTTGACTGGCTTACTCTGAGTGTAAACAGCGGTCTTCAGAACGTTGAGACCGAGATTGTCCTCACTTGCGAGGCTTCAGATCTTGACAAGATTCGTGAAGGAAAACTCACAATCTATTCTGAGGATTCCACCAAGGAAATCCGCGTCATCCAGTCCGCTGCAGGCCAGACTCTCGAGCCGTTCGTTGCTCTTGTCGGCAGCAATAGCGCCAAAATAAGCGGTCAGGGAGAGGAATTCAGCGTGAAACTTCAGTCCAATGTTGAGTTCGAAACCAAGATTGATGATAGCTGGCTTACAGCAGTTCCTGTGGCTTCACCTGCTGCTATGGTTGAGACGACTACCTTGAAATTCAAGGCCGAGGCGAACCTTACCGGAGCTGACAGAACAGGTACAATCCACTTCACCTACAAGGACATAGAGTCAGTTCTCACCGTTATACAGGAGAAGTTTGAACCTAACGTCACTGTAGTTACGCGTGGAAATGCAGTCGTCTCTGAAGGTGCGACAATACCGGTTCACATTGAGTCCAATGTTGATTTCAAGGTGTCTTCTTCAGTCATTACGCTCCCTGTTTCCGCTGCGAAGGCCGGTGAGTACGATCTCAATATCGCGATACCTGCCAATACAGGTTCGGTGCGTAATCTTGACATCGTGTTCGAGAACGAGGAATATTCATATAAGTACACTTATACTCTCCTTCAGGGCGGTGCAACAACTCTCTTCTCTGATGATTTCAGCTGGCTTAAACCTTTGATTGACGAGTATAATGCGTCTAACGAAACTCCTATCGGGAATGCTGTTACAGGCTACTCTGAGGCTGAGTTTGATAAGGCAAGCGATGCCAATGCTCCTAATGCCTACACTAAAGAACCGTTCAAGTCAAAGTTCCCTGCTGCATTGGCAACTGCCGGATATGTGGATTTGAATGCCTCAGCAAAAGTCATCTATCCTCAGGATACTTACCTTAAACTTGGTAAGACAAGTAGTCACACGGCCCTTGAGCTTCCTGCGGTTTCAAGTATTGACGGTACAGCTGATGTTTTCCTTGACTTTGACTGGTGTGCTCACATTCAGGGAACCGGCAAAATTGACCCAGTGACACTTACTGTCGTTATTCTCGGTAACGGAACATTTGAAAACGGTACAAAATTCAGTAACGCCCTTTCAAATACCCAGAATGCGAAGCAGATGTTCTGGACACATTCAGGAGTCAAAGCACTCGGCATTGACAAGGACACCCGTTTCGTGATAGTTTATACGGATGTCGTAGATAAATCAACCGGTGCTTACAACCTGAAAGTCAGTGGTGCTCACCGTTGGCACATTGACAACATCAAGATTACGAAGTAAATTTTGAAATTTTTCTAATCGGGGCTGACCTAAAAGCTGAAAATAGCTTTGGGTCGCCCCTTTTTTTTGAGTATATTTGCGAGATAAAGCAATATTATAATGAAAAATAAACTTTACATTTTTCTCATTCCTCTGATTCTTCTCTTTTCGATGGCCTCTTCCTGCAAAAAGGAGCAGTCCGCATCGATGGATTTTCTTCTCAGCGTAAGCGCTGGGCCGCTCGAAGTTGCAGAGGGACAATCGATTAAATCTTTGATTTACAAGGGACGCGGGCCTCTCAAGAGCGATGTCGTTCTCTTAAAGGGAATCAAGGGAACATCGAAAACTTACGAATACCCCATTGATGAGCTTACTTCCAGTTACTTCACCTTCAAAATCGGTGAAGGATTCCAGGCCGGAACCTACTCTTTCAATATCAAAAGAGGCGATGCGACAAAATTCATAACTAATGTCGAATATGTCCTCAAGGCTGCGGAACTTCCTGACGGAGTCACCATTGATGACGGCACGACGGTTTATGGACTTGTCACCTGCGGCGGAAATGGCGTTCAGAATGTGATGGTTTCTGACGGTTATGAGGTTGCTCTTACCGACGCGAGCGGATTGTATCAGCTTAAGTCAGCAAAGAAGGATTCGTATGTGTATATAACGGTTCCAAGCGGTTATGAGGTTTCCTGCGAGGGCTCTCAGGCGATTTTCTATGATTATCTGACAAAGTCTGCAGCTATCCCTGAGCAGCACGACTTCACTCTTTATTCTGCCGGTGACCAGACAGTCCACACAGCCTTCCTCCTCGGGGATATGCACCTTGCCGGAGGAAAGAACAGCGACCGCACTCAGTTCAAGAAATTTACTTCTGAACTTAATGCGTACGTCGCCGAGCACAGCGGAGAGAAAATGTATGCTTTCACGCTCGGAGATATGACCTGGGACCTGTATTGGTACAGCAAAAACTACTGTTTTGACG
>CAVJRU010000054.1:9666-14415 GCA_963652025.1 bacterium
GACGAGTATGTAGCCGATATGAACGCAGTGAAAAACCTTCCGGTGTTCAACACAATGGGTAACCACGACAACGATATGAAGACCTCTGTCGACGGCTCAAAATCCGGCTGGGATGCAGTGGACTGGGACACGGCAGCGCGTTTCCGCAGCGACCTGGGCCCGAACTACTACTCTGTGAACATCGGTAAGATTCACTACCTTGTTGTGGACAACATCTACTGCACCAACACGACGGGTGGTGAGGGTAACGACCGCCACTATGAGGAGAAAGTTTCCAACGACAACATTGCCTGGATAAAGAAGGACCTTGCATATGTGAACAAATCCACTCCTGTGGTCGTTCTTATGCACGCTCCGCTTTATGACCAGAGCGGAAACTACAACCTTGCCAGCGCAAGTGAATTCACTTCCTGCTTCAGCGGCTTCACTGACGTAACTTTCGTGACCGGCCACACCCACAAGATGTGGAACATCAAGTCGAATCCGGCACTTAAAGAGCACAACAGCGGTGCCGTTTGCGGCACCTGGTGGTGGGCCGGAAAATATGAACCGGACTTCAATCTTGCTCAGGACGGCGCTCCGGCTGGTTATAGGGTGATGGCCGTAAACGGCACCTCACACACTTCCTACTTCAAAGGAACGACTCGAAACAAGGAGGAGCAGTTCCGCTCGTACGACCGAAATCAGATTAAGATTGACAATCCAAATATGATTTATTACGGACTTTACAACCTTTCAAGTTCTGCCAATGAGGTCCTTATCAATGTCTGGGACTATGACGCGGACTGGAAGGTGGAGGTGACGGAAAACGGAAAGGCTCTCAAGGTTGAACGTTCAACTCTCTATGACCCGCTTTTCCTTAAGGTTTATGTCTGCAACCGCTATAAATCACTTTCAACGGACATTTCTTTCCCGCCTTTCCAGACGAATCACATTTTCAAGGTGACTGCCTCAAGCGCCACGTCAACTCTTGAAATCAAGGTGACGGATGATGAGGGAAGGGTTTATACCGAGTCGATGAAGCGGCCGAAGGCGTTTACGCTTGACACTTACAGATAAAAATAACCCCGAATGATTTTCATTCGGGGTTATTTTTATCTGTAGGATTACGGTCTCTATTTGACCTCTATTATGTCGCTGAGGCTGGTGCTGTAGAGCCTGGAACGGTGCTCCGAGCGCATTGAGGAGGCGAAATTTTCTTCGTTCTGTACAGCAAGCCTCAGAAGATTCTTGGCTGTCCCGCTGCCTGAGGAACTGCCCGTGGAGTTGATTTTGTCGATTAGGTCCGAGATTTTGTCGTTTCTCTCTCTTAGGACCTTGCCCTCATCGAAAAGTGAGGTCTGAAGGGCGGTGTCGGGACAGATGTCGCTCACGACGACCCCGGCTTTTTTGTATTTGTAGCCGCTGCGATAGATGGTCCTGAAGGCCTGAAGCGCCGCGCCGACTATCTCCTGGGTGTTGCTCACAGAGGAGGGGAGCCGCACCGTGGCGCTAGGGTAGTACTGACTGAGGTCTTCGCGGAAGCGGTTGGTGTAGAGAAACGTCGTAACTTCCTGCGCTGCAGAGCCGTCCTTCCGGAGCTGCTTCGCGCAGATGGCGGCGTAGTCGCTTACAATCGGGACCAGTTCCTCCTCGCTCTCAAGCATACTGGCGAAACTCCGTGAAGTGCAGATGCTCTGCCTCCTCCGGTCCTTTTCTTCCTCCTGGATGCAGTCCACACCCTGTAGCTCGCTCCACACCCTGTAGCCGGGAATGTTGAAGCGGTCCTTGACCCAATCCCCCGGGCGGCGTGTAAAGTCCAGCGCCGTCCCAATCTTGTATTCTTCCATCCTCACGGCCAGTCTGCGGCCGATTCCCCAAACGTCTGAAATGGGGGTGAGCGATAGGGCTTTCTGTCTTTTTTCTTCAGAGTCAATCGCGCAGACTCCCTTGTAGCCGCTGTAGCGCTTTGCAAAGTGGCTTGCCATCTTCGCAAGGGTTCTTGTGGGGGCTATCCCGATGCTCACGGGAATTCCCGTCCATTTTCTTACTCGCGCCCTAAGGTCCTTGCACATTGGAAGATACCTCTCGGGCGTAAACCCGTCGAGGATGAGATAGGCCTCGTCGATGGAGTAGATTTCAATCTTTGGGAAGGCATCCGCGAGGACAGACATAACTCTGGAGGAAAGGTCGCCGTAGAGGGCGTAGTTGGAGGATGCGGCAACAAGGGCTCCGCTGTCAACCTGCCGCTGGAGCTGGAAGAGGGGAGTGCCCATTTTGATGCCCATTGCCTTGGCCTCGTTGCTTCTGGAAACTACGCACCCGTCGTTGTTGGAGAGCACCACAACGGCTTTCCCCTCCAGATCGGGGCGGAACACCCTTTCGCACGAGACGAAAAAATTGTTGCAGTCAACTAGCGCGTACATAGTTTCGGAGGGGGATTTTTTTCTGATGGTCGGAGCGAGCGGCGGGCAAATAAGTTGCCGCAAACTCTCCCGGGGAGTTTACCTTGAGCGGGTTTGGACTTTCTTGATGATGTAGGTGACTACGCCCCAGACGGTGAAGTCGTTTTCAAGGGTCACTTTTATTGTTTTGTAGGCGGGGTTAGCCGGGACGAGCCAGATGCTCTCTCCCATTTTCCCGTCTGCGGAACCGCCTTTTTCAATGCCGGCTGGGTCGGAGAAACTCAAGGTCTTGAGGGTGAACTCCCCGTCGACAAAGCAGACGGCCATATCCCCGTCCCTGGCTTCCAGAGAACGGTCAATGACGAGAATGTCCCCTTCGCTGACCCCGGCGTCAATCATCGAGTCGCCCACCACGCGAGCGTAGAAAGTGGCGGCAGGATGCCTTACAAGCTCCTTGTTAAGGTCTATGCATCCGGTCATATAATTGGCTGCCGGAGAAGGAAATCCCGCGTGGACTCCGTCCTCCGCCATCTGGGCGAGGCCGGGGGACGAACTGCCGCTTGGAATGTGCAGGTCCATCGGGGATGATTCTCCATTTGGAGCGTGCTGGTCCATCTCACTTCGGCCTTCGGCCGCGGCGGAAAGTCCTTCGGTGAATTCTTCTGCGCTCATAGACTTCATTTACCCTTAATGCTTTGATTTTCGGCCTTATCAGAAGTTTCCACCGGACTCATCGCAGCGGCGGAGTCCAGCATCAATTTTACCGCACCCAGCCACAGAAGGGCCTGCCCGGCGTAGTAAGGCACCATTATCAGCCACCTCTCTCCAGATACCGGGTTTACAAACCTGTTCCACGACAGGATGAAATCCGAGAAGAGGAAAAGTGCCGCACCGACTCCGAAAAGAGGGGAGCGCTGCAGGCAGGCAAGAAAAGTCATCGACGCAATCAGCACTGCATAGACTCCGCAGCCCCAGCGAAGATTTACATCGGGGATTGCCGGGATGACAAAAGCGAAAATCGCAACCAGCGCAAGCGCTATGATGGTCCCGATGAGTCCTGTGATGAGCGTGACGGAGCGCTTTTCTTTCCGCAGCAATTCTGCAAATGCCCAGATGTAGAAAACGTGGGCGAGGGCGAAATATCCCATCTGACCGATGAAACTTCCCATAGCGCCCATCGCATCGCCGGTGCAGGAAAGAAGCAGCGCAACGGTGAACTTCCACCCTATGCCAAGATAGCCCCCGAAAAGCGCGAGGGCGGCCACGGGATAGGCAATCCTAAGCCTTACGACTCCCCCCGGCAGAAGGTTCTCAAGGCTATGTGCGGGCAGGAAGTAACATACTGCCAAAGTGATGAATATCAGCAGAATATAAACTGCCTGCAGCCAAGGCGACCGCTTTTTTCGCGTATAATCTTTTTTCTTTTTCATAATGTTCTGTCTTTACCATAGGAGAGTAGCGCCCAATACCGGAGCAACCTTTCGGCCCAGAGGATTTTCGCTAGGAGCGTAACGCAGTAGTAGACCGCTTCTTAGTCGACCTCTTTCTTTATGGACGGAGACCGCTGCCTCCTTGAAGTGTTATCGTCTCGCCGGTCACATAGTGCGCGTCCTCGCTGGCAAGGAAAACGCAGACTCTTCCGATGTCGTCTGCTGGGTCGGCAAACCTGCCGAGCGGAATGCCCTGGATGGTCTTCTCGAAGAGCTCGGGATAGTTCTTTTTCCACTCCTGGAGGCTCTCTGTCATCGCAAGCGGGCAAACAACATTGACCCTCACTCCGTCAGGACCCCACTCGGCAGCAGCAACCCTTGAAAGCCCTCTGATGCCTTCTTTTGCGGCAGCATAGGAAGACTGTCCGAGTTTGCCGAAAAGTCCCGCACCGGAAGCGAAGTTGATGACGCTGCCACGGGTCTCTTTCAAGGCCGGGAAACATTCCCGCATATAGAAAAATGCCGCGTAGAGCCCCGAATTGATGGCGAGGTCGAAGTCCTCCTTTGTGTGCTCAATGAGAGGGAGTCCGGATTTTGAGGTCTGGGCGTTGTTAATCAGAGTGTTGATTTTGCCGAAATGGCTGAGCGCGCTTTTGACGACCTCCTTCACTGACTCCTCGTCGGCTCCGTCTGCAACAAGTGGCAGCACCTCCACGCCATACTCTTTCTCAAGTTTTTCCTTTGCGCTCTGAAGTCTTGACAGAGTTCTTCCTGTAATTACAAGGTTCGACCCTTCTTTTGCAAATGCAGTAGCAAGTCCGAACCCTATGCCTTTCCCGCCACCCGTAATGAGGGTGACATTTCCTTCTAACCTTTTCATATGAAATTTGTCATTTTTTTTGCGCGTTTTGTTGCAAAATTTGAGCCTGTCAGGT
>CAVJRU010000055.1:0-14383 GCA_963652025.1 bacterium
ATAACAAATAATCAAAAAAGCCTCGGGGAGTTTTCCCTGAGGCTTTTTTTTGATTTATGCTATGAAGCGTGCAACCAGGAGAGGTTATTCCGAATAAGTATAGTCAACCCCGTACAACTTCACGCCCTTTTTAATGCCAGTGACCGTAATGGTAATTGTGTCGCCATTAGCTGATGCTGTGCTAGACACAGTGACTTCTTTATTTCCGACTAGACTGCCATTCCCGACTTCAGTTTCACCCACCTTAACGGAAATTGTTCCTTCGGTACTAGAGAAACCTCCGAACTTTACCGAGACAGATTGTACAATTGAGGCAGAAGAAATTTTCCCGACAATAGTGATAGAAGAGGCTGGCTTACTAGAAGAGCCTATCTGACTATACTCGGCATTAGCCGTAAAAGAGGTGGTTCCAACCGTAGTCACAGTCCAGGTTGTTTCTGCAGCATCTGACCCTGTCACTGTCTGCGAATTAACATTTACGCTACCTTTTGCAGAGCCGAACTTCACGCTGCCGCTCTTTTTTTCAACAACGGTAGAATATTTCTTTGAAGCAACATCGCTGAACATCTTTCCGGACTTAATCGCAATGGCCTTGATGGTCTGGCCGTCGGTGAGAGTGACCGGAGAGGTGTATTCCGTGTCTGAGGATGTAGGATCAGCTGGAGAGTCACCCACGGTGTAATAGATCTTAACACCCTCTGTCGCGCAGGTAATCGTTGCAACGGCTCCCTCAAGAGTTATCATCGGAGCCTCCAGAGAATATTTGTAAAGTGAAAGTGCTCCGCCGGTTGAAGTGGAATAACAAGCGAAACCGTACGTACCATTTCCCCTTAAATTAGCATTTACGGTATTGGCTTTGTTAGCCTTATTGACAAATTCGAAAGTTGGAGCATCCTTGGTCTTTGTCGCTGTCCACAAAGACTTATCGTCTGAGTCGTCCGAAAGAAGTTGTGCCTTGCTTTTTTTCCCGGTGCCAGCGGCGAACGTTTTCGTGCTCTCGTTGTATATCGTCCAATAGTCTCCGCTCTTGGATATATGCCAGACTATAGCGCCGTCACTCGTCTGAATCTTGTTATCAGTAACCGTAACATCGGAATAACTGAGCCGATCGCTGCTCACCGCCGCTTTCATTGCCCTTCCGTCATAAACAATAAGATATTCACCCTCAACGAGTTCGCTTGCATGAAGCGCATAAGTCGGAGTGACAGACTTTGAGGTAAAATTGGAATCCGCGAGACTAAGATTGATGACCGCGATCTGTCCTTCCGGGAAAGTTATGTCACTTTGAAGGGCGATTTCTTTGGAAAACTGATAGTCTGCCGTTTCTCCGGAGAATGTCAATGTAGTACCGGAGGATAAAGTCACAGGATTCACTACAAGATAAACTGTATTTGACACTCCTGTCCCATCATAAAGCACCGGCATATCGTCTTCAGCGGAATATACCGCCTTAACCGACTTATTGGCAATTGTCCAGTCACTGACTTTGACATTCGTCACATCGATTTTGGCACGGCCTCCGAGAGTTTCGGAAGATGAGGTCATAGAGAAGTTTTTGATTTTCACATTCGCGAAAGACTCGGGAGCAACGACATTGATTTTCACCACTGACATAACTCTCTTAAAAAACACAGCATTCAGAACGACAGTCTCACCATCAGACTCATATCCGGTCGGCTTCGATACAAGGATGTCACATTTTGGGTCAATCGTTTCAAAAGTCGGATTCTGCGCATAGGCATTTTCAGCGTCTCCCAGTTCAACACCGACAAATTCCGTATTGCCAGATGGTTTCAAACCCTTCACTACTCGTTCCTCAGGAGAAATTGCCTTGAGTTCGCCTTTGTCAGCAGCCGTGACAGTGCCATCAAAGGTCGCTTCCAAGCCGGTGTCTGCAGTATTATATAATTTAGCATTGACTTTGGAGTTCTCAATTATGCTTTCAGTAAAAATAGCGATACCATCACCCTTTTCCCATTTCGGAGTATATGTCCCGTCTAGATTGTTGTCAAGATATGACTTGACTGGAACTGAAGGGGCAGTTTTCACGATGAAATGAAGCTCATTTCCCTTTTGCACACTCTCAGGATTGACTTCCTTGGCGCAAGAGGCTGCAAACGACACTGCCAATGCAGCAAACATCAATGATTTGATTGTAGTCTTCATAGAGCCGATGAGTTAAAAGTTATAAGTGTAATCACCACTTTCACGGACAGACTCGCCTGCCTGATTCGCTTCCCCGAAACCACTTCCGGCGAAGCCGTGCTCGGTTGAGACCGAAGCTGCGTAGAGCTCTGGGGCCTCATAAATTCTGTTACTTTTTTTCATACCTATTGTGTTTAAAGTTTTTTCAAAAAGGGGGTTTGCTGGACGCAAGCGCGGCGAAGCCTGAATGCGCAAAAACGCCGAAAGGGTGCTGACTCCTCTTTCAAGGAATCAGCACCCCTCGGGATACTTCACTAACTCTATCTATCTTAGTGCGCCGCCTACTCCGCGAACATCTCCTCCTCCCGAAGGAAAGTTCTGTCTCATAGAGACTTAGGGTCTTATTTCCGGAATAAAGGCGCATCAGAAATTTGCTTCTAAAACAACAGGGACAAAGGTCGGTATTCTTAATGAATTTCCCAAATATTTTTAGAAGAGGAGACAGGCCGAGTAATACGCCAAAGCACTTTGGGGACGTTACTTTTCCGGCAGGGCAGGGTGCTTTTGGCGTTCCTTACTGGCAAAATACCTATATATGATGATGCGGCGCACCTGTCGATTCTCTACCTTTGCTACCGATTTCGAATTTAGACTATAGTTCTATGAAACTATCTGATTTACAGACCGGAGAGACGGCGGTAGTCGTCAAGGTCAGCGGACACGGAAGCTTCCGCAAAAGAATCACCGAAATGGGATTCATCAAAGGCAGCAGGGTTAAAGTTATAATGAACGCCCCGCTGCGCGACCCTATTGAATATGAAATAATCGGCTACAAAATTTCTCTGCGAAGAGAAGAGGCGGCGAGGATTGAAGTGCTGAGCAAGGAAGAGGCCCTTGAGATGATTGAGAAGGACCCTGAGGCATTCGGACCGTCGGAGCCCCGCAGAGCCATCGAAGCCGATGACTGCACTGATAATAATTCCGCGACGGAGACCATCTCGGACACTCAGATTGAGAGGCTCGTTGACGAGAAGCGCAAATCCATCCGCGTCGCCCTTGTCGGCAACCCTAACTGCGGAAAAACGTCCCTTTTCAACATCGCAGCAAATGCTCACGAACACGTCGGCAACTACAGCGGAGTCACCGTGGACGCCAAGGAAGGACTCTTCGAATATGGCGGATACAAATTCACCCTCGTCGACCTCCCGGGCACATACTCCCTCTCGGCCTACAGCCCGGAAGAACTCTATGTGCGACGCAACCTCATTGACGACGTTCCGGATGTTGTAATCAATGTCATTGACGCGTCAAACCTGGAAAGGAACCTCTACCTCACGACGCAGGTCATTGATATGAACCTTAGGATGGTGGTGGCCCTGAATATGTATGACGAGCTGAAAAAGAGCGGTGACCAGCTGGACATCAAGCAGCTTGGCTACCTTCTCGGCCTTCCAGTCATCCCGACGGTGAGTCGCACGGGAGAGGGAATCGACAAGCTTTTCGACACGGTGATTGCCGTCTATGAGCACAACACCCCGGAGCTCTCCCGCCACATCCACATCAACCACGGAGCGGAACTCGAGCAGAGCATCGACCGCATAAAACTCATCCTCCAAAAAGACGAAGACATCCGTCAGAGGTACTCGACCCGCTATCTTGCAATCAAATACCTCGAAAACGACTCGGACATCGCCCGCGTTGTGGAGGCCCTCCCGAATAGGGACGAAGTGATTGCAGCGAGGTTCGAGGAACAGAAAAGGATTCAGGACCTGCTGGAGATTTCCACCGAAACCGCCATTGTGGAGGCGAAATATGCCTTCATTCAGGGTGCGCTCGCAGAAACTTGGCAGCGCAACGACTCCTCCAGGGAGAAAAAAACGCTTTCAGAGAAAATTGACGCCGTGGTCACGAACAAGTGGCTGGCGTTCCCGATATTCATCCTCCTTCTTTTCCTCGTCTTCCAGGGCACATTCACCCTCGGAGCCTACCCTGTGGACTGGATTCAGTGGTGCGTGGACAAGTTCGGGGAGATGGTCAGCAATTTTATGCGGGACGGCTGGCTGAAGGACCTCGTCGTTGACGGAATCATCGGAGGAGTGGGCAGCGTGCTCGTGTTCCTGCCGAACATCCTTCTTCTCTACCTGTTCATTTCCCTGCTTGAGGACTCCGGATATATGGCAAGGGCCGCCTTCATTATGGACCGTCTGATGCACAAAATGGGGCTACACGGAAAGTCGTTCATTCCGATGATTATGGGCTTCGGATGCAATGTGCCTGCGATTATGGCCACCCGCACCATCGAATCGCGCAAGAGCCGCCTTCTGACGATTCTCGTGATTCCGTTTATGTCCTGCTCGGGACGTCTTCCGGTCTATATTCTTCTCGCCGGAGCGTTTTTCCCGCACAATGCCGGCCTGGTGCTTTTGGGACTATATGTTCTTGGAATAGCGCTGGCGATTATCTGCGCCCGGGCAATGAGCCATTTCATCAAAGACGATGACCTTCCGTTCGTTATGGAGCTGCCACCATACAGGGTGCCTACGGCAAAGGCCGTGTGCAGGCACACCTGGGAAAAGTGCAAGGAGTATCTTTCCAAAATCGGAGGAGTCATTCTCGTCTGCTCCATTGCCATCTGGTTCCTGAGCTATTTCCCGAACCACGACAAATATGAGACGGCCGAGGCTCAGCAGGAGCATTCCTACCTGGGATATCTCGGCAAGGCAGTCGCTCCAGCTCTCGACCCGCTCGGGTTCGACTGGAAGATGGACATCGGTATCCTCTCCGGAGTGGGAGCGAAGGAGCTGATTGTGAGCACGCTGGGAATTATGTACAGCGAGGACGATGTGGAAGCCGCACAGACGGAGGAAGACACAAGTCACCTGCAGAAGGCACTCCAGAAGCACACCACGCCGGCCGGAGCACTCGCCTACCTCGTATTCATTCTCCTCTACCTCCCGTGCATTGCGACATTCTTCGCAATCCGCCACGAGGCCGGAGGCTGGAAGTGGGCGTTCATTTCCGCTGCTATGACAATCGGCATAGCGTGGCTGTTCTCTTTCGCAACGTTCAAGATTTTCTCACTTATACTATAAGGGGGGCGACTAAAAAGCGGTCTACCGCGTTACGCTCCTAACGAAAAGAGGGTGACTAATCAGTCTTTCGACTTTTTAGTCACCCTCTTTTCATCCACACTTTTTATTTTAACCAGCCGGCAAGACGTGGTTTAGCGTACAGATAGTAGAACGCAAGTCCGACCCAGCTTGTAAGGAGCAGAAGAACGATGACGATAATCTTCTTAACGGTGTCTGCTTTGATTTTCCAGACATCCACAGCGGCCATAATGGTAAGAACCACGCCGACGATGTAAATAATAGTTCCGATCATAATAGTAAGAAATTTTATGCAAATATAAGGTGAAAAATGGAAAACGAAAAAAAGAAGATGGAGCACGACTTCCCCTACAGAGGGGACGGGAGGGGTGTATAGAAGATAGGGGTTAAAACGAAAAAAGCAACCGGCAAGAATACACATATCGGAGCGAAGCGACAAAAGGGCACGCGCCCGCCGGCCAAAGGCCGAAAAGAATCTCCCTTGGAAGGGGCGGGGGTTAAAACGAAAAAAGCAACCGGCAAATTGCCGATTGCTTTTTTCGTGCGGATGGCGAGACTCGAACTCGCACAGGAAAACTCCCACTACCCCCTCAAAGTAGCGCGTCTACCATTTCGCCACATCCGCTTTTGATTTGGGACTGCAAAGATAGAACAAAATTACAGTCCCACAAAATTTTTTGAAGTTTTTTTTGAAAAATTCTGCAAAATCATCTTCAATCAGTCTGAAAACGCCTGCAAGAAGTTTTCTTCAGTCCGTAAAAGACCCTCAAAGACTATTCAGCAGCAATCGGCTTCCACTGCACTGTCTTGCCGATTCCGAGGACTGAACCGCGAACTGCAATCATTCCCTTGTCGGTGAACTGCACCGTAGCGTCCGCCCTGAGGCCGCTTGTAGGGTCATAAATCTTTCCCTTCCAGACCTTCTTCTCAGAATCGTACTTGAGATTCCACATAATGATCATCTCGTTGCACGGCTTGTTGCGCAGAGCCTTGTCAGGGTTTTTGGTATCAAGATAGATGTTGCCGTTCTTGTCGTACATATTCTTGCTCCAGTAGTTGACGAAGGTGTAGGTGCCGTCTTTCTCCTTGTGGCAACGAACCTTGGACTGTTCGCCGTTGTAGTCGATGAAATAGTTGCCGATGATTCCGTCAGCGGAATTGTTACGGGCGATTTGAGCCTCCGCCTTGCCGGAAAACAGGCAAAGAATAGCGCTCAGAGCGATAAATGCGATTTTTTTCATATTGTTTTGAATTGTATTTTCGGAAAAAACTCCGACTGATTTCGTATATGTGCAAAATAATCCGGACGTCCGTTTGCGCAATAAATGTACCACGAGAGGGAAAGCGTCCTCAGAGCTTAAACCATATTCAGAGGTAAAACGCCCTCAGAGCTTACACCGCTGCCAGAGGGAAATCCCGGCCGGGCTCGGGCATCATCTTATGAGAGCAGACCGGCCTCAGCTGCATATTTCATCAGCTCGGCAACGCTTCTGACCTTAAGCTTTTTGAAGATATTCGCCTTGTGACCGTCAACCGTACGGACAGAAATGTGCATAATGTCCGCAATCTCCTTTGCCGGCTTGCCTTCGCAACACAGCCGTACGACCTCTTTCTCGCGGGCAGTGAGTTTTACAGCCTCTTCTTCGCCGGATGGAGTCTCGATGCTTTCCGCAATTTCCTTCATCTCGCTTGCTTTCTCCCTGTCCGAGACATCCCTCACCAGGGCAAGAAGCCTCGTCTTGGCCTCGTCGTTCTTGCGGAGAATTTCAGTCTGACGACGTTTGATGCGAAGCATTCTCGCAAAGACGAAAACTATTACGCCGAGAGCCAGAATGACCACGGAAAAGAAAATTATCAGCAGCCGCTGCCTCTTCACCCTCGCATTCTCCTTCTGAAGTGCCATCTCCTTCTGGGCGGTCTGATACTGGACCTTGAAGTCCTCCACCGCCATCCGGCTCTTTTCCTTGGCAAGACTCTCGGACAGGGAAATGTAGTCGTTCAGCACAGTAAGCGCCTCATTCTTCTTTCCGTCCATCTCAAGAGACTTTCCAAGACCCTGAAGAGCCTTCTTCTTCACATAGTCGCTTCCGCTTCCCTCTGCAACATCAACAGCCCTTCTGTAGTAGGATGCCGCCTCGCCCCATCGCTGCTGCTTGAAGCTCAAGGCTCCCATCTGGTTGAGGCAGATTGCGGCAGAAACGTGCTTTCCTCCGTTGCATTTCTCCAAAACCTTGAGGGCTGCAGAATGAGCCTCCCGCGCATCATCATACCGTCCCAGAGCGATGAGGACCGCGCCCAGCTGCGTCCGCCTTACCGCGGCCTTGACCGCTCTCCCGTCTTGCTCGTCAAGTCGGATGGCCTCCTCAATGCAGGGCAGCGCCTGAGCGGGTTTGTCAAGCGCGAGCCAGATGTCCGACGCAAGTCCGAGCCTCACCGCGAGCCTCGCCCTGTCTCCGCTTTCCCTTTCATACTCTATTGCAGGCAGGACATATTCAAGAGCGGCCTCCGGGTCTCCTGCGCCGAGATACAGGCTGGCGAGATTGTTCATAGTGGAACTCATCGCCCCCCGGTCTCCGTTTTTGCAGTCAATCTCATAGACCCGCTTCATATAGTCGATTGCCTGCTCGAAAAGTCCCTTTCTCTGGCAGATTACCCCGAGGGAATTGAGGCTGTCGCCAAGAAGAGCCTCGTCGCCGCACTGTTCGCTTGCCCCGAGCGCCTGCAGCCCCAGAGCGTAGGCTTCGTCGAAACGGTTGTTGTAGAAAAGATGGAGAGTCATAGCGTTGAGAACGCCCGCCACCTCTTCCGGCTGCCCCTTTCGATAGACAATAAGAGTGTCCAGGTCACCCTCATCATAAAGATATTTCAGAAGCTCAGAAGAAATCTCCGTCCGTTTCCCCCCGTCAGACTCTTTCCAGAGCGTGAACAGAGAGTCCGCAGCATCTGAGGGGACTTCGGCCGCGCGAGAAGATGTCACCAAGCCGCCGCCAAGCAGGAGAAGAAGCGCGAACGCCCCGCGCGTAAGCATTTTATATAGTATATCGCAGTTTTTCATCATTGAGCAGTTGCTGTTCCTATTCTCACAGGCAATTCAATTTTCACCGTATGCTTCCGGAGGATAGCCCTCCCCCAAAAGCAATATTTTACAAAATTACTCAAATCCGGCAAAATCTCCAAACGCACTTTTCAATGCTTGATGAGTCCTGCATTTTATTACCTACACCACGCAAAAGGCCCCAAACAGGTGGTTTTACCTATGTTCGGGGGCAAAAACAGGTAATTTTACCTATTGATTATCCCCCCCCAATGCCGTAACTTTGCAGAGCAAATTAGAACAAGACACTGGAACTAAGGAAATAAATCCTATCGCCACAAAAAACAAACTTAGAAAAAAAAATAACTTCTAACACCTTATCAATATGAAACACATTTTAAGAAATTCCCTTCTGCTGCTCTCGGCAGCCGCCCTCACTCTTGTTGGCTGCAACAAGGCCGAACTGGAAAGTCTGCGCTCTGAAGTGGACTCCCTCAATTCAACTATTGACTCCCTCAATGCCAGAATTGACGCCGCGAACGTAACTCTTACCTGCATTCCGGACTACAAGGACGGCAGCGTAGGCGTACAGTTCACAAGAGAAGGCCTGAAAATTTCCGGCGCCGCAACCCTGAATTTCGCCGTTCAGCCTGCAAGCGCAGCCGAAAAAATTGCAAAAGACTGGGAAACGGCCCTTTCCACCGATGCCGTCAGCACTCTCACTTTCATAAAAGCCACCGGAGGCAATAGCGTTGAGATGCCTATCAAAGAGGCCTGGGCAAAGGACGGTGTTCTGTCCATTACCGTAGACGCGCAAAACCTCGGCAAGGACTTCATCCGCTCTCGCTCAGGAGCCTCCCTCTCTCTCAAGGTCTCTTGCGGCGACATCCAGATTGCTTCTTCCTACATTAGCCTCGTCCCGGTTATGGAAACGGAAGAAGAATTCATCTCCTATCTCCTTGCCAACTTCGACACCGACGGCGACGGACAGCCTGAGCCTGACCAGATGAGTGCTCTGACGTCCCTCGACATCTCCTTTATGGATATCTACAGCCTTGACGGAGTGCTCGACCAGATGCCTGCGCTCACAACCCTCAACTGCTCCAACAATGAGCTCACAAGCATCGACCTGTCAAAGAATGAGAAACTGACCGATGTAAACCTTACCGGCAACGACAACTTGACAAAAGTGGTATGCAAATCATTGGACTGGGCTATGAGCTGCTCCTGCCTGTTATCCGACGACAGCGCCTTATATTATCTCTCTGACGGTACTCAGATAACTTTGGACACATCACTTAGCGTCGAAATAGCCGGATATACTTGGAAACAGTTCAATGCTGGCGCAAGACTTGGAAATTTATATGGTTCCCTTTACACTTTTGAAGGCGCGAAGACCGCCTGCCCGAGCGGATGGAAAGTCCCGACCCATGAAGAACTAGGTACGATAGATGACGCCAGAGGAAGTATTTCTGATTGGACGACTTATCTCGGAATGAATGGCTACTGGTTCGCCGGAAACAAAGCTTACTCATCAACAGCCTCCAGCATATTCCTTCCTGTCTTATCTCCAGGCAGCTCCGAGGGCCGCTATTGGACATCCTCTAAAGACGGGGGCGGAAACATAGGCTGGATGAAACTCGATTCCGAGAGGGCAATATCAGGCTGGGGCGCAAATGCGTTAAGCGAGTGGTCAGTCCGCTGCGTCAAGGAAAACTAAACATTCCCACACACAAAGAAACAATAACACAAATAAATACAACTGATTATGAAAAAGATTCTTTCCTATCGGGCTGCGGTCACCTTCGGTCTGGTGACACTCGCGATTTCTTCGCTCATATTCGCCTGCACTTCCTGCACGACTCTTGAGCCCACCACTATCAACGAGGAGACCATCACCACAAAATCCATCATCTGCGGCCACGTGCGCTACATCGCCGTGGACAAGAACGGAAAATCCGACACCGATGTTCCTAACCCGGGTTTCGAGGTGAAAATTTTCTACGGGCTTCCTGACAGCGACGGCAATGTGGAGTATGCCGTGAAGACCGTCACCACCGTTCAGGACGGCTATTTCGAGACCACTCTCGGCTGCCCTGCCGGCAAGGCTTTGAAAGTCAAGTGCGTTGCTGAGGGCAAGGGCGACACCTACGCCGCCAACGAGGACAACAAGCTGACGGATACAGAGGCTTATTTCTATACGGCCGTGGAGAAGAGCGTGGACTGCGGAATGGCGGCGTATTTCAAGCTTGATATGACTCCTACCGCATTAATTTCTGAACCTGGCCTTAAATAAAAATGACTATGAAAATAAATAAGATAATCGTATTGGCGGGAGCTCTTCTGCTTTCCTCCGCCCTCTTCGCACAGGAGAGGGGGAAGGGCGCTTCGGAGAAGTTCAGCCCCAAGGGCGGAGAATGGTCCATCGGTGTGACCTTCAACCCTGCCACACTCGGATATAAGCTCTCTATGCAGCCGAAGGCCGGAGAATATGCCGGAGCGTTCATCAGCGACAACGCCACCGCCAGCAAGCAGATGTTCATCCTCTCGCAGGACCCTCTCGCCGCGTTCCGCCTGAGGTACTACATCAACGAGAACTGGGCCATCCGCGCCACAGTTGGTCTTAACGGAAGCCACATCGACTATAAGGAATATGTCCAGGACGACCTCGCGAAGTCCATCGACCCGAACTCCGAGAACAAGGTGGTGGACGACGCCATCTCCAACCTCAACAGCGGAAGCCTCGCTGTGGGTGCCCAGTACCTCGCAGGCAAGGGCCCTCTGAAGTTCCTTGCAGGCTTCAACCTTGTCTATGCCATCGCAGGCGGCGGCCTCAGTTTCGACTACGGCAACGCCATCACTTCCCTCAACACGGTTCCATCCTCAATGCCGATGACTCAGCCTGCCGCTTCAGGCTCAGACCCGACCCTCAACGACTTCAAGTCCACTCTCGGGATTGCCTACGGCAGACCTCTGAAGCGCTACAATGTGGGAGTCACCCAGGGCCTTGGCATCAGCGCTGATATGGGTGTGGAGTGGTTCATTATGGGCAAGCTCTCCCTTACTGCCGCGATGACTTTCACTCCGGTGATGTTTATGTGGCAGCCTCAGACCTACGCCATTTTCGAGGGCTTCTCTTCCCTCACGAACAAGGTGGAGCAGTACAACGACCTCATCAGCCCTGGCAGCCACGCCCTGCTCTACGGAACGGAGAACATAGGCTTCAATGTGGCTTTGAACTATTATTTTTAGTGTCTTTCTGGTCTATATTCATTTTTTCATCGGTCGAGTACTCCAGTACACTCCCTCTTCAAAAACGAATCTATCCTCAGAAATCCTTCTAAAACCATATATTATATAAGGAAATATCAATATGCGAAAGCCATCAATATTTTTAGTCAGCCTCCTCTTCGCGTCGGCTCTTCTCCCCTCCTGCAACAAGCAGGGGGCGGAGCCGTCCGAGGTAGGGGTGGAGGAGATTGTGATTACTTCTCCCAAGAACGGCAAGCTTGAACTCACTCAGGGCGAAACCGCGAAAATAAAATACACCGTGCTGCCGGAATCCGCTGCAGCCAGCGCCGTTATCGAGTGGACAAGTTCAAACCCGGAGGTTGCGACCGTAAAAAACGGCAAAGTAAGCTCCTGGAGCGAGGGGAAGACGACCGTCACGGCAACTTGCGGCAAGGCTTCCGCAGAAGTAGAAGTCACCGTCGATCCTGTCCCGGTCGTTTCATTCTCGGTTCCGGCGTCGATGGAGCTTTTTACCGAACTGCCGTACGAGGTTGAAGTGAGCGTGGAGCTTGACCCTGATGCCGATGTGGAGGACCTGGAGGCAAGTGCCGCGGCCCTCAACTGGGAAGTGAGCGACGAGGACGTCCTGAAGGTCGAATTCGATGAAGGAAAGGCCGTATTCACCGGGCTCAAGACAGGGAAATGCACAGTCACGGTTTCCGCGAAGAGCCCAAAAGAAGGCTCCGAAGCCGAGAAATCCCAGACCATCTCTGTTACCGTGTCAGAGCTCACATCCAGGATCAGCTTCCTCCGTATGGCAAAGGGTGGGGCCCTGAAACCGATAGAAGAAGGGGAGAAAATCTCCAGAGATGATATTTACTTGAATATGGACGGGAAGAAAGTCCTGATTGTCAGCTGCTCAATTCCCGATTTCAAGAAGGAAGATCTGAGCATAACCTCCTCAGACGAGTCAATTTTCACTCTTTCTCTTGCAAAGATAACTGAGCCGTCAGAAGGAACATTCACAATTTTCTTGACTCTCGATTTCAACGGGACTTTCGGCAGCACGGATATATGCATCACTGTGCAAGACCGCGAATACAATCTTGAGCACAAGTGCAATTTTACCCTCAAAGTTGACCCTAAGGGCATCGAAGGCGAAATGGTGGTCACAGCGCCCGACGGCACGGAAATAAAGAACGGCGGTTCATTCCGGCTCGACCAGGGAAGCTCCGGAGACTTCAGCATCAATTCAGGTTATGAGGCAAAGTGGGAAGTCACAGACGGGTCTGACATAATCTCACTCGCCCACAGCGGAGGATCAGAATATTGGGCGCCGAAGGCGGAGATTACGGCCACAAGCAATATAGGCACAGCCACAGTCAAAGTCACCGACCAGAGCGACAAATCAATGTCTTTCACCCTCAAAGTCACAAAGCCGACCTTCCCTAAGGGGATTTACATCGTTGATAACTCCACAGGTCAAAAGGCGAGTGACTTGGCTTATGTCCCTGCGGGCGAAGAATTCTCTTTCCATCTTTCAGACTCTGCCAGCAAAGGTATCTGGAAAATTACAGAGAATACTGATTATTTCACGACTTCTACGACGCAAATCAGCAACTCCATAACCATCAAAGCCACCCGGGACGCCTACTTGCTGCAGTCATCAACCAAAATTACGGTAACTGATGAGTCAGGAGAAAATGTCCTGTCATTATCAATTGCTGCGCTCCCACGGTTTAGTTCAGATAATATTAAACCGTACTATGTATTTCTCAATGCATCCACTAATCTAGTCGAAAAAGATTTCACTTGGAAGGGATCCAAAACCAATTATTCAGTCAAATACATTATAAAGTGCAGCCCTGACGGTTACTCAAAAGAAGACAATGAATTTATTTTGGAATCGCTCCCGAAAATGACCTTTGAACTCATCAAGAGTCAAGACTATGCAGATGCTAAATTTGGGACAACTGAAGACATTATGAGGAGAGATGGGGAGATACAAATCAACTGGGCTTCCCGTTATTGCGAGTACATAACCCTCAAAGTTACCGACTATTGGGGGAACAGCCTTGAACAGCGCATTACTCCGACGTTTGATTTTTCCGATACGAACTGGAAGTTTTATCAATATTATAAAGATCCCAACACATCGACGACTAAAAAAAGTCTTTTGACCGAGAATCTAATCTACCCATCGGACCCCGAGGATTGGAGTAAGATTCTCGTGAATAAGGAAAACCTTACTTTATACGAACTTGTAAATAACTATATAAATACGGGGGCGTATGGGTTTTATTTCACATATGGCAATGAAGCCTACGAATATAATAAGGGAATAACTAATAGGATCAGATGTTTCCTCTGCTATGATGAAAATATAAAAGATGCCTATACGTTATGGGATAAAAGGTCGAGTTTTGACTTTAAAAGTGATCCATTGACATTTCAGAGCTATCCAAATATAATTAACGATATGAAGAAGTATCCTCCATATATACTTATAATGATTGCTAAATCGAGCGTTCGGGAAGATACATCAGGCGACTGTCTGGATTATTATCTACATCTATCAGATTAGCGCCCTGTACACTATTGTCCAAACAACAAGAAGCAGTATTTAGGAATAATGTATATACTCCTATTAAAATTCATCCCAATCAATATGAAACACGTTTTGAGAAACACTCTTCTGCTGCTCTCGACGGCTATCTTTGCCCTCTCTAGCTGCAGTAAAGCCGCCCCTGTGACGCCGGAGGGGGAGGAGGATGAGATCACTCCGGAGCCTCAGGAGCAAGAGGAGAGCACGCCTGTTTTTGCATTCTCTGTGTCCGAGACTGCCAAGGTGGCTTTTGCACCT